>LRTP01000431.1 GCA_001550305.1 Streptomyces diastatochromogenes
CTCCGGAACATCGCTGGTCTTCAAACTCCAGTCCGCCGTGGCCACGTCGCACACCTCCGAGATCAAAGTGTTGCGACGACCAGTTGAATCCACCTTGTCACCGGCTGTCACAAGGCGGCCTGGGGAAATGGGGGATTCTGTGAAGAAGATCAGCCGGATAGCGCGCGCGGCCATGGTGGGGACGCTGGCGCTGGGCGGCGTCGTGGCAAGCACGAGCAACGCTTCGGCGGCGACCAGCAACTGGGGCTGCCGCTCCGAACACACCCAAGACGGCAGCTTCGCCTACGAGGGCTACGGTATCCACCTGGACTCCTGCATCGAGGACCAGTTGGGCAACAACGGGCGTGGCTTCTACGCCCGCATTGCTGTCACGCTCGACCCTGGCAGCGGCCCCGACCACCCGGCCGTCTTCCCATGCGCGCAGTTGTGGAAGTCGGACGGCCGCGGTGGCTGGTCCTATGTGCACGACTACCACTGCATGGGCTGGTACGGGCCTGGCACCAACGACGCCATCTGGATCAGCGACGACGGTCAGAACTACAACCCTGACACTGGCGGCGCGTACGTGGTGCGGGTGGGCTTCTGGGCCACTATCAACGGCAAGTACGGCTATTACGGCGACGTGGAGTCGCCGGTCGCCTCGGTGTGGTGACCGCGGAGGGCTTGTAACGGGATAGACGAGGGTTCCCTGGTATGCGCCCTGCCGGGAACCCTCGTGCGTCACGACGATCGCGGAAGGAGGCACCCATGCCACGGATCCAGACTGGCGTATTCCTCTTTCACCGGTGGCCTGTGCGTCATTCAAACGTTTATCGATAACTGCCATTCTTGCCGCAGGTTGGTGCACCGGCCGCGCTTCCAAGCCGATCCCCACTTGAGTACGCCGAAAGGATCAGCCATGCCCAGTTGGACTGGAGGAGTCGCGCCCAGGAACGCTTGGATCCTGCGGCGCCAGAATGCAGTGAGGCGGGGGACGAGCGTGGAGGGGCGCGTCACCTGCGGGGTGGGGCCATGCGCGCCACCGCGCTGATCCTGTTCGGAGGACCGGTTGCCGTCGGAACGGCTGCGGGGTATCTCAGCGGTGGCCGGCTGAGCAGGCTGCCGGGCGTGCGGCTGCGATGGATGCGGCTGCTGTGGCTCGCAGCCGCCGTGCAGGTCGCGCAGCTCGCTACCACCAGCCTTCCCGACGCTGCCGAACGCCATCTCAGGGCACCGCTGCTTGCGTCGGCCTTCGCCCTTGCCCTCCTCTGGCTGTGCGTCAACGCTCGAGACAGGACCTGGCCGTTGAAGACGGGGGTGGGACTGGCACTCACGGGTGCCGTCCTCAACGCTCTGCCGATCGCCGTCAACGGCCGGATGCCCTACAGCCTCTCCTCGGCGGCCGTCGCCGGGCTGCGCGCCGGGTCCCAGACTGCCAAAAACGTGCCAGCCGGGCGCAGCACCCGTCTGCTCGCCCTGGGCGACACCATCCCCCTTCCGCCTCTCCACGCCGTCGCCAGCATCGGCGACGTGCTCCTGGCCATCGCCGCGGCCCTGCTCGTCGCAACCGCCATGCACCACCCAGCCAACGCCGCTCAAGAAAGGAACCAGCCATGTCCCACACCCACACCTGGCAGCGCCTGACGCAGACCGCGTTCACCCTGGCCTCGGTCACCGTCCTCCTCTACACCCTCGGCGCCCCCGGCTGGGGCGGCGGCTGACTGATCCGCCGGCGGACACACTCCGACACCACCGACTCAAGGAGTCTTCAATGCTTCGAGTCATCCCTTGGCAGCGCCTGACGCTGACTGCGTTCACCCTGGCCTCGGTCACCGTCCTCCTCTACACCCTCGGCGCCCCCAGCTGGGGCGGCGGCTGACTGATCCGCCGCCTCACCGGCACGAACACCTCCACCTGGCGCGAAGCGGCGGTGAGCGCGTGAAAATCCGCCGGGCTGGGTGTGCGGGGTTGTCCGGAGTCGTACGGGAAACGGGACTCCACCAGATCAACTCGTCAGCCTGGTCCTGCCGCTTCGCGCAGGACCGGGCCGAACGGCACTCACGAGGGAAGCGACAGGGCTGACCCTTCCATGCGTGAATGGGGTGAACGCCATGCGGAAAGTCACCATGCGGGCTATCCAAGGTGCTGTGGCTGCCGGGCTCGCTCTCGGCGGCGTTGCCGTAGCGACCGGTACGGCGGCCGCGGGGGTCGGGGTCAACACCGACCACTGGCAGGTCGAGCACGACTACTGGATCGGCCCGAACGACAACACCAACCGATGCGTGGACGACTCGATCGACCCGAATAGCAAAGACGGCAATCTCCTGCGTGGCTTCCCCTGCTACCAGAACAGCTACAGCGGGGGCTGGCAGAAGTGGCGCGTGATCTCCGTGGACCCCAACGGCTACGCCCAGCTCAAGAACATGAGCACTGGGCTGTGCCTGGACGACTCAAACGGCGGGCCGAACGGGACCGAGCTGCTCCGCGGCTACTCCTGCAATGGGGGTAGTTACGACGGCGGCTGGCAGAAGTGGAAGATCGTCAACCGCAATACGGGCACCAGCCCTTCCTACTACCAGCAGGTGCTCCAGAACGCGAACACCGGCCGCTGCCTGGACGACTCCGACGCCGGTAACGGCGGCTCCGACCTGCTGCGCGGCTACCCCTGCAACGGCGGGTCGCAGGACGGCGGCTGGCAGGGCTGGTACATCTACGACATGGGCGCCTGACCGGCGCCGAGCGTGACATGGCGCCCCGTACGGCTCCCGGCCGGGACAACAGCCCCGGTGCGGCACCACATCCGGCCAGGCCCTGGTGGGCCTGGCCGGATGTGGTGCGGTGGTGCTAGGGACCAGGTCTCAGAGTGCCGCGCACTGGCCTGTGCGGCTTCCCGTCACCGTGTTGGGCGTGCCGCGGTTGGTCGGTGGCGGGACGTTGCCCGCACAGGCCAGCGAGCCGCCGATGGTGTTGCCCACGATCCCGGCGCTGCTGTCCGCCGGGAACGGCCCGGTGCCTGTCGTGCCGCTCACCTGGACCGAGCCGCCAATGTTATTGGCGACGAGCTCGGCGCCGGCATGGTTGTTGGTCAGCTGCACGCTGCCGGTGGTGATGCGGTTGCCGGGGCAGTGGTCGTCACCCGGGTCACCGATGAGGACAAAGCCCGTGGCGCCGTTGACCTGCACCGACCCAATGACGGAGCTGTCGCAGATGCTGAACAGGGTGCCGTTCGAGGACTGGACGCTGCCTCCGATGGTCGAGTTACTGATGAACAGTGCACCGCCTGGGACACCGTTCACCCCGCCTCGCACCGTGGCGTCGATGATGCAGGTGCTCTCACGGGTCGCGAAGACGGCGCCGTTGACCTGGCCGGTGATGGTGCGGGTGCAGGAGACCGTCTGGGTGAAGGTCTCGGTACCGGCTGGCAGGTAGTTGCCGTCGCCGCCGTAGTCGGCCGTGATGGTGTGCGTGCCGGGCAGCAGGTTTGACGAAGTGACTTGGACCTGGCTGCAGTTGGCTCCCCCCCCCCCCCCCCCCCCCCCCCCCGGGACCAGGGTCGGTGTGCCGAGCACGGTGCTGCCGTCCTTGATGGTGACGGTTCCCGTCGGCGGTGAGCTCGGGGAGGTGCTGTCGGGACCCGGACAGACGGTGTCGGTGAAGGTCACCGCGTGGCCGAACGCGGACGACGTCGCGCTGGAGGTGAGTGTTGTGACCACAGGCGCTTTGTTGACCTGTTGGGTCAGGGAGGCCGTAGCCGTCTTGAAGTTGGAGTTTCCGCTGTAGGTGGCGTCCACCGTGTGCGATCCCGGGCTCAACGTGGAGATCGCACTGGATGTCGCCTCGCCGGTGGTCGTGTTGGCCGCGACCGAGCCGCCCAGGGCGTTGCCGTCCACCTGCGGCCGAGGAGCCCGTCGGCCTGGTCGATGAGCTGGTCCACCGCGTCACGGTCTCCGGTGAGGCTGGCGCCGTGGGCCTGCTGCTGGAGGGCCATGATCCGAACCTTCGGCACGAGCCGGCCGGAGTCCTCGATCGCGGCCTCGCATAGGTCGATGACCGCGGGCCCGTCCCCCAGGTCGGTGCGCACCTGGGCTTGGTTCACGAGGGAGTAGCCGACGAGGTGCGGGTCCCTCGAGCGCATCGCGATCTCCTGAGTGACGCCACGCCAAAAGCCCGCCCCGTCCATGTCGCCCGCGTCCTGGTACAACCAGCCGGTCAAGGCGGCGTAGGCCGCTCCGACGCTGAGCAGGCCGCGGCGGGTCTCGCCCTTCGCTGAGCGGACCAGCTTGTCGATCAGCTGGTACTGCGCCGAGACGGTGCCGATCAGGTCGTGGGGGCCGAGGTACATGTCCGCCCGGTAGTGGCCCTCCAGCTGCTGCTGGAAGTAGCCGATCAGGGCGGGGTCGACATGCTGGGGTGCGACGGGGCCGGCGACGAGCGCGGCGGCGGTGACGGACACGAAAGCACGGCGTTTCACATCGGCCTCTTCATGATGCTCAGGGCGGATCCACCCCGGCGGCGTGGTGAATCCCAGGTCTTCGGGCCACCGGCCGAGCGCGTCGTGCAGGACGATCGCGGTCTCCTCCGACGGCCAGCCGGGGCGCTCCCCTTCCCATCGGCGCCAGGTGCGCGCCGACACGGCGAACTGGCGGTCGTCGAGGAGCCGTTGCCCGTGCTCGGTCAGCTCGAGCGCGGCCTGCCCGATCGTGCGCCAGCCGGCACGGAGCCGTGCGGCTCTCAGCGCGTCGTTGTGGCCCATCCGCCCAGTCTGGGGTGTCATCGCGCTCTCTCCCGGCCGTGGCCGCTACGTGGCCGCACGTGGCCACGCCGCGACCTATCCGCGTCTCACCGTGCACATTCATCATCGCGTTGTGGCTATCGGACGTACACAGAACGCGACAGACGGCGCCGCTACGGCAGACCCGGACCAGGCGCCTCCGGATCTTGCAACCATGCACTCCGCTGTGCGCCGCCTGCTCGCCGAGGACGCCCAACTGCCCAGCCTTGAGGAGCTGGAGACGCTCACGCTGCAGCTGCGCGGACACATCGCACTACTCATCCCGGAAGTCGAGGCGACAGCCGGCCGCCTGCCGAAGGGCGACGTGCCCCGCTACTGCGCTTTGGCGTGCGTCGGGGAGGCCCGCGGGAAGCTGAGCCAGCAGGCGCGCCCGGGGACGGGCGGCAGTGCCGCGCATGCCCGCAGACTCGCCCGCGTCCTCAACGCCCTGGTCGACCACCACGAGAACCTCAGCGCCAGCTGACCCAGACCCCCCGCCCGTCCCGTACCCCCGCATCCAGGGGACGGGCGGGGCCGCGCGCAATGACACTGCCGGAGGACTAAGCGATGAACTGTCCGAACTGCGGATCTTGGGCTTACCAGGACAATCTGGGCCGTTGGATCTGCTCCAGCCATTGCGGCTGGGAAACCGGGATCAGCCCGGGATTAGGAGGCAGATATGAACTGTCCGAACTGTGGTGCGGCAACCTCGCAGGGACCCAACGGCGGCTGGTCGTGTGGTAACTGCGGATGGCAGACCGGGTGCACGCCCGCCCCGCGGGTAGTCTCAGCGCATGAAGCAGGAATGGCCACCGGAAGCCGTGCCGCCCACTGATACGGCCGCAGCGCATGGCGGCTCCGAGATCACGACAACGGGGTGCCGTGACTGCGGTGCTGAGGTACACGGCCTGAACGGGCGCTACGCCTGCGGGCTCTGCGGCTGGGTCAATCACTGGTCGCAGGGGGACACGGAACTGCCGGGAGCCGAAGACGACCCGGACTTTCCAGGCCGCTGACGTACAGACAGGCCCCGGCCGGATCATCCCCGGCCGGGGCCGCTTCGTGCCAACTGGCCGCAGACCGGCCCGCACGGCCCGCTGCCCGGTCTAACGGCCTGGCAGCGGGCCGTCGACGTTAGCCCTGGGTCAGCGACTCCACTAGACGCCGCCAGGTACGGCGGTGACCCGGCCTCCACGCGTTGAACATGATCACGTGTCGGTCCGAGGTGTATCCATGTTCCTCGCCCGGCCCGACGAACCACAGGTAGCCATGCGTCAACAACGACGGCCTCCCGGCCCGCACCTCGACGATGTCATGGGCAGGTATGACGATCCGTCTGATCATGCGTCTGATCTCCACACGGTCCGGGTAGAGCGTGACTCGGCGGAACGCGAAGCCCTTGAATCTGGCGGGCTCACCAGCTCACGCGTAGTGCTCGCTGAGGACGGTGTACGGGCCGCCGTTCGGGGGTGCCTGCCGGACGACGCCACGGCTGGCGGGCGCTGGGGCGGCCGTGCGACGTGGTGTGGCGCACGCCTGTGCCCGGGGCCGAAAGGGTCGTCTGGACGCGACCGTCGGCCCGTTTGGTGACGCGTGCTCCCTTCACGCCCGCGCTGTAGCTGATGCCGGGCTTCGAAGCGGTCACGCGGACCGGGCCTGCCTTGAACGATTTGCGGTAGCTGAACCCCACGAGCTTCCCCTCAAACACTGTGGTACCGGGACTGTCCCGGCCCCTCCGCCCCGCAATCAGCAGGGCAGAGCTCATCTTGGGGCCTATCTCTGGCGGCCCTGACACCGCATCCCCTATGCGGCTACACCCCTCGCTTGAGAGGGACAGGCTGTCCCCCACAGACGTCTCGTCGGAACCCCTGTCGCTTGCGGCGGACGGACTGCCCGTCACAAACCCAGGTGATCGTCTGTCGTTTATGGGGGGACGTGACCCTGGCAACCGTGTCGATATGAGCCCGGTTGGGGTCGGCGGACGCACGGTCGGTCAGCTCGTCGTCATTCGCAGGGCGACACGTGCCCCGCTGCTGGTGGCATTCACCTGAAGCCGAGAGGACAGTGACGATCGTGTCGAATGAGCCAGGAGAGCAGCCGCGGGCGCATCGCGAGGAAACGCCCGAGACGCGAGCCGACCGTAACCTTGCCGAGCTCCTTCAAGAGCTGCGCGTCGTCCAGACCGGCGTGCAGATCCTCTTTGCCTTCCTCCTGGGACTAGCGTTCACCAGCCGCTTTCCGCAGCTCGACGATTTCCAGAGCGATACCTACGTCGTCACGCTGCTGCTGACCGTTGTCACCGCCGCAGTTCTCGCTACCCCTGTCGCCCTGCACCGCGGCCTTTTCCACCGCGGCCTGAAGCCGCGCATCGTTGCCATGTCTGCCCGGTTCGCGCAAATCGGCCTGGTCCTGCTGATGCTGTCGCTGAACTGCGCCGTCTTCCTGCTGATGGATGTCGTACTCGGCCGTGTGGAAGCCTTCGTCATCACGGCTGTGACCACAGCGATCTTCGCTGGCCTGTGGTTCCTGCTGCCCTGGGTGGCCCGGCGCATGTAGTACCCGTGACCGCGTCGTCTCGGCTTCGCGTAGCTGAGGTCAAGGCCCGGTCACGGGGGTGCCGGGGCCTATCGGAGGCCCCAGCAAGTCCCGAGCGCCCTCAGCGGCGGGACAGCGTCAAGGTACCCGGACCCGGCGACCTACTTGCCCGCAGCGACCTTGTCCGCGTCCGCCTCTGCGGTTTGGAAGTCGTGGGGGAACTTCCTCACGTCCTCCTGGACCTTCTGCCGGGCCGTCGCGTCGTCGGGGCCCCCGACGTCGAGGCCGTCACTGGCAAGCTGGGCGATGTCAGCGGAGAGGGTGCCGTTGTCGCCCTGCCAGTCGCTGATCGAGGCCGGTTCGTCGTCCGCGGTGAAGTACGCGTCGCCCTTCTTGAACGCGTCCATGCCCGGCTTCACGTCGGTTGCGGCCTTCTCGTACCAGGAGTGGAAGGCGGGATAGCTGTCGGCGTTGCCGCGGTTGAGGATGACGGGCACCCCGTGGTTGAACTCATCTTGGTAGTAGGCATCGTTGGCTCGGAGGATCGCCGCGGCCTTCTTCCGGGCCTCGGCCGGCGGCAGCGCGGTCACGATGGTGGCCCGGGTGTTCGGGGCCGTCGACGGCTTGGGGGCCTGGCGTTCGCTGGGCGACGGCTTCGGCGACGAGGACGCTGGCGCCTTCGCGTCGTGCTTGTTCGTGCCGCTCTTCCCTGCGCTGGTGATCCCTGCGACGACGGCAGAGAGTACGAACAGGCCGACGATCGCGGCAGCGAAGATCCCGCAGCCTTTTGCCAGGCTCCGCTTCTTCGGCGGCGCGGCGGGAGGTGGTGGCGGAACGGTCACAGGTGCCCCCTGGTGGAGATGATGTGCGGCCACAGTGGCAGCCGATCACGGAGCGCGGGCAGTTGTTGCCGGAACGTGACGACGGGTTCGGCACCTCGGTGACTACCGCAGCCTCGACAATGCACGACGCCCCGCCGTCCGGACCGTACAGGTCTGGAGGCGGGGCGACGGCCGACGCATACCCGGCCGGTGGATGTATTGACCGGGTCTTCTTCGTGCGTCGTTACGCGGGGGTGATGTTCTCCGCCTGCGGGCCCTTCTGGCCCTGCGTGATGTCGAACTTCACCTTCTGGCCTTCCTGGAGCTCACGGAAGCCGGAGCTGGCGATGTTGGAGTAGTGGGCGAAGACGTCGGGGCCGCCGCCGTCCTGATCGATGAAGCCGAAGCCCTTTTCCGCGTTGAACCACTTCACCGTGCCTGTAGCCATGTGCCTGTCTCCTTCGAGGGGACTCGTATCGGGCCCCGCACCGTGCGGGATCCGGAGGTGATCGCCCTGGTCCGGAGAGGCGTTGAACAGCAAAAACGCCCGTGAATGCGATCACGGGCGAACGGGACTTCGGAACCACGACTGCTGATCACGACGCTACACCGGCCGGTGAGACTCGGGCCACCGGAACACGGAGTCGGCCTCGCAGGCTGCGTTCGTCACCACTCAAAATCCCGAGGTCGGCGACGGTAGGAGCACACGCGCCGCCGACCTCGGGTTGCCCGACATTCGAGCCCCGGGACTGGAGGACCAGGGCGCTCAGTAGTCGGGCACCGGCCGGGACATCACCCCGGCCGGAGCTGAGCGGTCAGAAGGCCTCGTCGGCCACGTCGAGCAGCTCGTCGACCGTGCGCAGCGTCAGGGCGTCGGCCTTGTTCAGGTCCGGGTTCTTCCGGAGCAGCTGCAGAGCCGCCTCAAGGGCCTCTAGCCCCGCACCAATCCGTGCGGCGTCCGCTTTCGACAGCGAGCCCCTGCGCCGCTTCGCGGGCGGCTTCTGGACGGGCTTGGGAGGCGACACGACACCCTGAGCCTTGTGCAGGACCCGAGGGGCCACCGCGGGCTCCGGGTGCCTGCACCGCCTTGCCCAGCCACCCCGGACGCTGAACGGCAGGCGCCTGCGGGTTGTCCTCACGCAGGCGCCGCGCCCGCTCCCCGTACCGTCGCCACCTGGCGGCCGCCGACCCCGGCGCCGGGTCAGAACGAGCCGGGCTCGATGACCTCTTCGCCCTCGTCATGAGGAGGTTCGAACCGGGCGTAGAAGTCGTCCAGCGCCTCCGGGGTGACGGTCAGCGCGTTGCCGTCCTCGCGCCGGTTGCGCTCCTCCAGGCGGCGCAGCAGCTCGGACCGGTCGACGGGGAAGTACAGCAGCCTGGGGCGGCCGCCCGCCTCAGCGATCAGCTTCTTCCACTCCTCGCGGTCGGAGCGCAGCCACAGCCCGTGGTCCAGCACCGCGTCCCGCCCGGCAACGATCAGGCCGACCAGTTCCTCGCGGACCTCGGCGACCACCGGGGCCTCCAGCGCGAAGTAGTCCCGCTCCGGGTAGTCGGCGCCGTAGCGGCCGTACCGGGCGTGTACGCGCTCGTCCACGGAGAGCCGCACCGCTCCGACCGGCTCCAGTCGCCGCTGAGCGTAGGTGGTCTTGCCCGACCCGGTGAGCCCGACCAGCAGATACACCACCGGCCCCGCCGTCTCCCCGGACACCTCCGCCTTCACCCGTGCCCCTCCTCCGTCCGCCGGAATGCTCCTGCGCTCCAGCCCGTCCCACCGCGCGGCCGGATCGGCCACGCCCCCACCCGGGAGGCCTTCGGTGATCCCTCCGCCTCTGCTGCACACCCTGCGCGCATACGTCCGGCACTCACCCGGCCTGGCTGGCCGGGCAACTAACGACATAGCTCGCGATAGACCTGGTCATTCTCGTCCGGCCTGCGGTAGGAAGATCAAATGACTCATCTCCCTGCTTGCGGTCCTGAAGGGCCCATCCGCGCCAGGACCACCTCGCAGGCGCCGCTGACCGTGCAGGCTGTCCTCTTCGACTGCTCCGGCACTCTGTTCCAGATCGGTACGTATGCAGACCGGATCCGAGCGGCGATGGCTGAACCCGTGGACGAGGTGGCGATGGACGTCATGCTGAGCGGGCTCGAAGCCGGTCTGTCGGACCCCGACGTGATCGAGGCCCAGCGAGGCCGTGACGTGTCCTCCAAGGCACATCGCCATGCCTTCACAACCTGGTACGCCTCGGTTCCCGAGCTGGCACCGGTCGCTGACGTGCTCGATGAGCAACTGAAGGCCCCTGAGCATTGGGTGCCTACGCGGACACCGAGTCCACACTGGTCCGGCTGACTCAGCGCGGCGTGGTTCTGGGGGTGGTCAGCGATGTGGGCTGGGATCTGCGGGCCACCTTCGCCCATCACGGCCTTGACCACTACTTTTCGTCCTGGGTGCA
>LRTP01000432.1 GCA_001550305.1 Streptomyces diastatochromogenes
CAACCGGCGGCCGACGTGGCGCTGCCCGCCAGGGCGCGCGTGCCGGTCACCCTCCGTGCCGACGGCAGGAGCTGGCGGATCCTGTCGACCCGGGTGACGGGGGCGCGCCCCGGTGTGCGCGGCACCCTGTGGCTGTTCGCGTCCGACACCGCCGCCGACACCCAGGTGCGCCTGGTCCGACGGCGCGCGGTGACCGTCGCCCTGCTCGCCGCACCGCTGTCCGGGCTGCTCGCCTGGGCCGTCGCCACCCGGGCGAGCACACCGCTGCGCCGTCTGCAACGCCGGGCGAGCGGCCTCGACCCCCGCTCCAGTTCCACCCGCCTGGACCACACCCCGACGCGGATCGCCGAGGTCGACGACCTCGCACACACCCTGCAGACCGTCCTGGCCCGCTACGACGAGCAGGCGCTCAGGACCGCCGAGGCACTGGCAACCGCCCGCTCCTTCGCCTCGGCGGCCTCGCACGAACTGCGCACCCCGTTGATGAGCATGCAGACCAACCTGGAGATCCTCACCGAGCATCCGGAGCTCGCCGGACCCGACCGCGACGAAGTGCTGCACGACCTGAGCCGCGAACACGCACGCCTCCTCGGGGTCCTCGTCATGCTGCGCGACCTCGGCCGCGGAGACCTCGTCGAGGCGGACGCCTTCGGCCCGGTCGACCTCGCCGACCTCGTCGAGGCGAGCACCGAGGAACAGCGGCGACGCCATCCGCACGCACGGGTGGCCGGCCACTGCGCGCCGGGGCTGCGCGTGCACGGCTGGGAGGCAGGACTGCGGAGCCTGGTGGACAACCTGCTCGTCAACGCCCTGGTCCACGGGCACACGGACGGGCAGCCACCGCAGGTCGAGGTGACCTTGCGCGCGAGCGGCGCCGACGCACTCCTCGTCGTCGAAGACCGGGGCCCTGGCATCCCGCCCGAGCTGCGCACCGAGGTCTTCGAACGCTTCCGCCGCCGACCGGACAGCCCCGGCTCCGGCCTCGGGCTGACCCTGGTCGCCCAGCAGATCGCCCTGCACCGGGGCGGGATCCGGGTACTGGACCGGCCCACGGGTGCGGGTACCCGCGTCGAGGTCACCCTGCCGCTGAGTGACGGCACCGCGGACACGGAGGACACGCTTCCGCTCCCGCGCAACTGGATGATCACGACCGCCGACCGGCCACAAGAATTCCACAAAGACGGCTCCTAGCTTTCCCGGCGAGAGGGCAGTCGCCCCTGAACGTGGAGGAGTTCGTCATGCCAAGCACCAGGAAGACCGTGATCTCGGTCGTCTCGTTGGTCGCCGCCGGATCGCTGTTCGGCGCCGCCGGCGCCGCCACTGCCGACGCCGCGACTCCCGCGCCGTCCGGCACTCCCACGGGCGACGGCGCGGCGGCGCTCTGCAAGCGCGCGCCGAAGATCGACCGGCGGATCGACCGGATCCTCACCCGGCTGCGCGCGGACGCTTCCCAGCGTGGCTCCATCGCCCGCCTCGAGAAGCGGGTGGCGAACGCCAAGTCCGCGGGGCACACCCAGATCGAGACCTACCTGAACGACCGGCTCACCGTCCGGCGTTCCCTGGTCCCCACCCTGGAGACCCGCCAGAAGGACCTGGCCGACGTCGAGAAGTGGTGCGGCGCCCACGACAACGGTCGTACGAACTGATGCGCGCGCGCCACGCCGTGCCGGCCGTACTGACCGCCCTGCTGTTCCTGGCCGGATGCGGCCACGGCGGGAGCGCACAGAGCACGCAGGGCACGCACAGCACACAGACCGCACGGGGCACGCAGTCCACTGGCCGGCCCGCACCCACCTCCTCCGCGGACGTCGGTCATCTGCGGAAACTCCTCGACGACGCCGATTCCGCGGCGAGCGCGGCGGAGTCGGACATGGCCCGGGAATGAGGTCAGCGTTCCGCCGACGGGGGCGATCCGGTGGCATGGAGCCGGTGGTGGCCGTCGACGGGGCGGGTGGCGAAATGCGGTCGATGCGGGTGGTGGGAGGCGGTGCGTTCGATGATCAGGAGGGCGGCGTCGTCGTTGGGGTGGTCGCCGACATGCGCGAGGAGGTCGTCGTGGATGTGCCGCAGCAGTGCGTCGGGGCTGGAATTGGGAAAGGAGGCGACCCGCTCGAGGAGCGGGTAGAAGACGCCCGACGGTGAGCGGGCTTCGATGACGCCGTCGGTGTAGAGCAGGAGGATGTCACCGGTTTCGAAGGTGAACGGGTCGGGTCGGTGGCTTGCGGCGGGCAGTTCGCACATGCCCAGCGGGGGGAGGGGGTGGCGCGGGTGCAGGATCGTGACCTCCTCGTTGCGCAGCAGGAGAGGCGGTGGATGACCGCAGTTGATCATCCAGGCGTCCGGCCCCTCGTCGGGGATGTCGAGCACGAGCGCGGTGATGAAGTGCTCGCCCGGGTCGTGCTCGGTGTCGGCCACGTCCTCCAGGTCGCGGCACACGCTGACCTCCAGTGCCGCCGTGAGCTCGGGCAGGGTGGCGTACCGGTGAGCGCCCTCGCGGAACGAGCCGAGCACCACCGAGGCCTCGCCGATGGAGGCCAGACCCTTGCCGCGTACGTCCCCGATGATCACCCGCGTGGAGGGCTGGGCGGCGCGGGAGACCGCGAACAGGTCGCCGCCGATCTGCGTCTCGTCCTCGGCGGCCAGATACAGCCAGGCCACGCGCAAGGGCCCGATCCGGCGGGGCGGCGGTCGCAGCAGGACCCGCTGAGCCGTCTCGGCCACCGACCGCGCCCGGCTCAGCTCCCGGGCACGCCGCTCACGTACATGGCAGACGAATACCACCAGCGCGGAGAGCACGGTCAGGGCGATGATCTGCGCCACGTGGTTGGCGGTGGTCAGCCCGCCGTGGAACACCGCGATGAAGACCTGGGCGGCCACGGCCAGCACCCCCACGACCGCGGTCAGCCGTGGCCCGGCCAGGGAGGCGGTGAGGGCGGGGGCGATGACCAGCAACGGGCCCAGGTGGACGCTGGTCGGGGAGTGGAGGTCCACCACAGTGATCACTACGATCAGCGCGAGTGGGATCGCCACCAGTCCGCGGCCCGACGGCTGCTCCACGAGGCGGTCCACTGACACACGCCGGACACCCACATATCCCATTTTGCCCCCGAATCTGAAGCCTGTGCTCCTCGGCGGCAGGTCATAAGATCGGCTTATGGGGTCATAGATCCAACCCGGCTACTGACTAAGGTTTGCCTTAGTTTAGGCTTCCCGACGAGCCACCCTGCCACCGTTCGAAGGGAACCTGATCATGCCTCGCCCTCTGCGGGTAGCCATTGTCGGAGCCGGCCCCGCCGGGATCTACGCTGCCGACGCGCTGCTGAAGTCCGCAGTTGCGGTCGAGCCCGGTGTGTCCATCGACCTCTTCGAACGGATGCCGGCCCCCTTCGGTCTGATCCGTTACGGCGTGGCCCCCGACCACCCGCGGATCAAGGGCATCATCACGGCCCTGCACCAGGTGCTCGACAAGCCCCAGATACGTCTCTTCGGCAATGTCGACTACCCGGGGGACATCAACCTCGACGACCTGCGCACCTTCTACGACGCCGTGATCTTCTCCACGGGGGCGACGGCCGACCGGGCCCTCGACATACCCGGCATCGGCCTCGACGGCTCGTACGGCGCGGCGGACTTCGTCTCCTGGTACGACGGTCACCCGGACGTGGCACGGACCTGGCCGCTCGAAGCGGAGAAGGTCGCCGTCCTCGGCGTCGGCAACGTGGCGCTCGACGTCGCCCGCATCCTCGCCAAGACCGCCGACGAACTGCTGCCGACCGAGATCCCGCAGAACGTCTACGACGGCCTCAAGGCCAACAAGGCCCTGGAGGTCCACGTCTTCGGCCGCCGCGGTCCGGCGCAGGCGAAGTTCAGCCCGATGGAGCTGCGGGAACTGGACCACTCCCCGAACATCGAGGTCATCGTCGACCCCGAGGACATCGACTACGACGAGGGTTCGATCGCGACCCGGCGCGGCAACAAGCAGGCCGACATGGTCGCCAAGACCCTGGAGAACTGGGCCATCCGCGACATCGGTGACCGCCCGCACAAGCTGTTCCTGCACTTCTTCGAGTCCCCGACCGAGATCCTCGGCGAGAACGGCCAGGTCGTCGGCCTGCGCACCGAGCGCACCGCCCTCGACGGCACCGGCAACGTCAAGGGGACCGGCGAGTACAAGGACTGGGACCTCGGTGCGGTCTACCGCGCCGTGGGCTATCTGTCCGACGAACTGCCCAAGCTCCCCTGGGACGCCGAGTCGGGCACGGTCCCGGACCAGGGCGGCCGGGTGATCGAGGAGACCGGCGAGCACCTGCAGTCGACGTACGTCACCGGCTGGATCCGACGCGGCCCCGTGGGTCTGATCGGCCACACCAAGGGCGACGCCAACGAGACCGTCGCCAGCCTGCTGGACGACCACGCGAACGGACGTCTGCACACGCCCGGCTCGCCCGATCCGGAAGCCGTGGACGCGTTCCTCGGCGAGCGGGACGTCCGCTTCACCACCTGGGAGGGCTGGTACCGCCTGGACGCCGCGGAGAAGGCGCTGGGCGAACCGCAGGGCCGGGAGCGCGTGAAGATCGTCGAGCGCGAGGACATGCTGGGCGCGAGCGGCGCGTAGTCCTCGGGGGTTCCTCTGAGCCCCCTCGGCCTCAGGGCCCTTGACCTCAGGACCCATCGGCCTCAGAACCCTCTGGCCTCAGGACCCCTTGCTCGCCTTGATGGTGTTGATGACGGCGTCGGCCATACCGCGTTCGCCGCGTGCGTTGGGGTGGACGGGCGCGGCGGGGGCGAGCGGCACGAGGGGTTCGACCCAGCGGGTTCCACGCGCGGAACACACGTCGTGACCGTTCGACGGGGCGTAGGTGTCGACATACCCGGCACCTGCGCCTTCGGCGCGTTGCCGCAGGGTGGTGTTGAGCTGCTGCTGCTCCTGGTGGAGGAAGGTGACGTCGCCGGGCGCGAGGCCCATGTCGCGGCCGCAGTCGCCGGCCGCGGCGGGCAGGATCGCCGGGTACCCGACCACGTAGACGCGTGCCTGAGGGGCGCGACGTCTGACCTCGGCCAGGGTGTCGGCGAGCCGGTCGCCCACGGTGTTGATCTTCTGCCGGACGGTGTCGGTGGTGCCGTTGACGTACCGGCCGCGGCAGGGGGCGTGATTGCCGGTGTACTTGCCGCTCCCGGTGGCGAAGTAGAGGATGCCGGATTTGGCGCACTGTGTGATCAGTTCGCTGAAGCCGATGTCGTTGCCGCCGATGCCGAGGGTGACGAGGGCGGTGTGGGTGGTGAGGGCGGAGAGCTGGGCGGGGTTGGTGCCGCGGTCGGTGGCCTGGGGTGCGGTGAGGTCGTCGACGGTGGCGCCGGAGCAGCTCATGTCGTGGAAGTCGGCTGTTTCGACGCCGAGTTCGTGGGCGACCAGGGTGGGGTAGTTGTGGTCGGAGCGGTCGCATCCCGTGGGGGTTCCGGTCCGGGCGGGGATGCCGGGGCCGGCGGTGTAGGAGTCACCCAGCGCCACATAGGGACCCGGACCCGCCGATGACCCGGAGGCGCCCGTACTCTCCGGCGCCCCGGACACCGTCGAGTGGCTCGGCTCTACGGAGACGGCCGCGCTCTTCGGGGCGGCGGTGGCCGAGTCATCGTTGTCCCCCAGGCTCGTGGCGGCGAAGAAAATGCCACCCGCGGCCATGACGGCGAGCCCGGCTCGTGCGGAAGTCTTCATGAATCAACGGTCCCGGCGCGGGCTCGCCGTCACGAGAGAGCCCACTCCCGAACCGATGGTGTAGCGGGTTACACCATCGGGTTCCGAGTCACGGCGAGGACGGCCGAACCCGAAGCGGGAAGCAGGCAGGAAGCAATGAGCGGGAAGCAGGGGAAGGAAGAAGCGCCCTTCAGTCGACGTAGTCGGCGACCAGCGTCGCGAACTCGTCGGGTGTGACCAGCCGGATGCCGAGGTCCTCGGCCTTGGCGCGCTTGGATCCCGCGCCTTCGCCGGCGACGACCAGCGTGGTCTTCTTGGAGACGCTGGAGGAGGAGCGGCCACCGGCGCGCTCGATGAGTTCGTTCATCTGGTTGCGGCTGAGCTTCTCCAGCGGGCCGGTCATCGCTCCGGTGACGACGACCGCCATCCCGGTCAGCGGCCCGCCCGCCGGCTCCGCGCCCTGGGCGCCGGTATCGGCGTCGGTGTCGTCGGCGGTGACCGGCGGAGTGGCACCGGGCTCGGTCATGTTGACCCCGGCCGCGGTGAGCTTGTCGATGAGCGGGGCGAGTTCGGCGAGTTCGGCCACGATGGACGGGGCCTTCTCCGTGCCGATGCCCTCGACCCGCTGCATCGCTTCGGCGTCGGCGGCACGGATGTGGTCCATGGTCGCGAAGTACCGTGCGATACGACGGGACATGGAGCGGCCCGTGCCGCGGACGCCGAGCGCGCACAGCACCCGCGACAACGGCTGCCCCTTGGCCGCGCCGATCGCCGCGAGGAGATTGTCGGTGCTGGTCTCACCCATCCGTTCCAGGGCGAGGAGTTGGTCGCGCGTGAGGGCGAACACGTCGGCCAGATCGGCGACCAGGCCGGCCTCGACGAGCTGGACGACACGGGTGTGGCCCAGGCCCTCGATGTCGAGCTGGTCGCGGCCGGCGGCGTACGAGAGGGCGGCGACCAGATGGCAGTTGCGGCCGTTCTCGCAGCGCCAGCGCTGCTCGCTGGTGTCGATGGTGGAGCCGCACCGCGGGCACACCTCGGGGAAGACGATCGGCCGTTCCTCGCCGGTGCGCAGATGGGCTACCGGGGCTTCGACGCGGGGAATCACGTCCCCGGCGCGGTGGACCATCACATGGTCGCCCAGACGCAGGTCGCGGCGGGTGATGTCGGCAGGGTTGTGGAGGGTCGCGTAGGTGATGGTGGAGCCGTCGATCTCGACCGGTTCGAGGACCGCGCGCGGAGCGATGATGCCGGTGCGGCCCACGTTCCACTCCACCTCCAGCAGCCGGGTGATCTTCTCCACGGCCGGCAGCTTGTAGGCGATCGCCCAGCGCGGTGCACGCGAACCGGATCCGGCGGCCTCCTGATCGGCGGCGAGGTCGGCCTTGACGACTATCCCGTCGATCCCGAACGGCAACTCCGCCCGAAGCGCGGCGATCTCGTTGACCCGGGCCAGGACCTGCTCGGCGGTCTCCGCCGTGGTCCCGGGCACGGCGGTGGCGGCGGTGGTGTTCACGCCGAGCTCGCCGCACCGGTCCATCAGCTCGCTGTGCGCGGCCTCGCCCAGCCGTGCCGCGAGGGCTCCCTCAGTGCCGGGCAGCGGCAGCAGGGCATAGCCGAAGAAGGTCATCGGCACGGTGTAGGCGCGGTCCTTGGCGCGCAGCGTGCCCGCCGCGGCGTTGCGCGGGTTCGCGAACGGCTGGCCGCCGTGCGCGGTGCGCACCTCGTTGGCGTGCTCGAACTGGGCGGTGGTCATCAGGACTTCCCCGCGCACCTCCACCGTGACCGGTTCGGTGAGTTCGGCCGGGAGGCCTTCGACGGTGCCGATGGCGTGCGAGACGTCCTCCCCGGCCGTCCCGTCGCCACGGGTGATCAGCCGGGTGAGGCGACCACGGGTGTACCGGGCGGCGATCGCGAGCCCGTCGAGCTTCGGCTCGACACCGAACCGTGTGACGTCATGGCCGATCCGCCGGGCCAGCGACGCGGTCCAGGCGGTGAACTCCTCCGGCGAGAACACGTTGTCCAGGCTCAACATGGGCACCGTGTGCGGGACATCGCCCTCCACGGCGCCACCGGCGACCTTCCCGGTGGGTGAGTCGGGCAGCACCTCGTCGGGGTGAGCGGACTCCCACGCCGCGATGCCCCGCACGAGCCGGTCGTAGGTGTCGTCGTCCAGTACCGACGTGCCGCCCGCGTAGTAGGCGGCCGAAGCCTTCACGGCGTCCTCGACCGCCTGCGCGTAGGCGGCGGCATCCACGATCACTGCGGCTGGTGTTGTCATACCCGCCATCCTGCACGCCACCACTGACAACGCCCCGGTACGCGTCCGCCGCACGTCGGAAACCAGGTGACCGCGACGGCGGTGACCACTACGGTGAACTCGTTCAGGTGCGAAGGTTTCGGCTACTTCTCCTGTCAAGAGAGAGACGCGGGTTCGAATCCCGTCGCCCGCCCCGGCGGGTGTCGTCCAGCGGCCCAGGACACTTACGTCGCCGACACCGATCCCGATCTCTGAACACCGCGACACGAGCCGTCCGCCACGGGGGAGTACAGGCGGACGGCTTCGTCGTGCGCGCGGGAGCGGCTGTCGGTGACGACGGCCCGCCGCTCCCGCCAGGCCGCGGCTCGGCTCACTCGGGCGGCGCGGAACCCGGCGCGCCCACCCGTAGACCGTCCATCACGAGGTCCAGAAGGCGGGTGGCGCGCGGCTGCCAGTCCCCGTCCGCGTCGATCTGCCAGAGACCGGCGATGAAGAGGAAGAAGTCCTCCGGGGTCACTCCCGGGCGGATGGTGCCCGCCTTGTCGTTCGCCGCCAGGAGCAGCGCGGTGGCCGAGGACATCGCGCCGTGCCCCAGCCGGGTCAGGGTGCCGTGCGCGAGGGTGGTCGCGCGCAGGGCCTCGGCCAGGCCGACCTTGGTCATGGCGAACTGGGCGAGGCGGTCCATCCACTCCCGCAGGGCCCGGTCCGGCGCACGCGTCTCGAGCAGCTGCGCCGCGGTGTCGGCGACCTGCTGCACCTCGTGGCGGTAGATCTCCAGGAGGAGTGCCTCGCGATGGGGGAAGTTGCGGTAGAACGTCCCCTGCCCGACCCCCGCCTTCTTGGCGATCGCGCTGAGCGGGGTGTCCGCCGACCGCGTCAGCTCGGCCAGGGCCACCTCGAGGATGCGCTCGCGATTGCGCTGCGCGTCCGAGCGCAGCGGGGTGGGCTTCTTCTGCTGCACTCGGGCCTCCTTCGTCCTCCGCCCTGCCAGGCGGGTACCTTGCTAAGCGGACAGCTGTCCGATAGGTTCATGATTAACGGACAGCTGTCCGCTTAGGTTCACCATACCGCCGGATCCGGCCAGTGTGGACCATCAGTGTTCCCTTTTCCCGGCCCTCTCGCGACTTCCTTTCCCCCTCAGACAGGCGAAAGAAGGCTGATCATGGCCCCCACGACGTCCAGCGCCACGACCTCGACGTCCAGCACCATCACCCTGCACGTCAACGGCGAGAAGTACACGCTGCCCGTCGACCGTCGCACCACCCTGCTCGACGCGCTGCGTGAGCGTCTCGATCTCACCGGTACCAAGAAAGGCTGCGATCAGGGCCAGTGCGGCGCCTGCACGGTGCTGCTCGACGGACGCCGGGCCGTCTCCTGTCTGCAACTCGCCGTCGCCGCCGAGGGACGCGAGATCACCACCATCGAAGGGGTGGCGGACGGTGAGCGGCTGCATCCCGTGCAACAGGCCTTCCTCGACCTCGACGGCTACCAGTGCGGCTACTGCACGCCCGGCCAGATCTGTTCGGCCCTCGCGGTGATCGAGGAGCACGCGGCGGGCTGGCCGAGCGCCGTGACCGCGGACGTGCGGCCCGAAGCGGGGGTTCCGCAGCTCACGCCCGAGGAGATCCGCGAGCGGATGAGCGGCAACCTGTGCCGGTGCGGCGCGTACGTGTCGATCGTCCAGGCCGTCGCGCGGGCGGCGCGGTCGTCCGATGCGCGGTCGTCCGATACGCGGTCGTCCGAGACCAAGGAGGAGGCGGCATGAGGGAGTTCGACTACGAGCGCGCCTACGATGTCACCGGCGCGGTCGCCCTGCTGGGCGCCGACCCGGACGCGCGCTATCTGGGCGGTGGGACCAATCTCGTCGACCTGATGAAGAGCGGGGTGGAGCGGCCCGCCCGGCTCGTCGACGTGCGTGAACTCCCCCTCGACCGCGTCGAGTTCACAAGGAGCGGCGGTCTGCGGATCGGCGCGACCGTGACCAACAGCGACCTCGCCGCCCATCCCGACGTACGGCGCCACTACCCGGCGTTGACCCAGGCCGTGCTGGCCGGGGCCTCCGGTCAGCTGCGCAACATGGCCACGGTCGGCGGAAACCTGCTCCAGCGCACCCGCTGCGGCTACTTCACCGATCTGGCGAAGCCCTGCAACAAGCGGGTCCCCGGCAGCGGTTGTCCGGCCGTCGAGGGCGAGCACCACAACCACGCCATCCTCGGTGCCTCCGCGCACTGCGTGGCCACGCACCCCTCGGACATGGCCGTGGCCCTCTCCGCCTTCGACGCGGTCGTCTCGTACGAAACGGCGGACGGGCCGGGGGAGTTGCCGCTCGCGGAGTTCTATCTGCCGGTGGGTGACACCCCGCACCTGGAGACCGCCCTGCCGCCCGGCGCGCTGATCACCGGCGTCACCCTGCCGGCCGCCCCGGTCGCCGCCCGCTCCCGCTATCGCAAGGTGCGCGAGCGCGCCTCGTACGCGTTCGCGATCGGATCGATCGCCGCCGCACTCGACGTCCACGACGGTGTCGTGCGCGAAGTGCGCCTCGCCTTCGGGGCGGTGGCCTCCCGGCCGTGGCGGGCCCGTGCGGCCGAACGGGCGCTG
>LRTP01000433.1 GCA_001550305.1 Streptomyces diastatochromogenes
GCCCGGATACCGGTGGCCGGTATCCGGGCCCCGCCGCGCCGCGCCTGCGGAGAGGGAGGGGGTCAGGCGAGCTGGCGCTGGAAGGTGGCGATGTCGAAGTAGAGGGTCTCGTCGATGAGGACGTCGCCGTCGAAGTGGAAGAAGACGGCGACGGGGGCGTCGATGGACTTGCCGCGGTTGGGGATGCCGCGCCAGTCGGCCTGCTGCCTGCCGCGGGCCTGTGCCTCGAGGATCACGGCGGTGGGCGTGTGGTGCACGTGGTGCAGTTCGTGCTCGAGGTCGGGGAAGGCGGCCTTGAGGTCGGCGAAGTAGCCCTTCTTGATGGCTTCTTCGCCGATCAGCGGGCCCTCTTCGAAGGCCTGGATGCGGTAGACGCCGCCGCGCGGGAAGGTGGCCAGCACGCCGTCGATGTCCCAGGCGATCTCGGCGACCGTGTGCTGCAGGACGACCGCCTCGCGCTTCTTGCGCAGTTCGGCGTCGGGCTGCGGGAGATCCGCGCCGGGCAGGGTGAATTCGTGTGCTTCGGTGGCCATGACCATTCCTCCACGCATCGGCCGTCTGTCGGTTGGGGCCGACGCTAGGGCGCACGGCTCGCTGCGCCCTTGGGTCCGGCTCGAACTCCGCGCCTGCGGCGGTGTGTTCAGGGGGTGGGCTGGAGGGTCGCGGTGTTCTGGGGCGGGCGGTAGGTGGGGCGGTAGCCGCAGGCCAGGGAGAGCGGGGAGAGCAGCAGGCACAGGGCCGTGTCGAGGGGGTAGGGGCGGCCGGTGACGACGCGGTACTCGTCGCGGAAGGCGAGGGCGAGCAGCGGCATCTGCAGGCGGGGGGTGCCGTCGGGGCGCAGCCGGCCTTCGTTGGTCAGGCCCCAGAGGGTCTCGAAGACGGTTTCGGTCTGGTAGGCGGGGGTGGTGCGCCAGATGACCCGGGTGGGTTCGGGGCCGGGGTTCCACATGGAGTGGACGGCGCCCGGCGGGATGTAGAAGTCGGCGCCTTGTTCGTACTCGTGCAGGACGCCGTCGAGCTGGAGGCTCAGGCGGCCGCTCTGGAGGCGCATGTGTTCGGTCTGGCGGGGGTGGTAGTGCTGGGGCGGTTTGATGACGGCGGGGGCGTATTCGACTTCGACTTCGACGAAGGCGCCGTCGGTTTCGGCGGCGGTGGTCAGGAAGGTGAGCTTGTCCTTGCCGAGGTGGAGGGTGTCTCCGGGGCGTGCCATGGGCCTCTCCGTGTCTGTCGGGGGTTGGGGGTGGTCAGGCGGTGCGGGGGCCGGCCGGGGCGGGGGCGGTGTGGTGGCGGGGCAGTCCGAAGTAGGCGGTGAGCAGGTTGAGGACGCCGATGCCGGTGGCGATCCAGAAGCCGAGGTGGAGGCCGTCCAGCCAGGCCAGGGCGGGGGTGGTGTGGTGGGTGAGTTCGTGGGTGGTGCGGGTCAGGGCGCTGGTGGCGACGGTGGCCACGCCGAGGGAGGCGCCGACCTGGAAGGCGGCGACCAGGACGCCGGAGGCGATGCCCTGCTGGCGGGCGGGGATGTCGGAGACGCCGTGCACGTTGACGGGGATGCCGCAGCACTGCATGGACGCGCCGAGGATGAGCAGGGCGGGCAGCAGGTGCAGCAGGTAGGTGCCGTGCTGCGGGGCCTGGGTGAGCAGGATCAGGCCGAGGACGGAGCCGGCGGCGCCGGCGAGGTAGACGGGGCGGGGGCCGGTCTTGTGCATGATGCGGGTGGCGGGGGCGGTGACGAGGATGGCGACGACGCCCAGCGGCAGGAACGCGAACCCGGACCTGAGGGTGGAGTAGCCCAGGGTGCGCTGCAGGTAGTAGCTGCACAGGAAGAGCACGGACGCCTGTACGCCGCTGGTCAGGACGCGGCCCAGGCCGGCGGTGGCCAGGGAGCGGGTGGCGAACAGGTGCAGCGGCATCAGCGGGTCGGGGGTGCGGCGTTCGATCAGGACGAACGCGGCGAGCAGGGCGAGGGAGGCGGCGGCCGGGGCCAGGACGTAGGGCGTGGAGGCGGCGCCGTGGTCCTGGATGTTGACGATGGCGTAGACGAGGGCGGCCAGGCCCGTGGTGACGGTGACGGCGCCGGCGATGTCGGGGCGCGAGCCGCGGATGCGGGTCTCGGGGCGGCCCCGGGACAGCAGCAGGACGCCGGCGACGGCGACGATCCCGAAGGGCAGGTTGATGTAGAAGATCCAGCGCCAGCTGAGGCTGTCGGTGATCAGGCCGCCGGCGATGACGCCGAGGGTGCCGCCGAGGCCGGCCAGCGCGGCCCACACGGCGAGCGCGGTGGTGCGTTCGCGGCCCTTGGGGAAGGTGGTGGTGACCAGGGACATCGCGGCCGGTGAGAGGAAGGCGGCGCCGCAGCCCTGCAGGGCGCGGGCGGCGATCAGCAGGCCGGCGCCCTGGGCGAGTCCGCACAGCAGGGAGGCGGCGGTGAACAGCAGGGCGCCGAGGAGGAAGGTGCGGCGCCTGCCCCAGCGGTCGGCGGTGCGGCCGCCGAGCAGCATGAGGCCGCCGAAGCACAGGATGTAGGCGGTCAGGACCCATTCGACGGCGGTGGCGCCGGCCTTGAGGTCGGCCTGGATGGCGGGCAGGGCGAGGTTCACCACGGTGGTGTCGAGGAGCACCATGAACTGGGCGAGGGCGACGAAGACGAGCAGGCGCCAGCGGCGGGGATCCGCTGCGGCGCCGGCGGGTGCGGTGTCCGTCGTGCGGGGGGCGGCGGTGTGGTCGGTGGTCATGGCTCCCTCTCGGATGGATCTGCCTCCCGCCCCCCTTGCCCCCTGCTCCTCCTGCTGCTGCTTCTTCTTGCGTTGCGTCGGCGGGGTGGGGGCGGGAGGGGCGGCCCGGTCAGGCGGCGGGTGCCTCGATGTAGCTGAGGGCGTTGTAGATGGTGCGGTGGGGGTCGGTGATGGCGCGCCGGCCGTGCATGACGCGGGTGTTGTCGATGACGGCGGCGTCGCCGTCCTGCCAGTCGAGGTTCTCGGTGAGGCGGGCGGTCACCTCTTCGACCTCGGCCAGCAGCTGCGGGGACAGGGCGGTGCCGTCGGCGAAGGTGATGGTGGGCTTCTCGTAGTTGAAGGAGGGGCCCAGGATGCTGTTGGCGAAGGAGGGGCGCGGCCCGAACACGGTGGTGCCGGCCGCGGGGGTGGTGAAGGAGTAGCGCACCCCGCCGTCGTCCTGCGGCACGATCTCGGTGCCCGGCAACTGGCCTGCCAGCGCGAGGAGTTCTTCGACGCCGATCTCGTCGGCGGGCTTGGTGCGGCCCAGCAGGTGGTGGGCCATCGCCCGCCACTGCGGCTCGGCGACGTAGCGGCTGTAGACGATGTCCTGGGCCGCGAACGCGGTGCGGGCCCGGGGGCTGAGGGCGTCCCAGACGCGGTAGCCGTCGCAGACGGTGGTCTGGGAGCCGGAGGAGGCGGCCTTCTCGCAGAAGAACCAGGCGAGGTGGGAGCGGAAGGGGCTGTTGCCGTTCTCGGTGTGCAGGCCCACCTCGTCGAAGCCGGCGTCGACCTTCTGGGCGACCTCGGAGTAGAAGTCGCGGGCGGGGTCGAGGGTGGTGGAGGTGGAGGTGTGCTGCACCAGGGCGGTGAAGGCGTCCATGTCCGCGCCGAAGCCGCGCAGCAGCAGGAAGCCGGCCTGGGAGAGCAGGTCGCGCAGTTCCTTGGGGTCGATGCCGTCGAGGCCGCCGGGGCCTGCGGGTTCGACCAGCAGGCCGCTGCCGGTGCCGTAGGGGGTGGTCTTCATAGCCGTGCTCATCTGGATTCCTCCGTGGATACCCCAGCTTTCGGGCTGGGGAGGAAACGGACTCCTGCGGAGCAGGGCAGGGGAAGCCGATTCGCCGCCAGGGCGGATCGTCGTCCACCGGCAACTGCCCGCGGATGCAGTAGCGTTGCCGCGCCCGGCCGGTGATGGCCAAGCTGGCCGGGCCTACCGCCGGGCTGGCGGGATGTCAGGTCTGTGGAGCTGGCGTAAGACTGCTGGGCGTACCAACGTCCCCCGCCGTTGATTGGGGGCAGCTGCTGTCTGAGAAGCAGAAAGCTCAACCCGCGAGGGAAGAATCCCCCTGCTTCAGCTGGGGGAGATGTCAAGCCTTCTCCTTGGTCTCGCCGCCGCGGGGGGCCGGGGTGCGGGGCTGCTTGAGGACGTGCGCGCGCACGACGTCGCGGCGGGGGCGTCCGGTGACGGTGAAGCAGGTGGCGTAGGCGGGGTCGTCCTCGGACATGAGGTGGACGACGGCGGCGCGTTCGATGCCGGAGAGTTTTTGCCGGCCGAAGTCGGTGATCTCGCGGCGGGCTGTGGCGGGGTCGAGGCCGGCGGCGATGACGAACAGGCCGTGGACCTGGTCGAGGCCGTCGGCGACGACGGCGGCCTCGCGGACGAAGCCGAGTTCGCGGTAGCGGGCCTCGACCCATTCGGGGGCCACGTTGCGGCCGCCCGCGGTGATGACGAGGTTCTTCTTGCGTCCGGTGATCCGCAGATAGCCGTCGGCGTCGATCTCGGCGAGGTCGCCGGTGTGCAGGCGGCCCTGGTCGTCGACGACGACGCTGGAGGGGTCCTCGCGGGTGTAGCCGGCGAACAGGGAGGTGCTGCGGATGAGGAGTTCGCCGTCGTCGGCGAGTTCGGCGTGCACGTGGTCCAGGGGGCGGCCGACGGTGCCGAAGCGGACGGCGCCGGGGAAGTTCCAGGACACCACGGAGGAGTTCTCGCTCAGTCCGTAGCCCTCGTGGACGGTCAGTCCGTAGGCGTCGAGGCGCTGGAGGATCTCCGGGGGGACGGGGGCTCCGCCGCAGGCGATGAAGACCGGCCCGTCGTGTCCGAAGATCCGCCGGTGGCGCTCGGCGACGCTCTCGGCGGGCTGCTGGTCGCACAGGGCGAGGAAGAGGCCGGCGACGGTGGGCGGCACGACCAGGGCGGTGGGGCGGGCCGCTCGCAGCAGGGTGAGCATGCGGGGAGCGGCGTCGGCGGCGGTGCCGACCAGGGCGGTGCCCGGCGGCAGGAAGGACACCGAACCGCCTGCCAGGAAGGGCATGTAGAGGCCGGCGACCTGCTCGATGAGGAGGCTGAGCGGGACGATGGACAGGTAGCGCTCGAAGATCTCCGGGCGGGTGCGGGCGCGCAGTGAGGTGAGGAGTTCGTCCAGGCCGTGCCGGCGGATCTGGACGCCTTTGGGGGCGGAGGTGGTGCCGGAGGTGTGGATGACCTTGACGATCTGGTCGTGTGCGGGGATCTGCGGGGGCGCGGCGGGGCGGGGTGCGCGGGTGAGGGCGGGCAGGTCGAGGGCAACGGCGGGGCAGCCGTCCGGGAGGACGGGCTGGGGGGTGCTGGTGCGCCAGCGGGCCAGGGCTGCTTCGCCCGCGGCGTCGGTGAGGCACAGGTCGGCGCTCTGCAGGAGGGAGGCGGCCTGCTGGGCGGTGAAGGCGGTGGGGACGGGGATCTCGACGGCGCCGGCGAACAGGGCGGCCAGGTCGGCGGCGACCCATTCGGGCGAGTTCTCCGCGAGCAGTCCCACCCGGGCCGGCCGGCCCAGCGCCTGGGCCTGTTCCTGGAGCCTGGCGGCCAGGGTGAGGGCGGCGCCGGTCAGGTCGCGGTAGCTCCAGACGGCGGGCGCCGAGCCGTCGGCGGCCAGCACGCGGACCATGACGGCGTCGCTGCCGGCCCGCTCCAGGAGCCCCTGGGCGAGAGAGAGGCGGGTGGGGGTGTCAGGCGGCACGGGTGAGCACCCCCTGCTGCGGGCGGTTGCTCAGCAGCCGCATGTCGACCGAGGTGAAGCAGTAGCGGCCGATGGCGGCCAGCAG
The DNA here is from genome assembly GCA_001550305.1 of Streptomyces diastatochromogenes. GTDB lineage: Bacteria > Actinomycetota > Actinomycetes > Streptomycetales > Streptomycetaceae > Streptomyces > Streptomyces mirabilis_D. The sequence continues at coordinate 5,790 of LRTP01000433.1, forward strand.
CAGGGTGGACTGCTCGGCGGCCTCGGCGTAGCCGACGACGGGCCGGGTGTCGTAGTAGGAGCCCCAGGCGGCCCGTTCGCCTTCGGGCAGGCGTTCCGCGCTGGCGTCGGCCAGGGGGTGGAAGACGCAGCCCAGGCGCTGCATGAGAGCGGCGAGCCGGCCGGTCATGGTCATCACCGCGTACGGGCGGCCCAGGCAGGCCATGATCAGCGGGATCGCCTTGATGATCTCGGCGCCGGCGGCGGGCCGTACCGAGGCGATGGAGCCGATCTGCAGGACCTGGGAGCGTTTGACGGGGGCGCCCACGGCCCGGGTGATGACGTCTTCGACGGGGGCGTCGAGGTAGCGCTCGAGCAGGATGCTCTCTTCCTCGGGGAAGGACAGGCCCGCGCAGGCGAGGACTTCCTCCTGGCCGTCGGCGGCGGTCTCGAAGAAGGCGAGGAAGCCGTCCGGGTCGGGCGAGATGCTCGCCTGGTACTGCTTGGCGAACACCAGCCGGGCAAGGTCCGCGGCGGTCTGCCAGTCCGGGGTGCCGCGCTCGGACAGGGTGATTCTCATCGGGATTCCTCCGTGGATGCTCCGTCTTTCAGGGCGGAGGGGAAGCGGACTCCTGCGGAACAGGGCAGGGACGGGTGATCCGCCGCAAGGGCGGATCGTCGTTCGCGGCCAATTTCCCGCAAATGGTCATAAGTTGATGCGATAGTTTGGGAGCTGTGACCACTCACGTGAAGCGGGCGTATCGGTACCGCTTCTGTCCGACGGATGCGCAGGCGGCGGAGCTGTCGCGCACGTTCGGGTGCGTGCGGAAGGTCTACAACATGGCGCTCGCCGCCCGTACCGAGGCATGGACGCGGCAGGAACGGGTCAACTACAACCAGACCTCGGCCATGCTGACGGCGTGGAAGAAGACCGGGGAACTGGCCTACCTCAACGAGGTCTCCTCGGTGCCGCTCCAGCAGGCGCTGCGGCACCTTCAGACGGCGTTCGCCAACTTCTTCGGCAAACGGGCCAGGTACCCGCGTTTCAAGTCGCGGAAGAAGTCCAGGAAGTCCGCCGAGTACACCACCAGCGCGTTCCGTTTCCGGGACGGTGAGCTGCGGCTCGCGAAGATGAGCGAGCCTCTGCGCATCGTGTGGTCCAGGCCGCTCCCCGAGGGTGTGAGCCCGTCCACGGTGACCGTGTCCCAGGATGCGGCGGGACGCTGGTTCGTCTCGATGCTGTGTGAGGACCCCGGCATCAGACATCTGCCTGCTACGGACGCGGCGGTCGGTATTGACGCCGGGCTGGATCACCTCCTGGCCCTCTCGACCGGGGAGAAGATCGCCAACCCCCGCCATGAACGCCGCGACCGGGCCGCGCTGGCGAAGGCGCAGCGCCGGCTGGCGAAGAAGGAGAAGGGTTCGGCGAACGGCGTCAAGGCCCGGCGCAAGGTCGCCCGTATCCATGCCCGGATCGCTGACCGGCGTCGTGACAGCCTGCACCAGATCACTACTCGTCTCGTGCGTGAGAACCAAACGCTCGTGATCGAGGATTTGTCCGTCCGCAACATGGTCAAGAACCGGAAACTGGCCCGGGTCATCTCGGACGCGGCGTGGCGTGAGTTCCGGGGCATGCTGGAGTACAAGGCCAACTGGTACGGGCGTGAAGTGATCGCCGTGGACCGGTGGTTCCCCTCGTCCAAGCTGTGCTCCGCCTGTGGCACCTTGCAGGACAAGATGCCGCTGAACGTCCGCACGTGGACGTGCGGCTGCGGCGCGACCCACGACCGGGACGTGAACGCTGCGAAGAACCTTCTGGCCGCCGGACGGGCGGTCGCAGCCTGCGGAGCTGGTGTAAGACCTCAACGGAGTTCTCCGGGCGGGCAGTCGGCGATGAAACAGGAAGTCTCACGGCGCGAGCCGTAAGAATCCCCTCCCGTCAGGGAGGGGAGCGTCAAGTGCTGCGCTCCCTAACAGGGTGGGGTGGGACGCGAAGGGGGACTCATCGCCCGAGCGCCGCGGAGCGGTGTGCCGCCGGGCGGGTGTGCACGGCGAGCCGGGCGGCCCGCAGGGCGCTGTTGATGGAGGTCTCGGCGAGGATGCCGGGGGCGGCGACGCTGTCGCCGGCCAGGTACACGCCGTCCCCGCGGTCGATGGCGGGCCGGTCCCGCCAGCTGAGGCCGGGCAGGTCCAGGGCGCCGGTGCGGCCGCGGGAGACGCCTTCGCGGCGCCACAGGAGGCGGGTGCGCCAGCCGGGGGTGGTCAGGTCGAAGAGTTTCTCCAGCCGGGTCAGGGCGTCGGCCTTCGACTCGCCGGGCCGCAGCGGCATCTGTCCCTGGAAGAGGGCCTGGCCCTTGGGGGCGAGGGAGGGGTCGTGGTCGGAGTACTGGGAGGTGAAGCCGCCCTCGTCCATGTCGAAGGAGACGTTGCCGTCCTTCTTGGAGTGGGTGACGGCCATGTCCAGCAGGGCGGCGGTGCCGCTGGGCCACTCGAGGGCGGGGTCGCTCAGCAGGCTGCGTGCGGAGGCCAGCGAGGTCGCCACGATCACCGGTCCGCCGGCGGGCAGTTCGCTCAGCCGTGAGTTGGTCTCGATGACCACGCCGCGGGCGCGGGCGACGCGTTCCATGCGGGCGATCAGCGCGCCCCAGCCGCCGATGAAGTAGCGGCTGGGCAGCGGGAAGCGGGGGGTGCCCACGCGCAGCAGCCGCTCCCACACGAAGGCCGCCGACAGGCGTCCTGGGTCGCCGTCGAAGAGGATCGGGCCGAGGAAGCCGAGGGCCTCGTTCACGGTCTGCTGGGCGAAGCGTTCGCCGGCCCAGTCCTGGAAGGAGCGGTCGACGGGGACCTCGATGCCGCGGTGGCGCCAGGTCATCTTCATGTAGCCGGACGGCAGGGTCATGCGCAGCCGTCCCTGGTGGCGGAAGCGCATCCGGGTCCACTCGTGGAAGGACAGCCGCACGTAGCGGCCGGCCAGTCCGCGCTGCAGCAGCCAGTGCCAGGCGTCGCCGTTGTCGAAGAAGGTGTGCGGCCCGTCGTTGGTGACGTAGGGGCCGGCGGCCGAGCGGGCGCGGCCGCCGGTGTGGGAGTGGGCCTCGTGGACGGTGACGCGGGCGCCCTGTTCGGCGGCGGAGATCGCCGCGGTCAGGCCGGCCAGTCCGCCGCCGATGATCGTGATGTTCGCCATGGTTATCGCACTCACTTCGCCTTCGAGGGCCCGCGGGCCGGGGTCGGGGGTCAGCCGTCGAGGGTGGCCATGGCACCGACGGGGTAGCGGTCGCCCGCCGTGGAGCCGTGGGGGGCGATCTCGTCGAGGGCGGCGAGGTCGGCCGCGCTCAGTTCGACGGCGCAGGCGGCGAGGTTCTCTTCCAGGTAGGTGACGCGTTTGGTGCCGGGGATGGCGACGATGTCGTCGCCCTGGGCGAGCACCCAGGCCAGCGCGAGCTGTCCGGCGGTGATCTTCTTGGCGGCGGCCAGTGCCTGCAGCCGCTCCACGATGTGCAGGTTCGTCTCGAGGTTGCCCTGCTGGAAGCGGGGCACGACGCGGCGGAAGTCGTGTGCGGCGAGGGCGTCGAGGCTGCGGATGGCGCCGGTGAGCAGGCCGCGGCCCAGCGGGCTGTAGCCGACGAAGCCGATGCCCAGTTCGCGGACGGCCGCAAGGACGCCGTTGGCCTCGACGTCGCGGGTGGACAGGGAGTACTCGGTCTGTACGGCGGTGAGCGGGTGCACGGCGTGGGCGCGGCGGATGGTGGCGGCGGACGCCTCGCAGATGCCGAGGTGGCGGACCTTGCCGGCGGTGACGAGGTCGGCGAGTGCGCCGGTGGATTCCTCGACGGGGACGGCGGGGTCGACGCGGTGCAGGTAGTACAGGTCGAGGCGGTCGGTGCCCAGCCGGCGCAGGGTGGCGTCGATGGAGGTGCGGATGTAGTCGGGGCGGCCGTTGAGGCGGCCGGTGATGGTGCCGTCGGCGGTGACTTCGTTGCCGACCTTGGAGGAGACGGTGATGCTGTCGCGGCGGCCGGCGATGACGCGGGCGACGAACTCCTCGTTGCTGTGCGGGCCGTAGAAGTCCGCGGTGTCCAGGAGGTTCACGCCCAGTTCCAGGGCGCGGTGCGCGGTGCGCAGGGCTTCCCGGTCGTCGGCGGGCCCGTAGGCGAAGGTCATGCCCATGCAGCCGAGTCCCTGCTCGGAGACCTCCAGCCCCTGGCTGCCGAGTTTTCGTTGCCGCATCATCGGTTCCTTCCTGAGCCGTGCACGGGGCGGTTGTCGTCCAGCAGTGAGCGTCTAGCAGTGACAGTGTCGGTGTCTTTGCTAGAGAAGTGGTGGGGTGCCGGTCCCCCGGTGCTCGGACGGCAGTCAGCCGGTGGTGGTCAGTTCGCTGGTGGTCAGTCGGTGGTGGTCAGTCGGTGGTGGTCAGTTCGCTGGTGACGGACATCCAGGTGTGGCCCGCCGGGGCGGCGTTGGCGGCGAGGTGGGTCCACGGGTCGGTGCCCAGCACCGCGGCCGCTTCCTGGCGCAGCCAGGAGTCGAAGGGGTCGGCGGAGGCCGCCAGCCGGCGGGCGGCGCCCTGCGGGTCGCGGGCCTCGATCCGGTGGACCAGCACGTCCTGGCCGCCCAGGGGCTGGAGGGCGAAGGACTCCTGGAGGATGCCCGCGCGTTCATCGACGACTCCGAAGCCCTCCCCGGCCTGAGGTCCTGACCAAGGCCACGACCGGTCAGCAGTCCAGAGTGTGGTTCACCGGTT
>LRTP01000434.1 GCA_001550305.1 Streptomyces diastatochromogenes
CGAGGGCAAAGAGGACGACCTCGTCCTGTGCGTGCACAACTTCTCCCGCTTCGCCCAGCCCACCGAACTGGACCTGCGGGCCTTCAACGGCCGCCACCCGGTCGAACTCATCGGCGGGGTGCGATTCCCGGCCATCGGAGAGCTGCCGTACTTGCTCACCCTCGCGGGTCACGGCTTCTACTGGTTCCGGCTCCGCAAGGACGCCGTCTGATCCAAGGACAGACTCCAGAACCCGGTCGGCGGGGCGGTTTCCTCCGTCCCGCCCTGGGCACGCATCAGTAACACCCCGACTCCCCCGGTCTCCGGGCCCCTGGGGAAAGGACGCGACGTCATGTCGGAAGCCGCAATCCACTCTGTCACGGCCCCCGTCGCACGCCCCGAGTTGCTCGCGTCGCTCGATCCGCTCCTACGGGAATGGCTGCCACGGCAGCGCTGGTTCGCGGGCAAGGGCCGTCCGGTGACCGGGTTCTCCCTGGTGACGGCCAACGAACTGCTGCCCTCGACGGCTCAGCTGGGCCTGCTCCACCTGCTGGTCCGGGCGCACCAGCCGCTCACCCCCGCCCAGGGAGCCGGCACCCAGCCCGGCGACTGCTACCAACTGCTCATCGGCGTACGCGAGGCACTCCCGCCGCACCTCGCGCCCGCGCTGATCGGGCACGTGGAGGAGGGACCGCTGGCGGGACACACGGTCTACGAGGCACTGCACGACCCGCGCCCCGCCGACGTACTCCTGGAGGCCCTGCGCACCCGGGCCCGCGTCGGCGAGCTGCGCTTCGAACGGGACCGACGCCAGGAGATACGCGGCGATCTGATACCGCGCCTGATCACCGCGGAACAGTCCAACTCGTCCCTGGTCTTCGGAGATACGTTCATCCTGAAGCTGTTGCGCCGCATCGTCCCGGGGGTGAACCCCGATCTGGAGCTGCCACTGGCACTCGCCCGGGAGGGCTGCCCACGGGTGCCGGCGCCGACGGCGTGGATGGCCGCCGACCTGGACGGGGAGACGTACACACTGGGAGTGCTGCAACCCTATGTCCAGGGCGCGGTGGACGGCTGGGAGCTGGCCCTGAGCGAACTGGCCAAGGAGAGCGAACTGGCGAAGGACGGCTGTCGCGACGGCGAGGGCTTCACCGGGGAGGCGCGAGCGCTGGGCCGGGCCACCGCCGAGGTGCACACGGCCCTCGCCCGGGCCCTGCCCACGGTCACCCTGGGGCACGTGCAGATGGAACTGCTCGTCGACGGCATGACCGAGCGGCTGGCCACGGCGGCGCAGGCGGTGCCCGCGCTGCGGCCGTACGCCGCCGGTCTGCGCACCGCCTTCGAGGCGCTGGCCGACCTGGCCTCCGAGGGGCGGACCTGGACCGCCCAGCGCATACACGGGGATCTGCACCTCGGCCAGTGCCTGCGCGCGCCCTCCGGGGAGTGGTCGCTCATAGACTTCGAGGGCGAGCCCTCGAAACCGCTCGCCGAGCGCCGTATGCCCCAGCCGCCCCTGCGGGACATAGCGGGGATGCTCCGCTCCTTCGACTACGCGGCCCACGCCGTCCCCGGGGCCCTCGGCTCCCCTCGGGCGGGGGGCACCCCCGTCCCGGCGGTGCCCGACTGGGCCGACATCTGCCGGGCCGCGTACTGCGCCGGATACGCGGAGGTCGCCGGCCGCGACCCGCGCGCCGATCCCGTACTCCTGCGCGCCTACGAGACGGACAAGGCGATCTACGAAGTCCTGTACGAGGCCCGGCACCGGCCCGACTGGCTGCCGGTACCGATGGCGGCGATACGCCGACTCGCCGCGTCCCCCTGACCTTCCCCACCTCACCCCGCCGAGGAGGCCCTGCCCGTGACGCCCCGCCCCCCGTCCGACGACAGTCCGAAGAAGAACGGTGCCAAGAAGCCGGCTGCCGCCAAGAAGGCGGCGGTGAAGAAAGCGACGGTCGAGAAGGCGGCGGTCAAGAAGGCCGCCGTCAAGAAGATCGCCGCTCAGAAGCCCGCCGGAAGCAAGGCCGCGAAGGACGCGAAGGTCTCGACGGTCTCCAAGGTCTCGAAGAAGGGGGCCGCTGCGAGGGTTCCCGAACCGCGCGCCGCGGAGCCGAAGGGCGCCGAGCCCGTGGTCGGGGTGTCCGAGCCCGCCGACAGCGCTCCCGTCTTCGCCGGGGTCGATCCCGGTGACCGCGAGCGGCTGCTCTCCGGCACGCACCACGATCCGCACGGGGTGCTCGGCGCCCATCCGGTGCCCGGCGGTGTTGCCTTCCTGGCCTTCCGTCCGTACGCGCTCGGGGTGACCGTCGTGACGGACGACCTGCGGGCCGAGCTGCACGACGACGGGGACGGGTTCTTCTCGGCGCTGGTGCCGCTGCGCGCGGTCCCGGAGGCGTACCGGCTGCTCGTCGCGTACGAGGGGACGGTTCAGGACACCGAGGACGCGTACCGCTTCCTGCCCGCGCTCGGGGAGTTCGATCTCCATCTGCTCGGCGAGGGACGCCACGAGGAACTGTGGCGCGCCCTGGGCGCGGAGCCGATGGTGCACCAGGGGGTGACCGGCACCCGTTTCACGGTCTGGGCGCCGAACGCGCGCGGTGTCCGTCTCGCCGGCACCTTCAACTTCTGGGACGGCACCGGGTTTCCGATGCGGTCGCTCGGCTCCTCCGGGGTGTGGGAGCTGTTCGTGCCGGCGATCGGTGAGGGCGAGCTCTACAAGTTCGAGATCACCCGCCCGGACGGCTCCCGCACCCTGCGGGCCGACCCGATGGCCCGGCGGACCGAGGTCCCGCCGCGCACGTCGTCGATCGTGCACGCCTCGCACCACGTGTGGAGGGACGAGGAGTGGATGGCGGAACGGGGTGCCCGTCCCGTGCACGAGGCACCGCTGTCGGTGTACGAGGTCCACCTGCCCTCGTGGCGTCCGGGCCTGACCTACCGCCAACTGGCCGAGCAACTGCCCGCCTACGTCTCGGACCTGGGTTTCACCCATGTCGAGCTGATGCCGGTCGCCGAGCACCCCTTCGGCGGGTCCTGGGGCTACCAGGTCACCGGCTTCTACGCCCCCACCGCACGGCTCGGCACCCCCGACGACTTCAAACACCTCGTCGACGCCCTGCACCGGGCCGGGATCGGCGTCCTCATGGACTGGGTACCGGCCCACTTCCCCCGCGACGCATGGGCCCTCGCCGAATTCGACGGACGCCCCCTCTACGAACACGCGGACCCCCAGCGGGCCGCCCACCCCGACTGGGGCACCCTCGAATTCGACTTCGGGCGCCGCGAGGTACGCAACTTCCTCGTCGCCAACGCCGTGTACTGGTGCGAGGAGTTCCACATCGACGGCCTGCGCGTCGACGCCGTCGCCTCGATGCTCTACCTCGACTACTCGCGCGAACCGGGACAGTGGACCCCCAACGAACACGGCGGCCGGGAGAACCTCGACGCCGTCGCCTTCCTCCAGGAGATGAACGCCACCGTCTACCGCCGCGCACCCGGCGTCGTGACGATCGCCGAGGAGTCCACCGCCTGGGACGGCGTCACGCGGTCGACCTCGGACGGTGGACTGGGATTCGGGCTGAAATGGAACATGGGGTGGATGCACGACTCGCTCGAGTACATCGCCCATGACCCCGTGCACCGCAAGTACCACCACAACGAGATGACGTTCTCGATGGTGTACGCCTACAGCGAGAACTACGTCCTGCCCATCTCCCACGACGAGGTCGTCCACGGCAAACGCTCACTCGTGTCGAAAATGCCCGGCGACTGGTGGCAACAACGCGCCACCACCCGCGCCTACCTCGGCTTCATGTGGGCCCACCCCGGCAAACAACTCCTCTTCATGGGCCAGGAATTCGCCCAGGGCGCCGAATGGTCCGAAACCCACGGCCCCGACTGGTGGCTCCTGGACCCCGCCTACCCCGCCGAACCCGACCACCGCGGCGTCCGCGACCTCGTCCGCGACCTCAACACCGTCTACCGCCACGAACCCGCCCTCTGGCAACGCGACACCGACCCCGCCGGCTTCACCTGGATCGCCGGCGACGCCGCCGACGACAACGTCCTCGCCTTCCTCCGCCACGACACCGACGGCACCCCCCTCCTCGCCGTCTCCCACTTCTCCCCCGTCGTCCGCCACGACTACCGCCTCGGCATCCCCGAAGACATCCCCGCCTGGCACGAAGTCCTCAACACCGACGCCGCCCGCTACGGCGGCAGCGACATCCACAACCCCCACCCCCGGGCCCACGACGGCGGCCTGCGCCTGACGCTCCCTCCCCTGGCCACCATCTGGCTCCGCCCCACCTGACGCGTTCTCGCCCCCGCACCAGGGGCGCGGGGGCGAAGGAACCGGTCAGGGAGCGGTCGGCTTGCCCGCCGTGCCGATCCACGTGTGGAACAGCGCGCCGAGGTCCTTCCCGGACAACCGCTCGGAGAGGTGAATGAACTGGGCGGTGGTGCCATGGCCGCCACGGTGCTCCGTGGCCCAGGTCCGCAGGATGCGGAAGAACACCCCGTCCCCCACAGCCGTACGCAGCTTCTGCAGAGCCATCGCACCCCGCGCGTACACGGGCATGTCGAAGATGTGCGCCCCACTCCCGGGATTCGCCGGCGGAAACGCCCACAGACCGCTGCCGGCAGGACTGGCGTACAGGGAGTCGAACGTCTGCTGCGCCGTCTTCCCACCGTGCTGCTCGGCGTACAGCCACTCGGCATACGTCGCGAAGCCCTCGTTGAGCCAGATGTCCTGCCACGCGGTGAGGCTGACGGAGTCCCCGAACCACTGGTGCGCGCTTTCGTGGACGAGGGTGCTCAGGTCGGGCGCGGAGTCGTACACGGGACGCGTCTGGGTCTCCAGCGCGTATCCGACCTGCGGAGCCCGGTCGACGATGGCCCCGGCGGCCCGGAAGGGGTAGGGCCCGAAGACACCGCTCTCCCACGCCAGCACGGACGGCAGCTTCTTCAGTACGGGCGCCGCGGCGGTCGCCTCACGGGGGTCGACGGCGTTGTAGACCTTGAGTCCGTCGCGGGTGGTGTACTGCTCGACCTTGAACTTCCCGACCGTCGCCGTGGCGAGGTAGGCCGCCATCGGCTCGGACTGCCGCCAGCGGAACGTCGTACGGCCGTGGCTGGTCGACTGTCCGCGGAGGATTCCGTTGGCCACGGCGGTGTGTCCCTCGGGGACGGTGATGGTGAAGTCGTAGGAGGCCTTGTCCTTGGGGTGGCTGTTGGCGGGGAACCACGTCATGGCGCCCTGCGGTTCGCCGGCCACGAACGCGCCGTCGTCGGTGGGGATCCACCCGTCCGAGGAACCGTCCGGGTCGGTGGCCGGCTTGGGCGTGCCCGAGTAGGTGACGGTGACTCGGAATTCCTGGTTCCGCCGGAGGGAGTGGCGGGGGGTGACCACCAGTTCCTGGCCGTCACGCCGGTAGGCCGCCTTGGCGTGGTCGACGGTGACGCCGGTGACCTTCAGCCCTTTGAGGTCGAGGTCGAAGCGGGTCAGTCGCTGGGTGGCCCGGGCGCTGATGACCGCTTTGCCGTCGAGGTGGCGACTCTGGGGGTCGTAACCGAGGGTCAGGTCGTAGTGCCGGACGTCGTAGCCGCCGTTGCCCGAGAGCGGGAAGTACGCGTCCCCCGCACCGGACGAGCCCACCGTACCGGCCGCCGCCGGGCCCGCCGCGACGAGCAACGCCGCGACGGCGACGGGAACCGCGGCCACAACTGCCTCCCTTCGAAGGACAGTTGTGCGTCTGGTGGTCTGATGCGGACGTGGCGTCACGTTGGCTCCTCCGGTGCGACGGCAATCAGGTGATCAGGGGATCAAGTGATCAATGACGCACAGCCTATGAGCCCCGCGAGCCGGTGACCTCATCATCTGGTCAAGTCGCGGCGGAGGGTCGGTGCACACGCACCGTCGTACTGGAGGGACCCGGCAGGAAGCTCGAGGCCACGCCCCGATCAGCGGGCCAGGCGGCCCAGCAGGGACGAGGCGGACAGGATACCGAGGGCGGCGGCCAGGGCGAGGACCCCGTAGTCGAGGGCCAGGTGGGCGTGTGTGCCGAGCAGCAGGCCGCGCAGCGCGTCCACCTGGTAGCTCAACGGGTTGACCTTGCTGATGGCCTGGAGCCAGCCGGGCATGACCGCGACCGGATAGAGGGCGTTGGAGCCGAAGAACAGCGGCATCGTGATGGCCTGGCCGATGCCCATCAGTCGGTCCCGGGTGAGCACGATGCCCGCGATGGTCATCGAAAGACAGGAGAAGAAGGCGGAGCCCAGGACGACGGCCACCGCCACGCCCAGCAGACGCAGCGGGTTCCAGGTCATCGCCACCCCGAGCAGCGCCGCGATGACGACGACCACCACCGCCTGGATCAGCGCCTTGACCCCGGCGGCGAAGGCCTTGCCGGTGATGAGCGCCGAGCGCGGGGTCGGGGTGACGAGCAGTTTGGTGAGGATCCCGGCGTCCCGCTCCCAGATGATCATGATGCCGTAGAAGATGGCGATGAACATCGCGGACTGGGCGATGATGCCGGGCGCCAGATAGTCGAGATAGGGGATGCCGCCGGTGGGTATCGCCCTGATCCGGGTGAAGGTCTCGCCGAAGATCAGCAGCCAGAGCGCCGGCTGGACCGCCCTGGTGTACAGCTCGGTGCGGTCGTGGCGCAGCTTCTGCAGTTCGACCGCGCACATCGCGCCGACCCGGGCGGGCAGCACCCGCCAGCCGGTACGGGCCCGTGGTGGGACGACGAGCAGGTCGAGGCCGCCCGGGTGGACGCGCTCAGCCGACCTGGGACGCTGTACGACGGGTGCTTCGGACATCGCTGAAGTCTCCTGACTGTTCGTCGAGGCCGCTGCCGGCGATGTCGCGGAAGACGTCCTCCAGCGTGGGCAGTTCACCGTTCTTCCCCGCGCCGCGCCGCTCGCCGAGGCCCCTGCGCAGCTCGTCGGGGGTGCCCAGGGCACGGACGCGGCCGCGGTGCATCAGCGCGACCCGGTCGCAGTACTGGTCGGCCTCGTCCATGTAGTGGGTCGTCACGAGGACGGTCATTCCGGTGGCGGCGCGTACGGCGTTGATGTGCTCCCACACGCTCGTGCGGGCGATCGGGTCGAGGCCGATGGTCGGTTCGTCGAGGATCAGCAGCCGGGGTGCGCTCACCAGTGCCTGGGCGAGTTCGAGGCGGCGGACCATGCCGCCGGAGTACGTCTTGGCGAGCCGGTCAGCCGCGTCGGTGAGGTCGACCGCCGCGAGCGCCTGCTCGACGCGTGCCGCGCGCTCCTTGCGGGCGACGTCGAAGACGCGGGCGAACAAGGCCACGTTCTCCCGGCCGGTGAGACCCGCGTCCGCGGACAACTGCTGCGGTACGTAGCCCAGCAGGCGGCGTACCGCCATGCGTTCGCGGGTGGCGTCGTGCCCGAAGACGCGGACCATGCCGGTGGGGACCGGCAGGAGGGTGGTGATGCAGCGGATCGCGGTGGTCTTGCCCGCGCCGTTGGGCCCGAGCAGCCCGAACACCTCTCCGTCGTGGACGGAGAGGTCGAGGCCGTCGACCGCGGTGGTCTCGCCGAAGGCGTAGACGAGCCCGGCACAGCTGACGGCCTCCGTACCGGCATCCGCCGCCCCCATCGCTACGGTCACCGTCTCCGTCACCACGGTCTCCGTTTCCTTCTCCGTCTCCGTCTCCTCGGTGGGGTCTCCCCCGCCCGTCGGGTTCCGCGTCATGTCACCTCGGCCTCCTCGTGCAGGTTCACCGCCAGCTTGCGGAGGGCCGGAAGGGCCGCCTCCAGGGCCGCGCGTTCGGCCTCGTCGAGACGGGCCACCTGGCGGCGTACGAGAGCCGTGCGCCGCTCACGCCAGTCGCGCAGTCGCGCGTCCGCCGCCGGTGTGGGCAGCAGGCGTGCCGCCCGCCGGTCGGCCGGGTCCGTCTCGCGGTTCAGATAACCGTCCCGGGCCAGTTGGTTGACCAGCGTCGAGACCGAATTGCCCGCCAGATAGAGCTCCTTGGCGGCCTCCGACACACCGATGCCGGGGCGGGCCACGACCAGCCGCAGCAGTTCGACCTCCGCGCCGCGCAGCCGCGGCGCGGTCGTGCCACTGCGCAGTCGACGCCGGATCAGTCGCTGCACTCCGGCGAGGGCGTCTGCCAGTGCCTCGGGAAAGCTCTCGGACTCCACGTTTTGAGAATAGCTCTGTATCAGAGGTAATGAGGGAAAGGGAGGGTCAAGAACCGCTCACCGGCAGGCCCGCCCGCGGGGCCGCGGCGCACCGCACCCCCTGGTGGAGAGCCCGGTCCCCGTGATGGAGTTTCCCCAGCCCGCTCCGGGCACCAGGACAAGGAGACCTCCGTGACCGCGATCGAGACCGATGCCGCGCAGCCGTGGCCCCATCCCCCGGTGAAGGTCGGGCTGGTCGGTGCCGGGCCCTGGGCACGGGCCGTGCACGCGCGCGTGCTCGCCGCCGGTCCCGAGACACGGCTGACCTCGGTGTGGGCGCGACGCGCCGAGGCGGCCCGGGAGACCGCCGAGCCCCACGGGGCCGCGGCGGTCACACGTTTCGAGGAGCTGCTCGACGGCTGCGAGGCTGTCGCGTTCGCCGTTCCGCCCGCGGTGCAGGCGGAACTCGCTCCGCTGGCCGCGAAGGCGGGCAAGGCACTGCTCCTGGAGAAGCCGCTCGGTGTGGATCTGGCGTCGGCGCGGCGCCTCGCCGACGCCGTCGACGAGGCCGGGGTCGTCTCCCAGCTCGTCCTGACCAACCGCTACCACCCGGCCACCCGGGAGTTCCTGAGCAGAGCGCGGGAGTTGGAGATCACCGGGGCCCGTTCGTGTCTCCTGCACGGGGCCTTCCTGGGCGGCGAGTTCGCCACCACCTGGCGGCTCGAGCACGGCGCCCTGCTCGACCTGGGTCCCCATCTTCTGGATCTCCTGGACGCCGCTGTCGGACCGATCGTCCGGGTCCGCGGCACCGGTGACCCCCGCCGCTGGATCGAGCTGACCTGCGAGCACGCCAACGGTGTCGTCAGTCAGGCCTCACTGTCCGGATCGGTCCACGTCGAGCAGGGCAACACGCGTATCGAACTCTTCGGTCCGCAGGTCCCGCTGGTCTACGACGCCACCGAACTCGACCACGAGGAGACCTGGTCGGTGCTGCGCCGGGAGTTCGCCACGGCCGTACGCACCGGGGTGTCCGGTGCACTCGACGTCCACCGGGGACTTCACCTCCAGACGCTGATGGCGCAGGCCTCGGAGAACTGACGCCCGGCACGGAAGGTCACGAGTAGCGTCGCAGCGCCGGCGCCGCGACCGCCAGGATCGCCATGGCGACGACCACCAGCAGTCCGCCGCCCGCGACGGCGGCGCGGGCGCCCAGGACGGAGCCGGCCGTTCCGTGCAGGACGTCGGCCAACCGCGGGCCGCCCGCGACCACCACGGTGAACACGCCCTGCATCCGGCCGCGCATCTCGTCCGTGGCGGCCGACAGCAGGATCGCGCCGCGGAAGACCATGGAGACCATGTCGGCGACCCCGGCGGCGGCGAGGAACGCCACGGCCACCCAGAGGCTGGTGCTCAGGCCGAAGCCGGTGATCGCCGCTCCCCAGGCCATCACCGCGGCGATCACCATGAGCCCGTGCCGACGGGCCCGGGAGAACGTGCCCGACATCAGTCCGCCGATCACCGCGCCGATCGGGATCGCCGCGAACAGCAGGCCGAGCGCGAGCCCTTCCCCGTAGGACGCGTAGGTTTCGGCGGCCAGCTGCGGGAACAGGGCCCGGGGCATGCCGAGGACCATGGCGATGATGTCGGCGAGGAAGGACAGCAGCAGCACCTTGTGCAGCGCGATGTAGCGGAAACCGGCGGCGACCTCGCGCCAGCCCGCCCGTTTGGCCGCGGAGCCCGTCAGGGGCGGCAGTGCGGGCAGCCGCATCACGGCCCACACGGTGACGCACAGCGCCAGGGCGTCGATCAGATAGAGCTCGCCCAGGCCGATGACGGGGATCAGGGCACCCGCGAGCAGTGGCCCCGCCACCAGGCCCGTCTGCATGACGGTCGAACCGAGGGCGTTCGCCGCGGGCAGTTCGTCCTCGGGGACGAGCCGGGCGATGGAGGCGTTGCGGGCCGGGGAGTTCAGTCCGAAGAAGGCCTGCTGGACGGCGAGCAGCGCCATCAGGACGAACACCGAATCGAGTCCGACGACGGCCTGTATCCAGAACAGCACCGAGGTGACGGCTATGCCGGTGTTGGTGATGAGGAGCAGCTTGCGCCGGTCCATGCTGTCGGCGACCGCGCCGCCCCACAGCGCGAAGACCACGAGCGGCAGCAGTCCGGCCAGGCTCGCGTAACCGACCCAGGCCGAGGAGCCGGTGATGTCGTAGATCTGCTTGGGCACGGCGACGGCGGTGAGCTGGCTGCCCACCGCCGTGACGATGGTGGAGGACCAGAGCCTGCGGTACGCGGGGCGGCGCAGCGGGCGGGTGTCCATCGCCCAGCGGCGCCAGCCGGTGCGGTCCGCTCCCGCCGCCTCG
>LRTP01000435.1 GCA_001550305.1 Streptomyces diastatochromogenes
GCGGCAGTCCGCTCTGCGGCAGCGGCGGGGGAGCCCAGGCGGGTGCGGCCGTCCGCGCGTCCTGCGGTACGTCGGTTCCGGCGCCCGGCGAGGTGTCCGGCGCGATGTCCTGGGGCCAGTCGTCGAAGTCATCGGCTTCGTGCGCCGCCGCGTCCTGGGACACGGGGGCCTCGGGAGCGGAGTCCTGAGCCGCGGTCTCCGCCGTCGCGGCGGCAACGGGCGGCTCGCCCTCCGCGTCGGCGGCACCCTCGGCACCGTCGACGTCACCGTCAGGGGCACCCGCGGGCTCCTCGAGGCCACCAGCGGTGGCGGCTGCGGCTGCGGTTGCGGCGTCCTCGGAGTCGTCGTCGCCCGCGTCGGCCGGAACCTGCGACGCCTCGACCTCACCGTGCGGGCCGTCTTCACCAGCGGTCGGATCCGCCACATCGGCCCCGACGTCCGTGGACTCCTGCCCGTGTCCCGCGGCGGAGTAGGTGGCGTCGGAGCCGTCGCCCACAGGGCTGTTGTCGGAGCCGTCGTGCTCGTTCGTGCCCGCGTTCGCGCCCTCCGTCGGCGAGGGCGCTTCGCCGTCCGCCGCTACGTCACCGGAGGCCTCGGCGGACTGCTGCTCCCCGGCCGGCACGGCGGGCGCGCTCAACTCGAAGTCACCGCCGGTCGTGTCCTCGCCGTCCGGTCCGTCACCGACCGGCGCGCCCTCGGCGACAGCCGCGTCCCCGGTCGGGCCTGCGGACGTTTCCTCGGCGGGTCGGGCCGCGGCCTCCCGCTCCGCGAACTCACGCTTGAGCGCGGCGGCGGAGAACCGCATGGTCGCGCCGCTCTCGATGTCACCGTTCCCGAGGCCCGCCTCGTCGGCCGGTACGGTCGGCGGCGTCCAGGCGGCCTGCGGTCCGGACGCGGGCACGGCCGGAGGCACCGGTGCCACCGGCGGAACGTGCGCGGCCGGAGCAACCGGTGCGGCCGGGTCGAACGACACCGGCGGAGTGGACGGCGCGGGAGGAGCCGGGGGAGGTGGGGTCGGCGAGGCCTGGGCCGAATGGCCCGACGCGTTCTGCGTGTACCAGGCGGGCGGCGCGTAGTCGATGGTGAACTCGCCCGTCGCCTCGACGGCGGACTCCGCGTCGGACTGGTCATCGCCGGGTGTGGCCCAGCCCCCGCGGATCCCGTCCCGATCGCTGTTCACAATTCCTCCTGGTGTGGTCAAGCACCCTCAAATGCCGTGCTGACGCGACCGTTCGCTTCGCGTCCGACTTCGCGTCTCTTCGTGCGAAGCGTGGGCGGGTCCGTCGACGGGTGGGTCGAGGGATACGGGTCGCGCCCGGTCCCAGCCTAATCACCACGAGCGCCACGACGGCAGGCCCGTCTGCCCCTCCGCACGGGTCCGCTCCGTCACGCCTTGCCCAGAAGCGGAATGCGCACGCATCAAGGGAGTTGACAAACCGGGCAATCGTGGTGAACGAACCGGGCACGACCAGGGGTAAATCGTTCCCAAAGGTCCAATTACGGACCGATGTTGAGGTGGCGACGCTCGGGGACGCTCGGTCAGTCCATCCTGCGCGGCGTACCGAACAATCCGGTCTCGGCGTCCGTGGGCTGAGTCATCACGTACTGCCGGTCGCGGTCGGCGCACCAGAGCGTGACCCCGTCGGCGAGCGTGGGCAGTGAGTCCACATCGCCTCGGGGCAGCGCCAACGCCCGCCCTATTTCGGCGGCTTCGTCCGGTGAGACCCGCTGCACGCCGACGAGCCGCGCCTGCCGCAGCAACCGGGGGGCCACCGGGCTGAGATACGGCAACAGCGTCAGCACCGACTGCCAGGGGCCGGAGGCCACACGCCCGCGCGGCGGCCGCATCCCGCAGTCGCGCACCACCAGCACCGGGTTGCCGGCCGAGGAGCCCTGCGGCGGAACCCGCCCCACGTCGTGCACGCTCATGCCGTTCTGCCCGCCACCCATGGCGTGCACCATCTGCATCCAGGCTGGCGCGCGCCCCGTCTCCACGGCCACGCGCGCCCCTGTGGCCGCCGCTCTCAGGGCGAGCACCTGCGCGGTCCAGAGGCCGCCGATCAGGACGACGTCGTACGGCGTCGGCCGGTTGAGCCCCAGCACGGCGGGCTGCCCCTCGGCGTCCACCCCGATGACGACCCCGTCGTCCCCGATGGGCAGCGCGAGGGAGTCGACCTGCTCCACGGACAGCGAGTGCCGCCCGTGCCGAGGCCCGAGCAGCCCGAACCCGCTGCGCAGACGCCCACGCCCCGGCTCCGGGGCCGAGCCGGGGGAGCCGGCCGATCCGGACCCCGCGGCTCCACGAGCCCCCGGATCCCCCGAAGCCCCGTACGGTCCCGAAGCCCCGAACCCGCCCGAATTCCCGTTCCCGTAAGCCCCCGAGGCGGTGGCTCCACCTGTGGTCATGGCCATCAGCGAACACCCCCGAGAGGCAGCGTGGCGAGCACGCCGGGCAGCTGCTCGCGATCGAGTCGGGCCAGCCCCGTGCCGGCCTGGCGGGCGGCGTGCTCCAACGAGCGGCGCGCCGCCACCAGTTCGTCGTCGCTGCGGCCGGTCACCCGCATGTGCCCGCACAGCGACACTTCCTGGCGCTCTCCACGCCGCAGCGTCAGGCTGAAGGTGGTGGCCAGCGCGGGCACGGCCGTGAGCAGCGCGACGAGTTGCGGCAGGGAAGGCCCGCCGCCA
The DNA here is from genome assembly GCA_001550305.1 of Streptomyces diastatochromogenes. Taxonomy (GTDB): domain Bacteria; phylum Actinomycetota; class Actinomycetes; order Streptomycetales; family Streptomycetaceae; genus Streptomyces; species Streptomyces mirabilis_D. The sequence goes on from LRTP01000435.1 coordinate 2,686, forward strand.
CCGCCCAGTTGGGGCCAGCGCCGCACCCAGTACGTCGTGTGTCTGCGGTTGTCGCAGCGCCAGCTGCGGCCGGACTCCTCGGTCCGCCGCGCCGGCAGGTCGGTGCGTCCCGCCTCGGCCGTCACCAGAGGGTTGGCACACGCCGAGGTCGCCACCGCGGCCGTCAACTCCTCCTCATTGAGCACCGTGGTACGAAAACCCGCCCCCGTGAGCCGACTCGCGAGGTGGTCCGCGGCGCGCACGACGCACTTCTGCGCGCCGACGAGTGCACCCCCGCGCGCGGACACCGCCTCCGGGCACAGCTCCGGATCGAGCTTCAACGCGATCCAGGTGATGCGCACGGCGGGTGCCCCGGTCTGCTCCTGGAGCGGCGCGTAGTTGCTGACGGCCACGGACTGCTGGGGCAGGTGCAGCGCGGGCGCGGGCTGTGTGTGCAGCACGATCTGCGCCGACTCCAGATGGATGTCGTCCACGTCCAGCGTGTCCCGCACCAGCCCCAGGGGGAGCGGCTGCCGGCTCCGCTCGGCGCGCAACGCGGTCGCGTCGGCCTCCACTTGAAGGACGGCGGTCACGAACGTACCGTCCCCGATCACGCCGACCGGCCGTCGGTCCCGCGCGCTGTACGCGGAGGTCCGCAGGCCCGGATCGCACTCCACGGCCGGGGCGAGACCGGGCTCCGTCCCGGGCGGTATCGGCGTACTCGCCGCGCGCCGCTGCCGCGCCCGCAACGCCCTTGCCGTGGCGAGCCATTCGGGCAACGAGCGGCCCCGGCGCCGTACGAAGGCGAGGAGGACGAGTGCGACCGCGACGACAGCGGCCGGCATCAGCGCGAAAGGACCGACGATCCACCCGACGAGCAGTGCGGCGGCGGCGATTTCCAACAGTACGATCCGTTGCAACCGGAACGAACCCGACTGCCCGGGACGCACCTTGAGATGCAGCGCCCCCGTCTGTCCCTGCGTCCGCGCGGGCGGCGCGGACCGCTGCGACCGGGGTGCCGAGGAGCCCTGCTCCCGCGACCGGTCACGCGACCGGAACCGCGTTCCGGAAGCCATCACTGCATCCCCCCGTTTTCCTCACAACTCATTGGAACAACGCCACCACACAGGGCCCTTGAGGGCCCCGATACCCTACCCGCTCCACAAGACCGATCCCTTACCAGGCATAGTAGGGGGCCGGTCTGACAACGGAGGGCGGGGGACGGTGTACCCCCAGCGCCGCCGGGCGATACACGGGGAGAATCAGGCACACATGGCATCTCGGCGGGACCAGCTCAACGCCTACACCTTCGCGAAGCGACGCATGCTGGCGTCCTTCGTCCAGTCGTCTCCCGACGGTTCGGAGGAAGGGGCACCGCGCCCGTTGCGTGCCGTGCTGCCGGGCGCCCTCGTCGGCGTGATCATCATGGCCGCGTTCGGAGCGTGGGGGATGTTCAAACCGACCGCGCCGCAAGGCTGGAACGCCGTCGGCGAGAAGGTGATCATCGCCAGCAAGTCCACCACCCGTTACGTGGTGCTCAAGACCGACGGCAAGGTCCAACTGCACCCGGTCCTCAACATGGCCTCCGCGAAGCTCCTGCTCAAGACGGGCAAGGGTGACGTCGTCACCGTCGACGAGTCCATCCTCGACAGGGGCACCATCCCGCGCGGGGTCACCATCGGCATCCCCTACGCCCCCGACCGGCTTCCCGCCGCGTCCGAGGCGGGCTCCGCGAAGCGCTGGGCCGTCTGCGAGCGCCCGAGCGCGGGGGGCGGGTCCATCCAGAAGGCCGCGTTCGTCCTGGCCTCACGCGACATGGACAAGACCGAAGGAAGCAAGCAGAAGCTGGCGGGCGGCGAACTGCTGTACGTCGTAGGCCCGGACAAGACCCGCTACATCGTCGACGCGAGCGGAACGTCGTACGAGGTGGACAAGAACGACGAGTTGCTGCTGCGCACGCTCGTCGGCTCCGGCCGCGCACCGCAGCGGGTGTCCAAGGAGTGGCTGGAGACCCTGCACCAGGGCGACCCCATCACCTTCCCGAAGGTCGAGGGGAAGATCGGCACCGCCGCCGGTGTCCAGGGCAGCCTGTCCGCCGAGGCGAACAAGGTCGGCATGGTGCTCAAGGCGCCCAACGGCGCGAGCGAGCAGTACTACCTCGTCGAGCAGGGCAAGGTGGCTCCCGTCTCGGACTTCACCGCCAAGCTGCTTCTGAACAGCAGTGACCTGGTCGGCCTCGGCCAGGCCGGCACGGCTCTCGACGTCAGCGCCGGAGCCTTCGTGCCCAGTACGGCCGGGTTCGCCGCGGACCACACCTGGCCGAGCCGTATGCCCGTCCCCGTCAACGAGGCGGACGCGTCGGACGGGCACCGCAACACCGTCTGCAACGTCCTGCGCGACGTCGACAAGGGCAAGGGCAGGACGACGCTCAGCACTTGGGCGGGCACGGAATTCCCGGCCACCCTCCCGACCGGGTCCTCCAGCGCGTACGTCACGCCTGGCTCCGGGCAGCTCTACCGCCAGTTCCAGGGCGAGGAGACCACGGCGGGCGGTGTCTTCCTGGTCACCGACACCGGACTGCGCTACGCGATGCAGTCCAACGACGACAGCGCCACGAACGACGCGGGCATCGGCACCACGGCCAAGGAGCGCAAGCAACTCGAGCAGGAGGCCCGCCTGGCCCAGATCAGCCTGGGCTATTCCGACGTGGACCCGGCGCCCATCCCGGCCGCCTGGTCCCAGTTCCTGCCCACCGGCCCCCGTCTGTCGACATCGGCGGCGCGCCAGCCGCAGGGCTCGTAGGGGGAGTCCATGTCGTACGCACCGGCCGCAAGGCCTCTTCGTACCGTGGTCGTCATGGCCGCGACGCTGCTCGCTTCCACTGCCGGCGTCGCCCTCGCACCGCTCGCGGCCGCGGACACGTCCACGGACCAGTGCACCTTCCCGAACAAGAAGTACGCGGGCCGCCCTTGGGCGCTGCAACGCGTCCTGCTGGACGAACTGTGGAGCCAGTCAAAGGGCAAGGGCGTACGGGTGGCCGTGATCGACACGGGCGTGGATGTGAAGAACCCGCAGCTCACCCGTGCCGTGGACACGGCGGCCGGTCTGAACCTCCTCCCGAAGAAACTGAAGGACGACAGCGGAAACCCGATCCCGCGCGGCAAGGAGAACGGCACGACGGACACCGTCGGCCATGGCACCCGCGTGGCGGGCATCATCGCGGCCCGGCCCCTCTCCGGTACCGGATTCGTGGGCCTGGCTCCCGAGTCGACGATCATCCCCATCCAGCAGAACGACGCGGAGGGGCACGGCACGGCCAAAACCTTGGCCGAGGCCATCCGAGACGCGATCCGGGCCAAGGCCAACGTCATCAACATCTCCCAGGACACCTCGAACGCGGTGAAACCGGCCCCGGACCTGCAACGGGCGGTGGACGAGGCGCTGGCCGCCGACATCGTGGTCGTGGCCTCGGCGGGCAACGACGGCCTGGGCGGCAACGACAAGGACACCTATCCGGCCTCGTACCCCGGCGTCCTGGCGGTCGCCGCCTCGGACCGCAACAACGAACGCGCCTCCTTCTCGCAGTCCGGCGACTTCGTGGGCGTGGCGGCCCCCGGCGTGGACATGATCTCCACCGTCCCCAAGGGCGGCCACTGCTCCGACAACGGCACCAGTTTCTCGGCCCCGTACGTCGCCGGAGTCGCCGCTCTGATCAAGGCGAAGCACCACGACTGGACCCAACGGCAGATCGTGGCCCAGATCGAACAGACCGCCGAACGCTCGGTGGCGGGCCATGACCGCCTGGTCGGTTGGGGAGTGGTCGACCCGGTCCGCGCCCTGACGGAGGACGACCACCCCATCGAGTCCCCCGACCCTCACGAGGGCCTCTCGAAGGCCGAGGCCCCGACCCCGGCAAAACTGCAACTGGGCGAAACCCCGGACGAACGGAACGCACGACTGGCGACGTATGTGGCCGTGGGGGCGGCGGTTCTGCTGGCGGGGCTCAGCGGGACGGCGGTGGCGGTGCGGGACGCGCGGCGGAGGAAGCGGCGGGTGGCGGGGGCGGAGTGACGGCCTGAGGCATGGCTGTTCTCAACATCTCCGTTTCCTGGCCACTGACTTGTCACCCATTCATCGCGGTCATCGAAAGGACCTTTCCGCGTGAGCTTCGGCCCACCTCCTTCCATGTACACACAGTCCGCTGTGGCAGCGGACGACATACGTAAGAAGCGCCGCTGGAAACGGTTCGGTGGCGTGGCAGTCCTCCTGATCGGGGCGCTGTGCGTGGGCAGTTGGCTCCTCTGGCGCGGTGACGACCACTCGGCCGGGGCAGCCGGCAAAGGTGCGGCCCTGGCGAAGCAAGGCCCCCTGGACATCAGGGAGACGGTCGAGAACCGACCCGCGAACATAGCTGGACGCATGGCCTTCCGGTTCTCCGCCGATGACATGCAGGCCGGTGAATCGCACGCGATGCCGGGCATGTGGGCGACGGACAAGATCCTTGCCAAGGGCATCAACAGAACCCTCGTGGGTTTCAAGATCGGCAAGGATGCCACCACGGGCGACGAGAACTGGCGCATCCGACTCGCCGGACCGATCTGCGGTACGACGCGTCATGTGACCGTCGGGGACCGCACGGCGGTCCTGTTCCGGTCCGGTGTCGACACCCATGCACCCTGCGACCACCTGGCCTTCGTCGACCTCGACACGGGCAAGAAGCTTTGGGAGGCCCGGTTCTCCAAGGTGAACGCCCTCTACGACACGCCGAGTGTGACCATGACGCGTGCCACGGTCGTCGTGGCGTGGGGCAAGGGCTCGCAGGCGTATGACATGGACCAGGGAAAACTCCTCTGGACGAGTACCCCTCCCCCTAAGTGCAAGGACGGGGGGCTGGCCGGCGGAGGTGCCCTGCTCATCCGGACCGACTGCTTCGACGAGAAGAGCCTCGCCGAGTCGTATCGGGTCCGGAACGTGGACCCCCGCACGGGCAAGGTCACATGGACGTATCGGGTCGCCGAGGGCGTCCAGAGCGTCTACCTGGTGTCCGCCGAACCCGCCGTCCTCGCCGTGGCGGCGGGCGACGTCGAGATCACCGACCTGATCTCCCTCGACGACCACGGCAAGTACCGCGCCACGATTCGCGTCGAAGGGGGCCACTACGTCGCCGACTGTGTCGACGGCGAGGAGGACGGGGCGGTGGACAACTGCCCGACGATCGTGGTCGGAGACGGCCAGGCCTTCCTGATGAGCAGGGAGGACCCCGACGGAACCATCGTGAACAACTCCAACTGGATCATCGGATTCGACCTCGCGACGGGGAAGACGGTCAAGAAGTTCGAATCAGGTCGTGACCAATTGCTGTATCCACTGCGGATGAGCGGTGACCAGCTCCTGGCACTTCGTGAGAGCAGCGACCACATCACGCCCATGGGACTCGTCAGCCTGAACCCGCGAACCGGCAAGGAAACCCCGTACCTCTACTTCGATCTGCCCTCCGAAGCCTGGACGCTCACAGCCCCGACGCTGAACGACATCATCGTGCAGAACGGACGGCTCTTCTTCGGCACGAAGCAGGCGAGCGGGCCGAGCACTGACAAGAAGAAGGTGTGGGAGTGGCTGGTTCTCGGGGTGGGGAGTGCGGGGTAGATCGTCGAGCGGGTGCCCCTCCCTTGCGAGTTCGCAATGGCTACACAGCAACGCCGAGAATGAGTAGGGGTACTCAGGTCCTTCGCCCTGTGGGCCACGTAGTGTCGAGTGGCGGCACGGGCTCGGGCGAGCGCGAGGGCGCGGTGAAGAAGCAGTGAAGCTTCGCTGAGTGGTAGCACACCTGTTGCATATGGCAGTTGGGACTGTCATAGGAAGCGACTAGAGTGATTTCGTTGCGGAGATGAACGCTTGAGGGGTGCAGTCGCCCGGAGCGAGCGACGAAAACGGGGAGGGAAGGCATCATGCTTCCTGCGGACATGACAGGCGGGGCGTCGCCGAGCACCGCGGCGGACCTCAAGGTCGGCGCCGACGTGCTGATGACGTTCAAGCAGCGCATCGACAAGCTCTTGTCCGAGTTCGAGGACTCGGCGGGCAGCGCGTCCAAGGTGGGTGCGCACCGCGTCTCGCGCACTTCTCTCAGCGGGCACGGCAGCCCCTTCCATGAGGCTGACGCCCTGTTCACTCAGTACGAACAGGTTCACGAGCACATCACGCAGCTCTCCAAGACGCTCGGGCTCCAGATCGAGGCCATGGGCATCGCGACGCAGGGCGCGCAGAACGGCTTCGACCGCCTCGACGACGACCAGCGACGCCGTTTCTGGGAGATCCAGATCGAGACCGACCGCCTGTACAGCGAAGCCCAGCAGGAGAAGTCCGGCGAGGGCGAGAAGAAGCTGAGCGACGCGAAGAAGTCCACGAAGGGACTCCAGTAGTGAGCGGGGACGACAAGGCGCCGAAGGAGCTGACTGACCAGCAGCGCGTCGACGTTCAGGTCGGCCAGGTCGACGCGGTCTCCGGAGTGTCGAACGTGATGCACGACGCGTTCGGATTCAAGCGCGTCCGCCTCCTGACGTACGGGAAGGTCACGGACTTCGAGGACCACCAGCTCAACGCCATGATCGACCTGGTCCATCAGGCGAACCCCGCCGACCTGGAGCATGCCGGCGAGACGTTGGCGAAGGCGAGCAAGGCGATCACCGAAGCCGCCGTGGAGCTCCGACGGCACCTCAAGCATGCGGGTGAGGACTGGCAGGGCGAGGCCGGCCAGGCGTTCCAGAAGTGGGGAGAGAGCCTCGCCACGCACACCGAGAGCCTGGCCACGTACGCCGACGGCGCCGGGGTGCAGGTCGCGGCCGCCGCGACGGGGCTCGCATCCGTGCGCAGCTCGCTGCCGCCCCGGGACACCCGCCCCGCCCTCGACCGGAAGAAGCCGGGGCAGCTCCCGCTACTCCAGCAGTTCGAGGGCAACAAGCAGTATGCCGAGGCGGTCCAGGTCGAGAAGGACCGGCAAGAGGCGATCAACCAGATGAACCGCCTCGCCTCCTTCTACTCGGTGTCCGGGTCCGAACTGGCGAAGCTGGAAAAGCAGGCCCCGCCAGCTTTTGAGCCGATGCCCAACGTGGGAGTGCCGATTGACAACCCCACCGTTGGTGGGGCCTCGCGCAAGGGTGTCGTCGACTCAACTTCGGGTTCGAGTCACCACGTCGTGACGAGTACCGGCGAGACCAAACACGTCGATGTGTCCCAAGAAAGCTCCAGGAACAACCTTCCTTCCTCCGGACATCCGGCTGCGGACACGCACGTCGAACTGCATCGGCCCACTGTCGGTACAGAGATCAACAGTGTTGGCACGCTGCCGCCGGAAGTTGCGAAGCCGGCGCCGGTGGTTCCTCCTTCTGCTGCGACGGGTCCCAACGGACCTTCCGGGGGAACGCTTCCTCCCGTGGGAACCGGTGCGATACCTCCTGCCTTCGGAGGGCCGGTCGGGCGCGCCGGTGGATTTGGCGGAGCCACGGGCAGTAGGACCTCCGCATCGGCTCAGGGGCGGGTTACCACCTCTGAGGGAACCACTGCCGGAGGCCGCACAGGACGCGGCCCCGCGGGACCGATCGGCCGCGCATCCGCGGTTGGCCAGCAGGGTGCCCGTGGGCCCGCATCCGCGACGGGCAGGTCGCCCATGGGGCGGGGTGTCACCGGCGGCATGCCCAGAAGCGCGGGTACGACCGGTTCACGCACCGGCGGCACGCCGGGCGGGCGGGTGGGC
>LRTP01000436.1 GCA_001550305.1 Streptomyces diastatochromogenes
GCCGGCCTCGGCTCCGAGGAGGCCGCCGACGCCGCGGACGCCCTGCGCGGCGCCCGTATCCTCGCCGGCGCCGACACCCTGGAGTTCGTCCACCCCCTCATCGCCACCGCCGTCTACCGCGCCATCCCCGCCGCCGTCCGCGTGGCCCTGCACGGCCAGGCCGCCTGGTGCGTCATCAACGAAGGGCTCGGCCCCTCCGCCGCCGCCCGTCACCTCATGGAGACCCACCCCGAGGGCGACAACTGGGTCGTCCAGCAGCTGCGCGCCGCCGCCCGCGAGACCCAGCGCGCCGGAGCCCCCGACGCCGCCCGCCGCTACCTCGCCCGCGCCCTGCGCGAACCGCCACCCCTCAAGGAGCGGGCCGCGGTCCTCCACGAACTGGGCTGCGCCTCCCTGCTCACCGAACCGGCGACCACCGTCAACCACCTCCGGGCCGCCCTGGAAGAACCCATCACCGACCCGGAACTGCGCCACAACATCGTCTACCGGCTCTCCCAGGTCCTCGCCCACAGCGACCGGCTCGCCGAGGCCTCCGAGACGCTGGCCCGTGAGATCCGCGTGACCGGCGACGCCCGGGTGCGGCTGCGGATGCAGTCCGAACAGTTCATGTGGGACGCCTTCCGCGCCGACGAACCCGACTCCCCGGCCCGCTCCCGCCGCCTGGCCCGCCTCGCCGACCGGCTCACCGGCCGCGACCTCACCGAGCGCTATGTCATCGGCCTGCGCGCCTGGGACGCCACCCTGCGCGGCGAGCCCGCCCACGTCGCGCTCCACCACGCCGAACGCGCCCTCGCCGGAGGGATTCGCTGGGCCGAGGCCGACCGCGGCTTCGAGGTGCCCGTCCTGGTCGCCCTCACCTTCATGTACGCCGACCGCCCGGGCCGCACCGAGGAACTGTTCGCCGCCGGGATCGCCGACTTCGAGTCCCAGGGCTGGCACGGCGCTCACCTCTCCTTCGGCTACACCCTCCTCGGATACGTCCGCTACCGCCGCGGCCGACTCGCCGAAGCGGAGGACTTCGCCCGCGCCGGCCTCAGGCTCGCCGAACGCGTCGGCGCCCGAACCCCCGTCCACTGGTACGCCGTCGGCGTCATCATCCAGATCCTGCTCGCCCGCGGTCGCGTCACCGAGGCCGCCCAGATCGGCGAGGACCACGCGTTCGGCGCGCCCTTCCCGGCCGCCGTCACCTTCCCCGACGTCCAGACCGTGCACGGCGAACTGCTGCTCGCCCGCGGCCTCACCAAGGAAGCCGCCGCCGAGCTCGAAGCGGCCGGACGCCGCCTGGACCCGCGCGGCATGCGCAACCCCTCCTGGTGCCCCTGGCAGCTCCACCTCGCCCGCGCCGAAAAGCACGACGCGCCGGAACGCGCCGTCGCCACGGCACTCGAAGCGGTGCACCGCGCCCGCCAGTTCGGCGCCCCCTCGGCCGTCGGACAGGCGCTGCGGGCCGCGGCCGACGTCTCCTCCGGCTCGACCCGCGTCAAGCTCCTCGAAGAGTCCGTCAGTCACCTGGAGCGCTCCCCGGCCGCCTACGAACTGGCCTGCGCGCTGGTCGCCCTGGGCACCGAGCTGCGCCGCTCGGGCTCTCCCAAGGAAGCCGCCGAACACCTCTACCGAGGACTGGACGCGGCCATGCAGTGCGGCGCCGACGGCCTCGGCGACGAGGCCCGCGCCGAGCTGGCCGCCGCCGGACTGCGCCCGCGCCGCCTGCACAGCACCGAGACGGACACCCTCACCGCCCGTGAACGCGCGGCCGCCGCGCTCACCGCACGGGGCCGCACCACGACCGAGGTCGCCGAGGAGCTGGGGACCGAGGAACCGACCGTCGTCCGCCTGCTCTCGGCGGTCTACCGGAAGGTGGGCACGGACCGTACGGGACTGGCGGCGGCGCTGGGCCAGCAAACGGCCCGGTAGCCACGCGCGCCCAGTCCGCCGACCCTCCACAACCGGTCCGGCAACCGCGCACAGCCGGTCCGGCGACCAAGCACGGCCGGGTCCGGCGGCCACGCGCGCCCGGTCCGGCAATCATCCGCAACCGGGTCCGGCAACCGCGGACAGTCGGTGCGGTGACCGCGCACGGCCGGGTGCCGGGGCCACGCGCGCCCGGTCCGGCAATCATCCGCAACCGGGTCCGGCAGCCACGCACAGCCGGGTCCGGGGGCCACGCACGGGGGACGCCCCCGAGGCCCGGTTCGCGCCCGGGCACGTACCATTGCGGCATGTCCTTCCTCCGCCGCCGCAGCGCCACGCCCGCCGGGCCCGACTTCGACGTTCTGGCCATGGATCCGGGTGACTGGCCGGGCAATCTCGGTGCCGGTCTGCTGCCCGCCCCGGACGGCAGCTGCCAGGGTGTCTTCCTGCGCTACGACCTGTTCGGCGGCCGTGGCCCCGCGATGATCATCGGCAATCTGCCCGAGGGCTCCCCGGCCCGCGAGGTCGCCGAGGACGAGATCCCCTTCGAGGTGGCCCAGCTGCTGCTGGCGCTGGAGAACGACGAGGAGGTCACCGTCACCGGGACCGAGGACATCCCGGTGATGCAGGGTGACGGTCTCCTCATCGTGCGCCGTCTCAAGCTCTCCGAGACCCGCATCTCCTGCGTGCAGTTCGACCGCGACGACAACGTCCTGGTGACCATCGCCGCCTGGGACCGTCCCATCACCGACGACCTGTACGCCCTGCTCAAGCCGCTGCCCCCGGAGCTTTTCCAGCAGGGCTGAGGCCCCGGCGCCGCCTTCAGGCGGCCGGCTGCCACCCGAGTGCCGGACCGAGCCGGGTGGCGAGGTCGGTGAGGATCTGCACGTAGTCCTCGTGCCCGAACGTGAACGGCAGCGCGAACGCGACCTCGTCGACCTCCCGGAACGCGGCGTGGGCGTACAGCCGTTCGGCGATCTCCTCGGAGGTGCCGACGAGATCGGGCGCGAACATCACCCGGGCCGGGCCCTGCGGGGTCGCGGTACGAGGAGTGCGCTTCAGGGCGTACTCCTCGTACTTCTCGCGCTGCTCGGGTGAGGCGCTGTCGGTGGGAATGACGACGAGGCCCTGGGAGACCCGGGCACGGTCGCCGTCGGGGTGGTGGGCGCGGAACGTCCGGATGTGCGACCGCTGGATCTCGGCGAAGTCCTCGGACTCCTCCGCCTTGACGACACTGCTGGTCAGCAGGTTCATCCCGTGCTCGCCCGCCCACTGCGCGGAGCGCAGGCTGCCGCCCCCGTACCACATGCGCCGGCCCAGACCCGCGGCGTGCGGCTGGACGCGGTCGGAGAACACCTCGAAGCCCTCGACGCCGCTGAAGTCGGTCGCCGACTTGCCGCGCACGAAGTCCAGCAGCCGTTCCACGCGGGCGTAGCCGAAGTCCTCGACGTCGCCGGTGTCGGGGTAGAGGGCCTGCTTGACCTGGTCGTAGTGCATCGGCGGGCCGACGCTGACGCCCGGGTTGAGGCGGCCCCCGGACAGGATGTCGACCGTGGCAAGGTCCTCGGCCAGCCTCAGCGGGTTCTCCCACCCCACAGGGATGACCGCTGTCCCCAGCTCGATCCGGCTGGTGCGCTGCGAGGCCGCCGCCAGTACGGCCACGGGGGAGGAGATCCCGTACTGGAGATGGCGGTGTCGCACCCACGCGCTGTCGAATCCCAGCCGCTCACCGAGCTCGATGATCTCCAGCGTCGACTCGTGACCCCGCCGCGGGTCGGCCTCGTCGAACAACCCGATGGTCAAGAAGCCCAGCTTCCGCAAGGGGTGTGAGGGCAGTGGCACGAGGCTCCTCCAACGTTCGCGACGATCTCTGTCGAACAGATGATCTCTGTTGAACAGTCGAACGTCAGCGCCACGGCGGCTATGCCCGTGGTGGCGGGCGGTTTCCGCGCGCCCGCCCCAACATCCGCGCGGTCCGCGGGGTGGCGCGGTTGCGACATGTCCCATCCGCGCCATCGGGAAACGGTGACATCGCGTCCGGCGGCAGCGGATTCTGTGCAGCACCCGAATGAAGATCTCCTCACGCGCACGACCATGCACGGAAAGGTGCCGATCAGATGAGACGCATCCGCCTCGCGGCGGTGATATCGGCCGGCCTGGCGCTGACCGCCGGCGGCATGGCATCGGCGGCCGGCGCGGCTGGTGTGTCCGGTACGGCCGGGACGACCACGACGGCAACGGCAGCCACGGCTGTCTCGGTGGGAGGCTCGACCGGCGGCAGCGCCACCGTGCGGCTGATCACCGGCGACCGTGTGACCGTCACGAGGGACGGCGACGGCAAGCGCATCGCCGCCGTCGAGCCCGCCAGCGGCAGGCGCGGCATCCTGTTCCGGACCGTGGAACAGGACGGTGACCTGACGGTTCTGCCCTCCGACGCCCAGGACCTGGTCTCCGCCGGGCGCCTGGACCGGCAGCTGTTCAACGTCAGCGCACTCATCAAACAGAAGTACGACGCGGCGCACACCGACACGCTGCCCCTGATCATCGGCCGCCCGGCCGGTGTCCCGGCCGCCGCGGTGCACAGGCTCACCACGCTGACCGAGGACGACGCGCCCGTCCGCACGCTGGACAGCATCGACGCGCAGGCGGTCCGGATCTCCGACGACGACCTGGGCCGGTTCTGGAAGCAACTCGCCCCCGCCCCGAACAGGGTGAGTGCCGCGGGCGTGGCCGCCACGCCCAGGATCTGGCTCGACGGCCGGGTGGACGCCACCCTCGACCGCAGCACCGGACAGATCAACGCCCCGGCGGTCTGGAAGGCCGGGTACGACGGCACCTCCGTCAAGGTCGCGGTACTCGACACCGGTGTCGATCAGACCCATCCGGACCTGGCCGGACGCATCAGCCAGGCGAAGGACTTCTCGGGCAGTTCCGGGACCGGTGACGTCTTCGGTCACGGCACCCACGTCGCCTCCACGGTCGGCGGGACCGGCGCCGCGTCCGGCGGCACCCGCAAGGGGGTGGCACCGGGCGCCGACCTGCTGATCGGCAAGGTTCTCGGGGACGACGGCTACGGAACCGAGTCGCAGGTCATCGACGGCATGGAGTGGGCCGCCGCCGAGGGCGCCAAGGTCGTCAACATGAGCCTGGGCTCGGACGAGGTGAGCGACGGCACCGACCCGATGAGCCTCGCCGTCGACGAACTCAGCAGCACCAGCGGCGCCCTGTTCGTGGTGGCGGCCGGCAACAGCGGAGAGCAGGGCCAGGAAACCATCGGCTCGCCCGGCGCCGCGGACGCCGCACTGACCGTGGGCGCGGTGGACCGCGACGACTCACTCGCCCCGTTCTCCAGCCGCGGTCCGCGCCACGGCGACCGCGCGGTCAAGCCCGATGTCACCGCGCCGGGCGTGGGCATCGTCGCGACCCGCGCGGCGGGCACCACCATGGGCGAACCGGTGGACCAGTACTACGTGGCCGCCTCCGGTACGTCGATGGCCACCCCGCATGTGGCGGGCGCCGCCGCCCTGCTCGCCCAGGCGCATCCGACCTGGAGCGGACAGCGGCTCAAGGACGCGCTCATCAGCACGGCGCACACCGTCGGGGGACAGCAGGTGACCGAGGAGGGCGGCGGCCGGGTCGACGTGGCCGCGGCGGCGCTCGGACCGGTCACCGCCACCGGGAGCGTGGCCCTGGGACCCTATGGGACCGGCGGCGACAACGGCGCCCCGCGCACGGCCACCGTCCGCTACACCAACACCTCGGACAAGGACGTCACCCTCGCGCTCGCCGCCCGCCTCGCCACCACCGGCGGCCGGGAACTCACGACCGGTGCGCTGCGACTCGGCTCCGACGCGGTGCGGATCGCCGCCGGTGCCACCGTGGACGTGCCGCTGACGGTGGACCCCTCCCGGGCCGGCCGGGGCGACTACTACGGCTATGTCACCGCCACCACGACCGACGGCGCGGTCAAGGTCCACACCACGGTGAGCACCGTGGTGCACGGCCCCACCCACAAGCTCACCGTCACCACCTACGACCACGACGGGAACCGCGTCCAGGCGCTGCCCACCATCTGGGGCACGGACGGATTCGTCGGCTACGTCAGCACCGAGCCCGCCGTCGCCGAAGTCGAGGAAGGCACCTATCAACTCGACTACTCCAGCCTGGACACGGCCGACGACGGACAGGAACTGCGCCACGTCGTCCTGCCGGAGGTGAAGGTCACCAAGGACACGGCCGTCACCCTGGACGCGCGCAAGACCACCAAGGTCGACATCCGCACGCCGCGGCCCGCCGAACAGCGCGGCATCCTCGACTACCAGACCTACCGGCAGATCGACGGACACAGCCTCCTCCAGGGCACGATGTACTTCGACCTGGCCAAGCGGCTCTACGTCAGCCCCACCGCGGCCGTCACCGACGGCACCTTCGAGTTCGCCTCGCGCTGGCAGCTGATCGCCCCGCTGCTCGAGGCGAAGGTGTCGGGCAGCGACCTCGCCCTCAATGCGTACTACATGCCGAGTTCACCGCTGTTCGACGCCGGCGGCACCACCCTGACCGCCGTGGACGCGGGCACCTTCGCCAAGCCCGACTTCAGCCGGGCCCGCGGTAAACTCGCGATCGTCCGCAACGAAGAGGGCACGCAAGAGCGGGAGTTGACCCGGCAGGCGGCCGCGGCGGGCGTACGCGGACTGCTGATGACCCACTTCGCCGACATCGCCTGGACGCGCTGGAGCCCCGACGGCGAGCGCACCGCGGTGCCGACCGTCCGCGTCGGCAAGGCGGTGGGTGCCGCCCTGCTCGACCGGCTGAAGAAGCACCCGAGCACCACCGTCAGGTTCACCGGAACGGCGAAGAGCCCGTACCTCTACGACGTCATGCAGACGTCGTCCCAACAGATACCCCGGCAGGTCGTGTACACGGTGTCCGAGCGCAACAGCGCGGTGCTGCGGACCACATACGCCGACAACGGAGGAGCGCCCTGGGCCAGTGAACAGCGGTTCGCCCGGCGTCCCTACCAGGACACCGCCTGGTTGCAGTACACCCGCTATGTGCCGACGGGCTTCGTACGCACCGAGTACGTCAGCGCGAACGGCACGGCCTGGCTCCACCGGGTGCATCACACGACCACGTTCGACGTCGACATGCCGCTGGCCGTGGGCATGCACGACGCGCCCCGCACCTACCGGCCCGGCGAGCACCTCGACGAGCGTTGGCAGGGGGCAGTGGTGCGCCCCTCGATCCCCCGGGGCACCACGACGCCCTCGGTACGGACCGGAGACGTACTGGCCCTGCGCATCCCGGAGTTCACCGACTCCACGGCGGGTCACTGGTCACGGCTGATCGCCGGTGACGGCGGCGGGGTGGGCGGACTCGCCACGGCGGCCGACGCGCCGGGCGGTGACACGGCGGCCGCGGCGCTCTACCGCGACGGGGTGAAGGTCGCCGACGCCGACAGCGCCTGGACCGATTTCGAGGTCTCCCCGGGCGCGGCCGACTACCGGCTGGACCTGACGACCTCGCGCGTGGACGACGAGTGGGCGTTCGCCGCCCGTACGGACACCTCCTGGTCCTTCCGCTCCGCGACCACGGCCACGGCGACACCGCTGTCCCTGCTGCAACTCGACTACGACGTACCGGTCGATGCCCACAACGCGGTGCGAGGCGGACGGACGCACACCATCGGCCTGGCCGTCCGCGCCCAGGACGGGCAGCCCGCCCCGCAGGGAGTGTCCCTGCGCGTGGAGGTGTCCTACGACGACGGCAGGCACTGGGGCGGTGCGGCGGTCCAAGGCCGCGGACACAACGCCTTCCGGGCCACCGTCACCAGGCCCTCCGGCCACGGCGACGCGTATGTGACCCTGCGGGTCACGGCGCGGGACCGGCTCGGCAACAGTGTCCGACAGACGGTGCAACGCGCCTACCTACAAAGGGGGTAGACGCGGCCGCGCACAGCGCGCACGGCGGGTGCACGGCGAAGCGACGCGGCCGTGCACCCGCCGCCCGTCCACACGGATGCAGTACGGTGTTCAACCGTTGGACGGGGTGGGACCAAGGAGAGCGCCGTGACACTGGAAGCCGCCGGCGTCACCGATGCCGAGGAGTCCGCCTACCGGATCCTGGTGACGATGAGCAACGCCTCGGCGCGCGAATTCGCGATCCGCTCGGGTGCCACCACCGCGGACGCCGCAGGGACCCTCGAGGCGCTCACAGCCAGGGGACTGGCCAGTCACACCGACGGATCACCACGGCTCTACCGGGCCACGCCACCCGATGTGGCCCTCATGCCCCGGCTCAAACGCAACGCCGACGCCCTCGACCAGGCCCGCGCCACGGCCACCGCCCTGCTGGCGACCTACCGGGACACCAGGCGCCGGCGCGACGCCGGCGAGCTCATCGAGGTGATCACCGGGGCGGACGCGCTGCGCCAGCACCTCCGCCGCATCCAGGCGGACACCCAGGACGAGATGCTGTGGTTCTGCAAGGCCCAGTACGTCGCCATGCCGTCGGGCAGCAACGAGGCGGAGTTCGACGCGCTGGCCCGCGGGGTGCGCTATCGGGTCCTCTACGAGAAGGCGTTCTTCGACGACGAGGGAGCCGTGGACAACGTTATCGAGGGCGTACGGGCGGGTGAGGTCGCCCGCGCGGTACCCCATCTGCCCCTGCGACTCGCCGTGTCCGACCGCGCCATCGCCATCTGCCCCCTCGTACCCGGTGGTCCGCACGGCAGCCCCGAGGAACCCACCGCGGCCCTGGTGCGCGACAGCAGCCTCCTCGCCGCGCTCATCGCACTCTTCGAACGCTACTGGGACGACGCCATCCCCCTGCACGTCGACGACACCGGAACGGTCAGCGGAACTGACGGGACATCAGGCGCCGACTCCCTCTCCACCACGGACCGACGGCTGCTGTCCCTGCTCGTCGCAGGCGTCACGGACAAGGCGATCGCTTCGCAACTGGGCCTGAGCAGGCGTACGGTCCAACGTCATATCCAGCAACTGATGACGTTCGCCGGGGCGGCCACCCGTATGCAACTGGCCTGGCAGGCCGCTCGCCGGGACTGGGTGTAGCGGAGATGGGCCCGGTGCCCGTCTCCGGGCAGTACGCCCGCCATCGACAGGAGTCCCCATGACCGACGGTTCACTCATCGTGGAAAGCCTGAAGGTCGGTACCCACCTGAAGGACCTGCGGATAGAAGCCCGGGAGATCTATCGGTTCCGTCCGCAGAACGTCTGGCCCGGGCAGCCGGACGTCTGGACGGTCATCGAGTTCAGCGTGGCGGCGGCGCGCGCGGCGGAGGTCGCCGAGGCGATATCGGGGGCCTTGGACCAGCCCGGCTGGTACGCGGATCTGCGGTCCGCCGACGAGACGTTCGTGGTGTTCCCGGGGCGGGTTCTGCGATATCCGCGGGGCGACCGTACGGCTCGGGCCGAGGCCCGGGCGCTGGGCTGGACCTTCGGGGTGCCGGAACACCAGCTCGACTGGTCGGAGTAACGACGGTACGGGAGCCGGGGCCGGGGCGCTGTCCGCGGCCCGGCCCCCGCCCCCCGGCACCTATGTGCGCGAGCGCGTCAGGTTCACGTCCGCCGCCCGCACGAACGCCACCCGGTGGCCGAACTGGATCTCGTAGTACATGTCCTTGCCGATCACGACCCTGTGCGGGGTCGTGTCGAACGTCGGCGCGTAGAAGTACTCGCCCGGCACCTTGTCACCGACCGCGTACTTCTGGCCTGCCTGCATCTTGTACGGCAGCGGCGAGACGGCCTGGACGGGCACGCCCGCGGGGTACGCCGCCGCCTCCGGGTAGGCACGCCCGTACACGGGGATCTCCGTGACGCCGGCCTTGGGGGTCACGACCTGACCCGAGGCGTTCACCGCCGTCGGCCGGCCCTGCGGGTTCTTGAACCAGGCCTTCTGACCCAGGTACCAGATCGCCGTCCAGTCGCCGTTCCGGTCCGCGACCGCGTACCGCTGTCCGGTGGAGACCCGTGAACCCACGTCGTTCACGTCGATCGTCGAGTCGTCGCCCTTGGGGCGCAGCCCGATGTCCTTGATCAGGGGCGAGGTCTCGTCCGGCCGGGAGTAGAGCCGCACCTCGCTGGAGCCGTGCGCCGCGCAGGGCTCGCCGCTGGTGACACAGCCCGTGTACCGGGGCTGGTTCTGCGCGAAGTCCGGCAGGATGGTGACCAGACCGCCACTCGTCCTCGTCTTCGCCTTCGCCGCACGCTGCAAGGGGTGGCCGAGCAGGGTGAAGTAGTGCTGCCAGTCCCAGTACGGGCCCGGGTCCGTGTGCATGCCGGGGATGGTCGAGGTGGTCGGGCCCGGAACGTTGTCGTGACCCAGGATGTGCTGCCGGTCCAGCGGAACGCGGTACTTCTCGGCGAGGTAGGTCACCAGACGCGCCGAGGCCCGGTACATCTCCTCCGTGTACCAGGCGTCCGGCGAGGCGAGGAATCCCTCGTGCTCCAGGCCGATCGACTTGGCGTTGATGTACCAGTTGCCCGCGTGCCAGGCCACGTCCTTCGCCTTCACATGCTGGGCGATGTGACCGTCGGTCGAGCGCAGGGTGTAGTTCCACGACACGTAGGTCGGGTCCTGGACCAGCTTCAGAACGCCGTCCCAGGTTCCCTCCGTGTCATGGATGACGATGTACTTGATGCTCTGCGACGTGGGCCGGTCACCGAGGTCGTGGTTCCCGTAGTCATTGGTGCCGAACTCCGAGTACGGGGCCGGAACCCACTCGCAGGACACGGACGTGGGGCACTCCGTGCTCTTGGCGGAGACGGTACGCAGCCCGGCCCGCCGCAGCTGCGCGGTGTCGGGGCGCAGTCCGGGCCTGGCGGCCAGCGCGACCTGCTGACCGGCGTCCGTGGTGCGCTCCTCGCCTTCGCGGATCACCCCGTAGACGTCATTGGCGTACGTCGCCGCGGTCGCGGTGTCGTCCGCGCCGGAGAAGCGCGCCACCGCGCCGTACCAGTCGGCCGCGTCGTCGCTCAGCGGCTCGCCGAGGTCCTTCTGTGCGGCGGCCAGGAGCGCGGCCCCGCCCGCCACGTTCGCCGCGGCGTCGGTGCGCAGCCGTTCCTCGGGCAGGCCGGTGAGCCGGGCCGCCTTCGTCAACGTCTTGAGCCGGGCCGGGAGTTGGGAGTTCTGTGGCACCTTGGTGGTGGGCAGCAGGGCCGCGCGCGAGCTGTCACCGCGGGCGTCCTCCGTGCCATCACTGTGGTGCGGTGCCTCTGCGATCGCCGTGCGTGCGTCGGTGAGGTGCATGGGGCCGTAGCCGCCGCTGGCGCTCGGCGCGCCGGCGTGCGCGTCCCAGCGGGACTGGAGGTAGGAGACGCCGAGCAGGACGCTCAGCGGCACGTGATACTCGGCGGCGGCGCCGGCGAAGGCCCGCTGGAGCCCATCGGAGGACGCCTGCGCGGTGCTGTTCGACGGTGCCGCGCCGAGCAGCGGCAGCAAGAGCGTCGCCGAGGCGACGGCGCCCGCGGTACGGCGCGCGCGTCTGTGCCCGGCGGTGGCCTCGGGGTCGGTGACGGATCCTCGCAATGCAGCCTCCTGGGACGGTCGAGCGCGGTGGGGCGTGCGGGCCGAACGTGGGTCAGTGGTATCGGCTCTCCGACGATCCGTCAATCATGCCCAGGAGCAGGCGATTTTCCATGTCAGCGGGGGACGAACACGATTTCGTGGCGGCAGCGGGACGGCCTGCAAGGCGTCAGTGGAGTGGACCGGTGGCGCGAACGGGTGAAGATGCCCCGGAAGGGATGCCGGCGGGGACGCGCCGCTCGCCGTACATCGGCGCCGCACGGCAGTGCCCCCGCAAGACGAAGACCCGCGGTGTGCCGCCGTTCAGGCGCACCGCGGGCCTTCGTCCCCGTCAACGAGTGCCGACCGCCGCTCGAACGGCCCGACGGGCCATCTGGCAGTCGTCGTGCAGCCGCCGCAGCAGCAGCCGCTGTTCCTCGCCGGACGGCGCAGCACCCGGATGGGCCGGTCCCGGTGCCGCCGGGGTCGCGTCGTGCATCGAACGCTGCACGGCCGTCTCGTACGTACGGATCTCCCGGGTCAGTACGAGCATCAGGTTCACCAGGAAGGCGTCGCGCGCCGCGGGACCGGCGGACTGCGCGAGCTGACTGATCTGCCGGCGCGCGACGGGAGCGTCACCGAGGACCGCCCACAGCGTCGCCAGGTCGTAGCCCGGCAGGTACCAGCCCGCGTGCTCCCAGTCCACCAGCACTGGACCGGCCGGTGAGAGCAGGATGTTCGACAGCAACGCGTCCCCGTGACAGAACTGGCCCATGCCCTGACGGCCCGCCGAGTGCGCGATGCCGTGCACCAGCTTCTGCAGGTCGCCCATGTCCCGGTCCGTGAGCAGACCCAGCTCATGGAAACGGGAGATCCGCTCCGCGTAGTCCAGCGGGGCGTCGAACGTCCCCGCCGGCGGCCGCCACGCGTTCAGCCGGCAGATCGCACCCAGTGCCGCCCGGATGTCCGCGCGGGGCGGCGCCTCCGCCGGGTGCCGCTGCAGCGCGGCCACCCGCCCCGGCATCCGCTCGATCACGAGGGTGCAGTTGTCCGGGTCCGCCGCGATCAGCCGGGGCACCCGGACCGGCGGCCGATGCCGCACGAACGATCGGTATGCCGCTATTTCGTGCCTGATCCGCTCCGCCCAGATCGAGGAGTGGTCCAGTAAACACTTGGCGACCGCCGTGCTGCGCCC
The DNA here is from genome assembly GCA_001550305.1 of Streptomyces diastatochromogenes. Classification (GTDB taxonomy): domain Bacteria; phylum Actinomycetota; class Actinomycetes; order Streptomycetales; family Streptomycetaceae; genus Streptomyces; species Streptomyces mirabilis_D. Next base: position 12,629 of record LRTP01000436.1, read on the forward strand.
CGTCGTGCCGACGAGGAGCACGGAGCGCCCGCTGCGGCGCAGTACCTGGACCGGAGCGAACTCCGGACAGATCCGGTGCACCGACGCGATCGCCGTGCGCAGCTGCGCGCCCTGAGGGCCGGACAAGTCGATTCTCCCGCTGAGCGGTTGGGTGCCGAGCCCCGGAACGCGCCGCGTCCTGCCGGCGCCGAGCACGGGGGCCGCCGGTCGAGCGGGGTCGAGGTAGGGGCCGCTGCCCGCCGCCGCCGGGCGGGGGTGAAGCGACCGGGGCGGAGCGGACACGGAGGACGATGCTGTGTACATGGGCGAAACAGATCCCTTCGTGTGCCTGCAAGTTGCTGCGCTACCCGCCCCGGCCGCCCTGGTACACCCTGGGGGAATGTCCCTCGGCAACCGGGTCGGGGTGGCGCTTTCCTACCTGACACCGGATGCCCAGTGGCAGACCATCTGGCGCACCCTGGCGAACCCTGGCGAATAGTCGCTCAGCAACTGACAGAGGGTTACTGTCAACTCAGCCGAGAACCTGGGGGCTTGATGTGAACGGACAACCCAACACTCGTCTGTCGGATCTGTTCGGCCTGGCCGGCTGGTCCAAGGGTGAACTCGCGAGGCTGGTCAACAAGCAGGCGGCGGCCATGGGTCACCCTCAGCTGGCGACCGACACCTCACGGGTGCGGCGTTGGATCGACGTGGGAGAAATCCCGCGCGATCCGGTTCCGCGAGTGCTGGCGGCTCTTTTCACCGAGCGTCTCGGCCGTGTCGTGACCATCGAGGACCTCGGTCTGGTGCGGCACGGGCGTGTGGGGAAACGGCCGGGCGGCGGGAATGTGGAACATCCCGACGGTGTGCCGTGGGCGCCCGAGCGAACCGCTGCGGTCCTCACCGAATTCACGGGAATGGACCTCATGCTCAACCGACGCGGCTTGGTGGGCGCGGGTGCCGCGCTCGCCGCGGGATCCGCACTCAGCAGTGCCATGCACGACTGGCTCCACACCGATCCGGCCCTCGTGGCCGACGCCCCTGTAGTCGACAATCCCCTGCACGCCGACCCCGCTGGGTTCGACCGTTACGAGGCCGCCCCCATCGGGTCGCAGGAGATCGAGGAACTGGAGCGCTCGGTCGAGGTGTTCCGGGCCTGGGACGCGGCCCGCGGCGGCGGGTTGCAACGCAAGGCCGTGGTGGGCCAGCTCAACGAAGTGGGAGGCATGCTCTCCTACCGACACCCTGACCATCTGCAGCGCCGCCTGTGGGGCGTCGCCGCCAATCTCGCCGTCCTCGCGGGCTGGATGTCGCACGACGTCGGCCTGGAGCCCACGGCCCAGAAGTACTTCATCATCGCCGCGCACGCGGCCAGAGAAGGCGGCGACCGGCCGCGCGCCGGGGAGGCGCTCTCCCGCGCCGCCCGTCAGATGGTGCACCTCGGCCGGCCCGACGATGCCCTGGACCTGATGAAGCTCGCCAAGTCGGGCTCGGGTTCCGAGATGTTGCCGCGCACCCGCGCCATGCTCTACACGATCGAGGCCTGGGCTCAGGCGTCGATGGGCAAGGGCCAGGCCATGCGGCGCACCCTGGGGGAGGCGGAGGACCTCTTCGTCTCCGACAAGGGTGATGTGCCACCGCCGAGCTGGATGCAGATGTTCGACGAGGCGGACATGCACGGCATGCAGGCGCTTGCCTACCGGACGCTCGCGGAGCACGACCCGGCCGCGGCGACCACGGCGCAGCGCCACGCCAAGGAAGCGTTGCATCTGCGGGAGAACGGGCGGCAGCGGTCACAGATCTTCGACTGGCTGTCGTTGGCCTCGGCGTGCTTCATCGCGGACGACCCCGAGCAGGCGGACCGCTATGCCCGGCTGGCCCTGGTGTCGATGGGGGCGAACTCCTCCCACCGCACCTGGGACCGACTGCGCGAGATGTACCGGCTCACCGCCGAGTACTCCGGCTACCCGAAGATCCACGAACTGCGTGAGGAGATCCAACTCGCCCTCCCCAAGGGCTCGCTCAGGCCGAAGCGCGGGGGCACCACCACACAGGCATGAGCACTCCTTGCCTGTGTGCACAGTAAAGGGTTTCAGGCCGGGTCGTTCCAGGTCGGTCTGTGAGCCGATCTCGGCGAGGTCTATGAGCCGATCCTGGCGATGAGCACGCAGGCGTCGTCCTCGCGCTCACTCTCGCCGAATTCCTCGACAACCGTCCGTACGCAGTCCTGGGCCGTACGGGCTCCGCGGAAGCGCGGGGCCAGGTCGAGCAGCCTCTGGACGGCTTGCGCTCCATAGTGCCCGGGGACCAGTCCGTCGGTGTGCAGGAGCAGCAGGTCGCCGTCTTCGAGGGTCTCTTCGGCCTGCCCGTAGACGGCCCCCGAGGTGGCCCCGAGCAGCACGCCGTCCGGCGCTGCCAGCATGCGCCCCGTCCCGTTGCGGAACAGCAGCGGGGCGGGGTGTCCTGCCTGCGCCCAGGTGAGGGTGCGGGTCTCGGGCCGGTAGCGGCAGCAGACGGCGCTGCCGAGGGACGGCTGCACCGAGGCGTCGAGCAACTGGTTGAGCCAGGACATGAGTTGCCCGGGCCGGGTGCCCGCGACGGCCATGCCGCGCAGGGCGCCGAGCAGCATCGCCATGCCCGAGGCGACGGTGACGCCCTGCCCGGTGAGGTCACCGACGCTCAACAGCGTCGCTCCGTCAGGCAGTTCCATCGCGTCGTACCAGTCGCCGCCGATCAGCGCGCTGTTCGAGGAGGGCAGATGGCGGGCGGCGAGGTCCAGGGCCTCGGGGCCCCGCTGCGGGAAGCGCAGGGAGCCGCGCCAGGGCGGCAGGACGGCCTCCTGCAGCTGGACCGCGAGCCGGCGCTCGCTCTGCGCGTGGTGCCGGTGCAGCTGAAGCGACTCACGGCTCTCGCTCACCGACCGCTGGCTGCGTCGCAGTTCGCTGACATCGCGCAGCACGGCCCACATCGCGGCGGTGCTGCCGTCGGTGTCGAGCACGGGCTCGCCCATCATGTGCACGGTCCGTACCCCGCCGTCGGGGCGCACGATGCGGAACTCGCCGTCGATGGGCTTGGCGTCGATGAGACAGTCGGTGACCATCGCCGTCAGCATCGGCCGGTCCTCGTCGAGCATCAGCGACGGAAGTTCGTCGAGGGTGAGCGGGGGAGCGGCGGGGTCGCGGCCCAGGATGTCGTAGAGCTCTCCGGACCAACTGGCCTCGTCCGTGAGCAGGTTCCACTCGGCACTGCCCACCCGGCTCAGCAGCGAGCCGCGCCGGGACGCGGCCGACACGGCAGGTGCGGTGGGCGCGCCGGCCGGCTCCGCGGGCACCGGCGGGGGTCCGTCCCGCAACTGTGCCAAATGCTGGTCGAGGTCGTCGAGTTGGTGCATCGCCAGATCGCACAGCGCGCGCTGCCAGCGTCCCTGGGGGTCCGTGCCGTCGAGGGGAGCGTCCCGCCGGACGGCGTCCATCTCGCCGCGCAGCCGTCGCGTCTGCGAAATGAGCGCGTCGACCGAGCCGCGCGGGGGCGGCTGGGCGGCTGGGCGGTCCGCAGAGAGATGGGACGGCATGACGCACTCCGATGGGGGACGGTACGACCAAGGCTGGGCGGAGGGACCGTTACGACTGTTGCACAGCCCGCGACGCCCTGTAAGGGATTTGGCAACACACGATCCGGTGGTGCTTCTGGCATATGCCGCAGTCCAGACGGACGGGTCGACCGGCATGGATTCGGTACGCGGGTCGCGCGCCCAAGTCGTAGAAAGGGTACGTGACTTGAGGGGCTCCAGGGGTGGCCGGGCGCCTCCTTCATTTCTTTGTTCGACGGTCATATGTACGCGGCGTGTCCACGCCGGGGAACGAGGGGGCGACGTTCACAGTGAACAGACGAAAGGCGGCGGCGTTCGGCCGCTGTTCATTCGTCTCTCACCGCATCGGTAGGGCTCCCGGCGATCGCCGCGTGCACGCTGGCGCGCGGTGTGCCGCAGGGGCACTCCGGTCACGAGGGGGCGGGCGAATGACACCGATCAGCCGAAGAGGTTTCGTGGGACTCGGCGCATCCGTGGCGGCGGGCGCCGCGCTGGGCGTCGGCTCGCGCCCGGCGGCGGCCGCCGGCGCGACGACCGGCACCATCTCGGACGTACGGCACGTCGTCGTCCTCATGCAGGAGAACCGCAGCTTCGACCACTACTTCGGCCGCCTCAAGGGCGTCCGCGGCTTCGACGACCGCAGCGGCATCACCCTGTCCGGCGGGTACTCCGTCTTCAACCAGCCGAACGGCGCCGGACGGCAGTACCCGTGGAAGCTCAGCTCCACGCCCGCCGCGGGCGGCAAGGACGGCGAGACCCTCGCACAGTGCAACGGCGACCTCCCGCACTCCTGGTCCTCGCAGCACTCCGCCTGGAACAAGGGACGCCTCGACAACTGGGTCTCCGGTGTCGGCAACGTCCGCTCGCTCGGCTATCTCGACCGCTCCGACATCCCCTTCCACTACGCGCTCGCCGACAACTACACGATCTGCGACGCCTACTTCTGCTCCGCACTCAGCGCGACCGGCCCCAACCGCACCTACCTGTGGAGCGGCAAGGTCGACGGTTCCAGCTACGACGGCGGCGACGAGTCCGGACTGACCTGGCAGAACTACGCCGAGGCGCTCCAGACGGCCGGAGTGACCTGGAAGGTCTACCAGAACGCGCAGGACAACTACGGCGACAACGGCTGCGCCTACTTCAAGAAGTTCGCCTCCGCGAAGGCGGGCGACCCGCTGTACGACCGCGGCATGGCCTCCGTGCCGAAGGTCACCGGCTCCACCCCCGACGACATAGCCGCCGCCATCAGGGCCGACGTCCTCGCGGGCACCCTGCCCCAGGTCTCCTGGGTGGTCGCCAACCAGGCCTTCTCCGAGCACCCCTATGCCCCGCCCGGGGACGGCGCCCACTTCGTCGACCTGGTGTACAAGGCCCTCGCGGCCGACCCGGACGTCTTCGACTCCACCGTCCTGTTCCTCAACTACGACGAGAACGACGGCTTCTTCGACCACGTGCCGCCCCCGGCCCCGCCCGCGAACACCGCGGGGGAGTTCCTCAACGGCGTCCCGTACGGTCTCGGTTTCCGTGTCCCGATGCTCGTCATCTCGCCCTGGACGCGTGGCGGCTGGGTCTCCTCGGAGGTCTTCGACCACACCTCGGTCCTGCGCTTCCTGGAGACATGGACGACGGCGCTCGGCAAGCCCGCCGCCTGCCCCAACATCAGCGCCTGGCGCCGCAAGGTCACCGGCGACCTGACCGGGGTCTTCGACTTCGGCAACCCGGCCTACGGGACGGTCCCGCTGCCCGCCACGAGCGTGCTCGGGATCGCCACCTGCGGCCCTCTGCCCAACCCGGTGCCGACCACCAACGCCCTGCCCGCCCAGGAGCCCGGCACCCGGCCCGCCCGCGCCCTGCCCTACCAGCCGAACGGCTACCTGGACCACCTGGAGTTCGGGTCGGGCGGCAAGATCCTCGCCTGGTTCACGATGGCCAACCAGGGCACCCCGGCCGGCAGGGCGGCGCACCTGTCGATCCACCCGAACGCCTACCGCGACACCACGCCCTGGCAGTACACCATCGACGCCGGCGGCACCGCCTCCGACTCCTTCAACATCGGCTCGGGGTTCGGCAACGGCAAGTACGACCTCACCATGGCCGGCCCCAACCGCTTCCTGCGCCGCTTCAAGGGTGACGCGACCCAGGCGGGCAAGTCGGCCGAGGTGAGCACCCGTTACGCCACCGAACCCGGCACCGGCAAGACCGCCCTCTACTTCAAGATGGCCAACTCCTCGGCCGCCCCGGTGAAGTTCACGATCACCTCGAACCAGTACCGCGGCGACGGGCCGTGGACGTACACCGTCGCCGCGGGCGGTTCGGCCGAGGACTACTTCAACGCCGTCGCGTACCAGAACGGCTGGTACGACTTCACGATCACCGTCGACTCCGACGCGAGCTGGTCGCGCCGGTTCACGGGGCACATCGAAACGGGCACGGCGAGCGTCAGCGGCTGATCACGGGTAGAGGACCGATCACGCGTAGAGGTCCGGGCGCGGGGCGAGTTCGACGGTCACCCGGCCGCCGCTCTCCAGCGCCCGGACCCCGGCCTCGGCGACGGCCGAAGCCGCGTACCCGTCCCACGCGCCCGGCCCGGTCACCTTCCCCTGCCGGGTGGCGTCCACCCAGGCCTGCACCTCGCGGTCGTAGGCGTCGGCGAACCGTACGAGGTAGTCCTGTGCCACCTCCTCGCGGGCATCGCCCGCCGTCGTCACCACCATGGTGTGCTCGTCCCCGATCCGCGCGCTCCCGGACTCGCAGACCGCCTCGCAGCGCACCTGGTAGCCGAAGCCGGAGTTGACGAAGACCTCGACGTCGACGAGGGCGCCTTCGGCCGTCTCGAACACCACGAACTGGGGGTCGAGAAGACCCTCGGGGGCACCCGCGGACGGCCGTGGGCGCAGCACGGTCACGGCGGTGAGTTCCTGGTCGAGCAGCCAGCGTGCCACGTCGATCTCGTGCGAGACGGAGCTGTTGACCAGCATCGCCGAGGTGAAGCCGGGCGGGGAGGACACATTGCGGTGCGTGCAGTGCAGCATCAGCGGACGGCCCAGCCGCCGACTGTCCAGCAGGGACTTCAGGCGCTGGTACTCGGCGTCGTAGCGGCGCATGAACCCGACCTGCACCAGCCTCCGGCCGAGTCGCGCCTCCGCCTCCACCACCCGCAGTGCCCCGGCCGACTCCGGCACCATCGGCTTCTCGCACAGCACCGGCAGACCGCGGTCGAAGGCCGCGAGCACCGCCTCCTCGTGCGCGGGCCCGGGGGAGGCGATCAACACCGCCTGTACACCGGGCGCGTCGAGGGCCGCCGCCACCTCGGTGTGCACCGAGACACCGTCGATGCCGGTGACGGCGTCCTTGGCGCGCCCGGTGTCGGGATCGGCCACCGCCGCCACCCGGGCGCCGTTCACCACCCGATCGATCCGTCGTACGTGGTCGGCCCCCATGTGGCCCGCACCCAGGACCGCGACACCCAACAGCTCACTCACGCGCTCACCTCTCCGGCAGACAGCTCTGGAGGCGATTGTCTGCCGGAATGATCAGTAGCGCAGCACCCCGGCGATGCCTTTCGCGTCACCGAGACTGCCGTCGGGGACGAAACGGACGTCCGCTCCGGTCTCCAGGCACTGTTCGACGATCTCGTCGACGATGTCCTCGCGGGCGTCCAGATCACCGCTCTCGGCCGGGACCAGATGGTCGCCGCCGTCGTCGCGCACCGTCACGCGGTAGTTCTCCTCGACGGCCAGCAGCCGGACCCGGCCCTGGGAGGCGTTCTGCCACACCTCGTCGACCCCGGCCGCGAACTCCTTGCGGCCACGGGCGGACTCGAGCTCCCGGGCCACCGCGTCGGTGTCCCTGCGCTCCTCGGCGCTGATCAGCGGACGGACCGCCTGCCACACGGCGTCGGGGGTGCCGTGCGCGAGTCCGCCGTGCGGGATGTGCGTGGCGTCCTTGGTGACCGTGCCGACCTCGTCGAGGAGGGAGAGCGCGGCGGTCTCGCCGGTGACGTACAGCGGACGCGGATCCTCGCGCAGGACGGCACTCATCGCGGTGTCGGCGTCCCGCACGAAGTGCTTGGTCCGCTCGTCGCGGAAGGTGCTGGGCAGGTCTCCGATGCGCTCCTTGCGCTCGGCGTTGGGGTCCTCGAGGCTGCGGGTCCGCGGGAAGCCGCCGATGCGCTCCTCGGTGACCCGGTCGGCGCCGCCGTTCCACAGCGTCACCCGGTCCGCCGACACCGCGAGCACCCAGAACGGCCGCTCCGAGACCTGCGCGGCGACGAGGTTGCGAGTCAGGAAGGTGTCCGAGAGCACCACGCGTTCGGGCACCGTGCGGGCCAGCGACCACACCTGGTGCTCGCCGGGCGCCGCGAAGATCGCGAGGCCCTCCTCCGCGTGCGCCAGGTCGACCTCGGCGAGGGCCTGGTCGAGCTGCTGGACGAGGTCGGTGCGGCGTTCGCGGGTGACCGCCGGATCGGACTCGATCTGTTTCTTGGCCTCGGCCACGACATTGCGCAGCCGGACCGGATCCTGGGCGTTGTCGGGTTCGCGGCGGTGCGTGGGCGTCAGCACCGACACCGCGGGATAAGGCCGCGGCCTGCGCAGCATGGTGAGGGTCGCTGGGCTGAGTGCGTGCTCCATAACAGCACGATAGAGCCGATTCAGTTATCGGGCATTTGGGGCAATTGATTGTTAGTCTCGCTGAGGTCGCCAGATGACGTTCCCCCGCGTCGTCGTCGCAGGACGACGCCCGCCTCCGCAGGACGCCCATGACGCAGGCCGACACCGAAACCCATGCGCCCCCGGCCGCCAAACTGACGCTGCCGACCCTCACCACGATGGTCGTCGGCTCCATGGTCGGGGCCGGCGTGTTCTCCCTGCCCCGCCTCTTCGCCCAGGAGACGGGCGTGGCGGGCGCCCTGATCGCCTGGGCCGTCGCGGGCACCGGAATGCTGATGCTCGCCTTCGTCTTCCAGCGGCTCGCGGTCCGCAGGCCCGACCTCGACGCGGGCGTGTACGCGTACGCCAAGGCCGGTTTCGGCGAGTACCTGGGCTTCTTCTCGGCGTTCGGCTACTGGGCCAGCGCCTGCGTCGGCAACGTGACGTACTGGGTGCTCATCATGTCGACGATCGGGGCCGTCGCCCCGGCGCTCGGCGACGGTGACACCCTGCTCGCCGTCGCCCTGTCCTCGGTGGGCCTGTGGTGCTTCTTCTTCCTCATTCGCCGAGGGGTGAAGGAGGCCGCGGCCATCAACCGGATCGTCACCGTCGCCAAGGTCGTGCCGATCCTCGTCTTCGTCGTCCTGGCGCTCTTCTACCTCAAGCCCCGTGTCTTCGCCGAGAACTTCGCCGGGGCCGACTATGCCGGTTCGCTGTTCAACCAGGTCAAGGGCACCATGCTGGCCACCGTCTTCGTGTTCCTCGGCGTGGAGGGTGCCAGTGTGTACTCGCGGCACGCCCGGCGCCGCGAGGACGTCGGCCGGGCGACCGTCCTCGGCTTCCTGAGCGTCTTCGCCGTCTTCGCCTCCGTCACCATCGTGTCGTACGGACTGCTGCCGATGAGCGAGATCGCAGAGCTGCGTCAGCCCTCCATGGCCGGGGTCCTGGAGAGCGCGGTCGGCACCTGGGGCAAGGTCTTCGTGAGTGTCGGCCTGATCGTCTCGGTGCTCGGCGCCTATCTCGCCTGGACGTTGATGGCGGCCGAGGTGCTCTTCGTCGCGGCCGGGGACGAGGACATGCCCCGCTTCCTCGGCCGCTCCACCGCCGCCGACGTGCCCGTGCCCGCGCTGCTGATGACGACGCTGCTCACCCAGGTCGTGCTGGTCGTCACGCTGTTCTCGGACGACGCGTTCAGCTTCGCGCTCGACCTGACCAGCGCGCTGACCCTGATCCCGTTCCTGCTGGCGGCGGCCTTCGCCCTGAAGACCGCACGGGGGAGTCCCGGCGGTGACCTGGCCGTCGCCGCGCTCGCCACCCTCTACACCGCGTTCCTGCTCTACGCCGCCGGACCGAAGTACCTGCTCGTCTCCTTCATCGTCTACGCGCCCGCCACGGTGCTGTTCGTGATGGCCAGGCGCGAGCAGGGCAGACGGCTGTTCTCACCCCGGGAACTCGTCATCCTCCTCGTCTCGATCGCCGGCGCGGTCCTGGGGATCGTCGCCCTGGCGCTGGGCTGGATCAGCCTCTGACCCGCCCGTCCCCGCCCCGGAGAAAGGCACACCGTGACCAGTCAAGACACCACCGGCCGCCCGGCGTACGGCGTCCACTCCGAGGTCGGCAGACTGCGCAAGGTACTCGTCTGCGCGCCCGGTCTCGCGCATCGCCGGCTCACCCCCACCAACGCCGACGACCTGCTCTTCGACGACGTCATGTGGGTCGAGAACGCCCAGCGCGACCACGCCGACTTCGTCGACAAGATGCGCGAACGGGGCGTCGACGTCGTCGAACTGCACGATCTGCTCGCCCGGACCATGGCGCTCCCGGTCGCCAGGGACTGGCTCCTGGACCGGAAGATCACCCCGAACGAGGTCGGTATCGGGCTCGTCGACGGCACCCGCGCCTTCCTGGAGACACTGGAACCGGCCCGGCTCGCCACGTTCCTGATCGGCGGCCTCGCCACCGCCGACCTGCCCGAGGACCACCGCTCCGCCTACCTCGCACTGGCCCGCGAGTCCACGGGCGTACGCGAGTACCTGATGCCACCGCTGCCCAACACCCTCTACACCCGCGACACGACCTGCTGGCTGTACGAGGGCCTCACGCTCAACCCGCTGTACTGGCCGGCCCGGCACGACGAGACGCTCCTGATGAAGGCGATCTACACCTTCCACCCCGACTTCGCGGGCTCGACCGTGTGGTGGGGCGATCCCGAACGGGACTGGCGGGAGGCCACGTTCGAAGGCGGGGACATCATGCCGGTCGGCAACGGCGTCGTGCTCATGGGCATGAGCGAGCGCACCTCACGCCAGGCCATCACCCAGGTCGCGGCGGCCCTGTTCGAGAACGGCGCCGCCGAGCACGTGATCGTGGCGGGCCTGCCGAAGCTGCGCTCCGCGATGCACCTCGACACGGTCTTCACCTTCGCCGACCGCGACCTGGTGACCCTCTACCCGACCATCATGGACGCCGTCCGCACCTTCTCCCTGCGCCCGAGCGACAAGGCCCCCGGCATCGAACTCACCGACGAGGGCGCACGCCCCTTCACCGAGGTCGTCGCCAAGGCCCTCGGACTGTCCGAACTGCGGATCGTGGAGACGGGCGGGGACGTGTACGCCTCCGAGCGGCAGCAGTGGGACAGCGGCAACAACGCGGTCGCACTGGAACCGGGCGTGGTGGTCACCTACGACCGCAACACCCAGACCAACACCCTGCTGCGCAAGGCCGGGATCGAGGTCATCACCATCGTCGGCGCCGAGCTGGGGCGCGGCCGGGGCGGCGGCCACTGCATGACCTGCCCCATCATCAGGGACCCGGTGGAGTTCTGAACCCTCAGAACGCGTCCGGATCCGCCGCCTTCCAGTCCGCCTCCCAGGACGCGGGCGCCTCCGCGAGCAGCACCCCGGGCTCCAACCACTCGTAGAGCTGCGCGTACGACCGTACGGTCGCCGGGTCCGTACGCCGCAGCAGCTGATGCGGTCCGAGCTCGGCCGGATCGCGTACCCCCATGGCGGCCATGATCCGGCTCGCGCTGCGGACCGTGGCCCGCTGGTAGCGGTGCACGCGCGCCGACTTGTCGGCCACGTCCAGGGCGCGCACCCGGCGCGGGTCCTGGGTCGCGACCCCGACCGGGCAGGTGTTGGTGTGGCAGCGCCGGGACTGGAGACAGCCGAGCGCGAACATCATCGCGCGGGCCGCGTTCGTGTAGTCCGCGCCCTGCGCCAGCCGTTTGACGATGTCCGAACCGGTGGCGACCCCGCCGCTCGCGCCGATCCGCACACGGTCGCGCAGCCCGGTGCCGACCAGCGCGTTGTGCACCGTGATCAGCCCTTCGGTCAGGGGCGTACCGAGGGAGGCGGCGAACTCCGGCGGCGCGGCCCCCGTACCGCCCTCGGCGCCGTCGACCACGATGAAGTCGGGCGAGACCCCCTCGGCGAGCATCGCCTTGCAGACGGCGAGGAACTGGCGGCGCGAGCCGACGCAGAGCTTGAAGCCGGTCGGCTTGCCGCCCGCCAGCTCCCGCATCCGGGCGAGGAAGCACACCAGCTCGCGCGGGGTCGAGAACACCCGGTGGTACGGCGGTGACACCACCGCCTCGCCCTCCGGGACCCCGCGGGCCCGGGCGATCTCGGCGCTCACCTTGGCGCCGGGCAGCACCCCGCCGATGCCCGGCTGCGCCCCCTGGGAGAGCTTCAGCGACACGCACTTGACCTCCGGCAGCCCGGCCTTGTCCGCGAACTCCCGTGCCTCGAAGCCCCCTTCCGGGGTGCGGCAGCCGAAGTACCCGCTGCCGATCTCCCAGATCAGGTCGCCGCCACCCCGCAGGTGGTGGTCCGAAAGACCGCCCTCGCCGGTGTCCTGCGCGAAACCGCCGAGCGCAGCGCCCCGGCTGAGCGCCACGATCGCGTGCGAGGACAGCGCCCCGAAGCTCATCGCGGAGACGTTCAGCAGGGCCATGTCGTACGGCTGGGTGCAGTGCGGGCCGCCGACACGCACCACGGGCGGCTCGTCCGGCATCTCCACCGGGCGCATCGACGGTTCCAGGTACTCGTACCCGTCCCCGTACAGGTCCAGCCCGGTGCCGAAGGGCTCCTCGACCTCGACGCCGCCGGCGCGCTCGTACACGAGGCCGCGCACATCGCGGTCGTCGGGCCGAAGGAGGAAGCGGAGGTGGCCGAGCAGGGGACGGTTCCGCAGGACCGCGTGGCGGCGCTGGGCCAGGTCCCGGACGGCGAGCGCGGTCAGGGCGAGCAGTACGGCGGCCGCCGCCCACCACCAGGGCGAGACGGCCCATGCCAGGGCCAGCGCCCCGGCCGCACCCAGGGCGACGAACAGTGGCAAGAGCATCCGGCGCACACCATGAGTCAAACCCATGCGACGGAATGGGGCGAAAGCGGGCATGCCTCCCGGGTCCCCGAGGATCCCCCCACGGGCGCCCCGGCGGATGTTGAGGAAGACTTTGCCCGTGGCCGATTCCCGTTCGCGGACGCCCGGCAGCGGGCCGATCCGTCCGTCCGCGGGACGCAAAGCGCGGCCGAAACCGTCGGGGTGAATGGTCCGGTCAGGTTACGTACGTGTTGACGTCACTTGCGCACATGACACAACCTCGTCATATAGCTGCTCAATACAACTGGTTTTGCGGAAGCGCTGGACCGCCCATGAAACCGCAGGCTGGCGCGGTGTTCCCGGCAGAACCGGACGCGGGAGGTAACGCATGTGCGGCATCACCGGCTGGGTCTCCTTCGACCGCGACCTGCGCGCCGAGGCGGAGACATTGGATGCAATGACGGAGACGATGTCCTGCCGGGGTCCCGACGACCGCGGCACCTGGACCGAGGGGCCCGCGGCCCTCGGGCACCGCCGGCTCGCGATCATCGACCTGCCCGGCGGACGCCAGCCCATGACCGCCGAGACCCCGGACGGCACGGTCGCGCTCGTCTATTCGGGGGAGGCCTACAACTTCACCGAGCTGCGCCGCGAGCTGACCGACCGCGGGCACCGTTTCTCGACCGACTCCGACACCGAGGTGGTGCTGCGCGGCTACCTCGAATGGGGCGAGGCGCTCCCCGAGCGGCTCAACGGGATGTACGCCTTCGCGGTCTGGGACGGCCGCCACGACAAGCTCGTGATGATCCGCGACCGCATGGGCATCAAGCCCTTCTACTACTACCCGACCCCCGACGGCGTCCTCTTCGGCTCCGAGCCCAAGGCGATCCTCGCGAACCCGCTGGCCCCGGCCCGGGTCCGCCTCGACGGACTGCGCGAGCTGTTCACCTTCGTCAAGACGCCCGGACACGCGATCTGGGACGGCATGCGCGAGGTGGAGCCCGGCACCGTCGTGACCATCGACCGCTCCGGTCCGCGCCGCCGCGTCTACTGGCAGCTGGAGACCCGGCCGCACACCGACGACCGCGACACCTCCATCGCCACCGTCCGCTCGCTCCTCGAGGACATCGTGCGCCGCCAGCTCGTCGCCGACGTGCCACGCTGCACCCTGCTCTCCGGCGGCCTCGACTCCTCCGCCATGACCGCGCTGGCCGCCCGGCAGCTCGGCGAGCACGGCGAGAAGGTGCGCAGCTTCGCCGTCGACTTCGTCGGCCAGAGCGACCACTTCGTCGCCGACGAGCTGCGGGGCACCCCCGACACCCCGTTCGTGCACGACGTGGCCCGCGCCTCGGCCACCGACCACCAGGACATCGTCCTCGACGCGCACGCCCTGGCCGACCTCGACGTCCGGGCGAAGGTGATCAGGGCCCGTGACCTCCCCATGGGCTTCGGCGACATGGACGCCTCCCTGTACCTGCTCTTCCAGGCCATCCGCGAGCACTCCACGGTCGCGCTCTCCGGGGAGTCGGCGGACGAGGTCTTCGGCGGCTACCTGCAGTTCTTCGACGAGGAGGCCCGCAGCGCCGAGACCTTCCCCTGGCTCGTCCGGTTCGGCCGCGACTTCGGCGACGACGCCGACGTACTGCGCCCGGACCTCACCGAGGCGCTGGACCTGGAGTCGTACGTCGCCGACGGCTACCGCACGGCCGTCGCGGGCATCCGGCGGCTCGACGGCGAGAGCGACTTCGAGTACCGGATGCGGCGGATCTGCAACCTCCACCTGACCCGCTTCGTCCGCGTCCTGCTCGACCGCAAGGACCGCGCGAGCATGGCCGTCGGCCTGGAGGTGCGGGTGCCGTACTGCGACCACCGGCTCGTCGAGTACGTCTACAACGCGCCCTGGTCCCTGAAGTCCTTCGACGGACGGGAGAAGAGCCTGCTGCGGGAGGCGACCGCCGACCTGATCCCCAAGTCCGTGTACGACAGGGTCAAGAGCCCCTATCCGTCCACCCAGGACCCCAAGTACGCGATCGCCCTCCAGGACCATGCCAAGGACCTCCTGGCCCGGCCCGCGCACCCGGTCTTCGACCTCGTCGACCGGGAGCGGGTCCACCGGGCCGCCCACCGCGACAGCCCGCAGATCACGCAGGCGTCGCGGCGGGGCCTGGAGCGCACCCTGGACCTGGCGCTGTGGCTGGACATGTACGCCCCGGACGTACTGCTCACCTGAGCGCCCGGTCGGCGACCGCCTGCGAGGACTTCCACCACGAGGTCACCGGCTCCCACACCAGGACGACGCGACCGACGCCCAGCTCACGCGCGGTGAACGTACGGCCGAAGCGCGCCGGGTCCGCCGAGACGCTGATCGCCTCCACCCGGCGGGCCTCCGGGTCCGCCGGGTCGGCGATGGTCCGCAGGGCCGCGTACGCCGTCCGGCCCGCATCGAGCAGGTACGGTCCGCTCCGCCCCGCGGGAACCGGCAGGGCGGCGCCGTCGAGGTCCCCGAAGACGACGGTCGGGATGCGGTCGACGGTGCACGCCCGGGTGGAGCGGTTGGTGACGCCGAGGTGCAGCAGCGTGGGGTCGGCGGAGCGGTGGGCGTGGACGGTGACGGCCTTCTCGGCGCAGCGGGCGGGCCGCGCGGCGGCCGAGCCGCTCTGCGGCACGGCGAGAAGCAGCGCCGCGGCGACGGCCGGGAGGGCGAGAACGGGTCGGATGCGCATCGGTGGGTTCCCCCTGTTTCGGTCACGAGCGGTGTCATGAGCGGTGTCACGAGCGATGTCACGAACGGTGAGTATCGCCTGCTCAGTGTGACGACCGAAGTGCCCTCCGGGTTGTGTCCGACCCCTCAGGGGGCCGTCGCGTCCTCCGGGCCGCAGGAACTGCCGTTGTCCGGCAGTGATCCGTACAGCAGGAAGTCGGTGACCTTCTGGCGCACGCACTTGGACGACGCGTAGCCGGTGTGGCCCTCGCCCTTGTTGTCGAGCACGACGGCCGCGGAGCCGAGCCGCTCGGCGGTCTCCTCGGTCCAGCGGTACGGGGTCGCCGGGTCCCCGCGGGTGCCGACGAGGAGCATCTTCGGCGTGTGGACATCGCGTACCTTCTCGCGGATGTAATCGCTGCCCTTGGGGCGGCCGTAGCACATCAGCAGCTCGTTGAGGCGGAGGGGGCCGAAGATCGGCGACGCCTCCTGGTAGGCGGCCTTCAGATCGTCGATCTCCTTGGTGAGCTGTGCGGCGCTGGGCCGATCGGGGTCGTCGGCGCAGTTGATCGCCAGGAGTGCGCTCTCGAGGTTGTCCGGGGGCACGTTCGCGGGGTCGACCAGCCCGCTGTACGTGGCGTGGGGCAGGGCGCTGCCCCCGGCCGCCTGCAACAGTGGGCTCGGGTCGCCGTCCTGGACGAGTGAGGCGAGGGACCGCTCGAGCTTCGGCCACCCCTTGCGGTCAAAGAGTTCCAGACCCATGGTCGCCACCAGGTCCTGGCCGGAGAACTGCTGCCCGAAGTTCGTCGGCACCGGGTTCTTGTCCAGCGAGTCGACGAGCCGCGCGACCCGCTGACGGGCATCGCGCGGATCCTGCCCGAAGGGGCACGACGTGTCCTGGGTGCACCAGGTGAGGAAGTCCTCAAGGGCGGTCTGCTGCCCCTCGGCGCTCACCAGGCCCGACTCGGACAGCGGCTCGGTGAGCGTGTCCACGCCGTCTAGCACCATGCGGCCCGTCTTGTCGGGGAACTGGCTCGCGTACACCGCGCCCAGGCGCGTTCCGTACGAGAACCCCAGGTAGTTGAGCTTCTTGTCACCGAGGGCCTGGCGTATCACGTCCAGGTCCCGGGAGGCGTTGACCGTGCCGATGTGGGCCAGTACCGGGCTGGAGTGCTTGGCGCACTCGTCGGCGTCCTTCCGCACCTGCTTGAGGAGTGCCTCCGGGCTGCTGTCGTGGGTGGCCGGGCCCGTCGCGTCGGAGCCCTGGCCCATGCCGCCGCCGCAGCTGACGGGAGAGGACCGGCCGACACCGCGCGGGTCGAAGGTCACCACGTCGTAGCCGTTGGTGAGCGGCATGAAGTCCTTGCCGCCGGTGGCGAGCTGCGGGACTCCCGGGACGCCGGGGCCGCCGAAGTTCAGCAGTACGGATCCCCTCGACGGGCCGGTGGCGCGGTAGCGGGCCAGCGCGAGGTCGAGCGTCCCGGCCCCCGGGTGCGCGTAGTCCAGCGGGACGGTCACCTGCCCGCACTGCAGATCCGCGGGCATCGCGTCGCCCTTGCAGGTGCCCCACTTGATCTGCTGGTGGTAGAAGCGGGAGAGATCGGGGCCCTCGGCAGCCGTCGCCACCCCCGAGGGCAGACCCGCCGCCAGCAGGACCAGTGTCACGACGCCGGCTCCGGCGTACGCCCAGCGTTGGTGCGCGGACAGCATGGATGCCTCCAGGGACGCCCGGCGTCGTACCGGGCGCCAGGGGGATAGCTCCTCGCTCACGATAAGCGGGTGTCCGGGAGCGCGCCTCTGGGCGGGCGTTCGATAAACGTGACCCTCGATGGGGTGAAAGCACGATCAGCCATAACGTCGGATGGTCCTCCCGCGTTTTACGCGGTGCGGGCGAGTGCCCGCGTCCATGTCTGGAAGGCAGGGAACCTATGAAACGGGTTACCCGAAATGGTTTGATCGCCGCGGCCGCCGCCTCGGGCGCGGCGATGGCCGTGGCGATGCCGGCGCATGCCGACGCCTCGGCGGACGGCGGCACGGCGGCTTCGCCCGGGCTGATCTCCGGCAACACCCTCCAGCTCCCGGTGCACGTTCCCGTGAACGTGTGCGGCAACACCGTGAACGTGGCCGGGCTCCTGAACCCCGCCGCGGGCAACGGCTGCGCGAACGTGAGCGAGGGCGGGGGCCCCGGCGCCGGCGGGAGGAGCCACGGCAGGAGCGGCGAAGGCGCTGGTGGCGTGGACCGCGGCGGTGCCGTCACACGCGGCGGTGCTGTCGCGGTCGGGAGCGGAAAGGATTCTCCGGGCGTGCTCGCGGGCAACGGCCTGCAGCTCCCGGTGCACCTCCCGGTGAACCTCAGCGGCAACTCCGTGAGCGTGGTCGGCCTCGGCAACGCGTCCGTGGGGAACACGTCCACGAACACCTCCGGCGACCACCCGCAGCCGGTGAAGACCGCCCCGAGGCCGCACACGACGCCCAGGGCGCAGGTGCCGCGCTACCAGGCCCCGCCGCGGTCGATGGCCTCCCTCGCCCACACGGGCGCCGACCAGACGATGCCGGCGGTCGGCGCGAGCGCCGCCCTGCTGCTGGGCGGGGCCGTGCTGTACCGGCGGTTCCGGCCCACGGGGGTCCGCTGACGCGCCAGGCCCCACCGGGCACACGACCCGGTGGGGCCCCGTTCGGGTGGCTCCCGTGAGTGGTCCCCGGGCGGGGTCAGCGCATCTCGGGAAGGTCGTCGCGCAGGATGCTGTAGCGCACGCCGTCGCGCCACCGGCCGTCCCGGAACCCCACACTGCGCAGCACACCCTCGCGGGTGAACCCGGCCTTCTCCAGGGCGCGTTGCTCGGCGATGTTCTCCGCCTCGGTGTCCGCCTCGATCCGCACCACGGTCGTGTGTGCGAACAGGTAACGGACGAGCTGCCGTTGGGCTTGCGTACCCCAGCCCTTGCCGCGCGCCTCCGGCAGCAGACCGATGCCCATGTTCCAGTAGTACGTGCTAGGGGTGGGCCGGACCTTCCGCCACCCGACGAAGCCCAGGCGCTCCTCGCCGCGCACGACCATCAGATAGCCCGCGTCGTCGCCGAGCATGCGGTCCTCCGCCCACTTGCGCCGCCAGCGGTCCGGGTCTCGCCAGCCGAACCACTGGAAGGGTATGGAGGTCTCGGGTTCCGTCAGGAACCGCTCCATGACGGGCAGGTCGTCCTCGGCCACCGGGCGCAGGGTCACGTCATCGACACTCATGGACGACAAGCCTATGAGTGACGGAGGCTGAAATCCCCGTGGAGATCGGGAAGGATGCTGCGGGCGCGGGCGACCGCCGCGCACCCCCGCCGCAAGCGAATGGAGCGCACACATGACTTCTCCTGGTCCCGCGGATCTCGTCGTCGCCCGGGCCTCGCTCGACGACTGGTCGGTGATCAGCGGGTGGGCGGGGGACGAGGGATGGAATCCGGGGCTGTCCGACGCACCGAGCTTCTTCGCCCAGGATCCCGAGGGTTTCTTCATCGGCAGGATCGACGGGCAGCCGGTCTCGGCGGTGTCGGTCGTGACGTACGACGCCGACTACGCCTTCCTGGGCTTCTATCTCGTACGACCGGATCTGCGCGGCCGCGGCCACGGCCTCACCACCTGGAAGACGGCCCTCGCCCACGCCGGCGGCAGGACCGTCGGTCTGGACGGTGTGGTGGCGCAGCAGGACAACTACCGCAAGTCCGGCTTCGAACTGGCCCACCGCACCGTCCGGTTCATCGGAACCGTGCCGATGGCACAGACGCCACCGGGGGTGCGGCCCGCCGCGGCGGCCGACTTCGCGTCGATCGCGGCGTACGACAGTGCCTGCTGTCCGGCCGACCGCCCCCGCTTCCTGGAGCGGTGGCTCACCGGTCCCGGCCACCGCACCTTCGTCCGCGTCGCCGACGGCCACCTCACCGGCTACGCGGTGGTCCGGCCCGCCCTCGACCGCCCGCGCGTGGGCCCGCTGTTCGCCGACACCGCCGAGGACGCCCGCGCCCTCCTGCTGGCGCTGGCCGCCGACGCTCCCGGGGGCGAGGTCGCCATCGACATCCCCGAGTCGAACGCGCCGGGCGTCGCCCTCGCCGAGGAGTTCGGCCTCACCCCCTCCTTCGAGACCGCCCGGATGTACACCGGCCCGGTCAGGCCGTTCAGCGCCGAGCGCGTCTACGGGGTCACCACGCTCGAGCTCGGCTAGGTCCTGTCCGGCGGATCAGGTTGGGCGCTGGTTCAGGCGGCGGAGCGTTCGGCGGGCAGGCGACGGCGCAGGGCGGTCTGCTGGACGGCGGGTGGGTTGTAGGCCATGTCGAGCGTCCCGATGTCGGTGCCGGGCGGCACGATCGCGTCGATCTGGTCGAGGATCTCGTCGGTCAGCGTGGTCTCCGCGCCCGCGAGCAGGTCGTCCAAGTGGGCCATCGTGCGCGGTCCGATGATCGCGGAGGTGACGCCGGGGTGGGCGATCGCGAACGCCATGGCCAGGTGCGTCAGCGGCATCCCCGCCTTCTCGGCCAGGGGGATGAGCTGTTCCACGGTGTCGAGCCGGCGTTCGTCGCTGAGGTGCTTGAAGCCGAACGCGGCACGGTGACTGTCGGCCTGGCGGTCCTTGCGGTAGCGGCCGGTCAACAGGCCGCCCGCGAGCGGGCTGTAGACCAGGGCGCCCATGCCGTAGCGCTCGCAGACGGGCAGCACCTCGCGCTCGATGCCGCGGTTGAGGACCGAGTACGTCGGCTGCTCGCTGCGGAACCGCATCAGGCCCCGTCGCTCGGCGACCCACTGCGCCTCGACGATGTCCGAGGCGGGGAAGGAGGAGGTGCCGATGGCCCGGACCTTGCCCGCGCGCACCAGGTCGGTGAGGGCCGAGAGGGTCTCCTCCACGTCGGTGTCCGGGGCGGGACGGTGGATCTGGAACAGATCGACGTGGTCGGTGCCGAGCCGGCGCAGCGAGTCCTCCAGCGCGCGGACCAGCCAACGCCGCGAGTTGCCCCGCTGGTTGGGGTCGTCCCCCATGGGGAGGTGGGCCTTGGTGGCGAGTACGACGTCGTCCCGGCGGCCCTTGAGAGCCTTGCCGACGATTTCCTCGGACTCGCCGCGTGAGTAGGCGTCCGCGGTGTCGACGAAGTTGATGCCCGCGTCCAGTGCCTTGTGGATGATCCGGACGGAGTCGTCGTGGTCGGGGTTGCCGATGGCGCCGAACATCATCGCGCCCAGACAGTACGGGCTGACCTTGATGCCGGTTCGGCCCAGTGTGCGGTACTTCATGAGTCTCCTTGTGCGTCGGCCGGTGCCCGCCGCGGCGCGTTAGGCTGGCTGAAACGGAACAGCGTTCAACATAGACGATACGGAACGGTGTTCCGGTTAGCAAGGGGAAGCATCGTGAGCGAGGAATCGACTCGGGAAGGCGACGCCGCCGCGGCGGAAGGGCCGCCCCGTAAGCGGCTGCGCGCCGACGCGCAACGCAGCACCGACGCCCTGCTCACGGCTGCCGCGGAAGTCTTCGCCACGTCGGGAGTGGACGCACCCGTACGGGAGATCACCGCCAAGGCGGGCGTGGGGGCCGGCACCCTCTACCGCCACTTCCCGCAACGCTCGGACCTCATCGCCGCGGTCTTCCGCCACGAAGTCGACGCCTGCGCCGACGCCGCACCCTCCCTGGCGGCACGCTACGAACCCGCCGAAGCGCTCGCCAAGTGGCTCCAGCGCTTCGCCGGCTTCATCGCCACGAAACGCGGACTCAGTGCGGCCCTGCACTCGGGGGACCCGGCCTACGACACCCTGCCCTCCTACTTCCAGCAGCGCTTCATGCCCGTCCTCGGCGCGCTCCTCGACACCGCGGCGAAGGCCGGCGAGATCCGCTCCGACGTCGACCCGGAAGACCTCCTGGTCGCCACGCGCAATCTGACCCTGCCCGCCCAGGAAGACGGCAACGGCCACACCCCCCGCATGATCGCCCTGCTCGTCGACGGACTCCGCTACGGCGCCCCCGCCCGGGAAACTCGCTGAAGGACCGGCGTCCGGACAGGCCCTGGCGCCCTGCGGGCGGGCTGTCAGGCGGGCCGCCGCGCGGGAAACGCCCGCCACCGCCCCACCGCCACCACACCGACCGCGGCGGCGATCAGCGGGAGTGACGTCCAGGGAAGAGCCGTGGCTCCCGCGCTCTCCAGGACAAGTCCTCCGGTCAGGGAACCGGCCGCGATGCCGGCGTTGTAGACGGTGGTCTGCAGGGAGGTGGCCACGTCGGCGTGGGCGGGCCCGGAGGCGTCGACCAGCGCGGTCTGGATCAGCGTCGGTGCCCCGCCGAACGCGGCGCCCCACAGGGCGACCGAGACGAGGAGCACGAGGGGATCGCCCGCGGACACGGCCAGCGCCGCCATCGCGCAGGCGATCAGTGCGAGGGCCGTCAGCAGCGTACGGCGCAGGTGCGCGTCCACCAGGGCGCCGACGATCCAGATCCCCACGACCGTCGCCACCCCGAACACCAGCAGGACGACACCGGTATGGCCGAAACCGGTGTGCGCGGCGAAGGGGGCGACGTACGTGTACATCACCTGGTGCCCCAGAAGCAGGAGCAGGGTCACGGAAAGGACGGTCACGATGCCGGGCAGCGCGGCCACCCGGCGCAGGGGTACCCGCCCGTCCGCCGGTTCGCCGGGCAGGCCAGGCACCCGCCACCGCACCCACAGCATGAGCAGCGCGGCGAGTACGGACAGCACACCGAAGGCCGCGCGCCAGCCGACGGCGTCCGCCAGCGCGGTGCCCGCGGGCACGCCCAGCGACAGGGCGAGGGTGATGCCCCCGAGGACGATCGCGATGGCACGGCCGCGCCGCTCGGCGGGCACCATCCGGGCCGCGTAGCCGACGAGCATCGCCCACAGCGTGCCGCCCATGACCCCGGCCCCGAGCCGGGCCGCGAACGTGAGCGCGTACCAGGACGACAGGGCGGTGACGGCGTTGCAGAGGGCGAAACCCAGGAGGGTGCCGGTCAGTACCCGGCGGCGCGGCAGCCCGCGCAGCGCGGCCGTGAGGGGCACCGCGGCGAGGAACGAGGCGAGTGCGTAACCGGTCACCAGGAATCCGACACGCCCCTCGGACACCCCCAGGTCCGGAGCCATCCGTGGCAGCAGACCGGCGGGCAGCAGTTCGGTCAGTACGGCGGTGAAGGCGGCCGTGGACAGAGCGAGCAGCCCCGAGAGCGGCAGCCCGGAGGCGGGCGGAGCGGTGCCCTTGGCGGGCGGTGCGGGCGACATGCGACCATGCTGAAACCTTCACATCAGTGTGAAGGCAAGCGCGTCTGCCCCGGAGAGCGGAGTCGTGAGGATCGGTGAGTTGTCGCGCCGCACCGGCGTCCCCACCCGGATGCTGCGCTACTACGAGGAACAGGGCCTGCTGCGCCCCGAGCGGGCCGCCAACGGCTATCGCGCGTACGGCGACGGGGCCGTCGCGTGCGTACGGCAGATCCGCGGGCTGCTCGACTCCGGGCTCACCACCGAGATCATCCGTGTCATCCTGCCGTTCTTGTCCGACCCCGGCGAGATCCATCTCCACCCCGAGTGCCTGACCCAGGAGACCGCCGCACTCCTGCGGGGCGAGATCGACCGCATCCAGAGCCGCATCGACTGCCTGGCCCGCAACCGGGACGCGCTGCGGGCCTACCTCGACACCGTCCGGCCGGGAACCCCGCGGCCTTGAGCCGGCCGGCTCGAGGCGGCCGTCAGTTGGCGAGCTCCTGGGCGCGCTGGGCCGCCTCGCTCACGGATCCGCGGTGCACCGGGCCGTGCCCGGGCAGCAGGACGTCCGCCGAGAGTGCCTCGATGAGTTTCAGCGAGGCGAGGGCGTTCGCGCGCTCGGCGTGGAACATGGCGGGCAGCAGTTGCGGGCCCTGTATCCGCGAGGTGGGGTGACCGCTGACCAGGGCGTCGCCGGAGATCACGATCCCGGCGTCCGGCAAGTGGTAGACGCAGTGTCCGGCGGTGTGCCCGGGTGTGTGCACCGGCACCGGACCGCCGGGAAGATCGAGCGCCCCCTGCCCGGGGAACGGCTCGGGCCGGGTCATCCGGACGTCCGCCGTGCCACCGGACCGGATCGCGTGCACCGCCCAGGGCAGCACGCCGGGACGCCAGGCCTGGCGCATCACCTCGCCCACGCTCACCTGCTGGAGGAACTCGCGGCGCGCGTGCGCCACCTCCTCCTCGTGCAGATGGACCGGGACGCCGTAGGTGCTGCTCAGGTACTCGGCCGACCCGAGATGGTCGTTGTGCGCGTGGGTGATGAGTACGGCGCTGATGGCCTCGGGGGAGTGGCCGAGCGCGTCGAGCGAGGCGAGGACGTCCGGGCGGTCGCCCGGATATCCGGTGTCGATCAGGGTGACGGCGTCCCCCTCGGTCAGGATCACCCAGTTGGTGTTGCTGCCGTGAACCAGATGGATTCCGGCCGCCACCTCGACGATCGCGTCCTCGCGCATGACCATCCCGATGCTTGAGATCTCTGCCGGCCGGGTCGGGCCGGGTCGAACCGAAAGGTACCGCGTGCGGCCGGCGACGCGACGGGCGGCCTCCGGGGCTGCGGACGCGTTCACCGACGGCCTGGCCGAACGTGAACGGGCTCTGCGCGCAAGGGACTTGACGCGCCCGCGGAATGGCGGCTCCCATATGGCGAGTCTCGTTGACTTTTGTTCGAGTCTGCGAACAAACCGCTCAAGGGAGAGCCGTATGTCCCCCCATTCGCACACCGCGCGCCTCAGAGCCCTCCTGAAGCGCGCAGCCGTTCACGGCGCGGTCCTTGGCCTGGCCGTCGCCGGATTGGCCGGAGTCGGACGCTCCGCCACCGCGCTCACCGCCGAGCCGACCGCCGTCAGCACCAACCAGATCGGGGTCGCCCCGGCCCCGATGGGCTGGGCGTCCTGGAACACCTTCGCCAGCGTCATCGACTACGACACCATCAAGGCCCAGGCCGACGCCCTCGTGTCGTCGGGCATGGCCGCCGCGGGCTACAAGTACGTCAACATCGACGAGGGCTGGTGGCTGGGCACCCGCGACGGCAGCGGCAACATCACCGTCGACACCGCCAAGTGGCCGGGCGGGATGAAGGCCATCGTCGACTACATCCACAGCAAGGGCCTCAAGGCCGGGATCTACACCGACGCGGGCAAGAACGGCTGCGGCTACTACTACCCGACCCCCTCGGGAACGCCTGCCGCGCCCAACACCGGTATGGAGGGCCACAACCAGCAGGACCTGGAGACCTTCCAGAACTGGGGCTTCGACTTCCTGAAGATCGACTGGTGCGGCGGTGACGCCGAGGGCCTCGACCAGGAGACGACGTACAAGGCGATCCGTGACGCCAACACCGCCGCGACTGCCGTCACCGGCCGCCCGCTCGTCCTGTCGCTGTGCGAGTGGGGCACGGGCAACCCCTGGAACTGGGCCGCCGGCACGGGCGTGATGTGGCGCACCAGCACCGACATCGTCTACTACCCCGACAACCCGACGATGACCAACATCCTGGCCAACTTCGACAAGTCGCTGCACCCCGCCGCCCAGCACACCGGCTACTACAACGACCCGGACATGATGACGGTCGGCATGAACGGCCTGAGCGCCGCCCAGAACCGCACCCACATGGGCCTGTGGGCGATCTCGGGCGCCCCCCTGCTCGCGGGCAACAACCTGGCCACCATGAGCTCGACGACCGCCTCGATCCTCACCAACTCCGAGGTCGTCGCGATCGACCAGGACCCGCGCGGCCTCCAGGGCGTCAAGGTCGCCGAGGACAGCACCGGCCTGCAGGTCTACAGCAAGATCCTCTCCGGTACCGGGAAGCGCGCGGTCCTGCTGCTGAACCGTACGTCCGCCGCGGCGAACATCACCGCCCGCTGGCAGGACATGGGTCTGACCACCGCCTCCGCCGCCGTACGCAACGTCTGGTCGGCGTCCAACGCCGGTTCGTTCGCGACGAGTTACACCACCGGCGTCCCCGCGGGCGAGGGCGTGCTGCTCACCGTCTCCGGCACCGAGGCGTCCGGGACGACGTACGAGGACACCACCTCCGCGACGACCCCGACCTTCACCGGAGTCACGGCGTCCGCCGCGGGCACCAAGCTGATCGACATCACCTACGCCAACGGCGGCACCGCGGACCGCAAGGCGACGCTTCAGGTGGGTGGCCAGTACGCGCAGACGCTGGCCTTCCCGCCCACCGGCTCGGCGACCACCTATCGGACCGTCTCCGTCCTCGCGTCCCTGGCGAAGGGCTCCAACACGCTGACCTTCGGGGCCTCGGGCACCGCGCCCGACATCGACGCCGTGGCCGTGCGCGCCGTCCCGGGCACCAACGGGACGGCGGTCGTCGGCACCGGATCCGGACGCTGCCTGGACTTCTTCAAGAGCACGATCACCAACAACAGCCAGGCCGAACTGTGGGACTGCGGCGGTGGCCAGAACCAGACGTTCACCTACACCTCGCGCGGTGAACTGGTGGTCTACGGCAACAAGTGCCTCGACGCCTACAACAGCGGTACCGCCAACGGCACCAAGGTCGTCCTGTGGGACTGCAACGGCGGCACCAACCAGAAGTGGACCTTCAACTCCAACGGAACCGTCACCAACAACGTCTCGGGCCTGTGCCTGGACGCGCTGGGCGCCGCGACGGCGAGCGGAACCCTGATCGACCTCTGGTCGTGCAACGGCGGATCCAACCAGCAGTGGACCCGCAACTGAACCGCGCCTGACCAGGGACGAAACACCGGGGCGGGGCGGCCTGATCGACTCCGCCCCGGTGCGGAGCCGTTGCCCTATGCGCTCCGGGGTGCTGGAGTGACCCCATGGATCACGTTGGGGTACTTGCCCTGTTCGACCGGGACATGCGGGAGGGCGCGCGGCCCGACAGCCCGGGAGCCCGGGTCGAGCGCGTCGACAAGGTGGTGCGCCAGGTCGGCACCGAGCACGGCTGGAACGGGGTGATCTGGTCGGACCTGGACGAATCGAACGCCGATGCCGCGATCGCCGAGCAGATGCGCTACTTCGGCGAACTCGGCCGCGAGTTCGAGTGGAAGCTGTACGGGCACGACAAGCCCGAGGGCCTGGGAAAGCGGCTGCGTGCCGCCGGGTTCGTCGCCCAGCCCGAGGAGACCCTGATGATCGCCGAGTTGGGCGACCTCGCGCTTGACGCCCAGCCGCCCGAGGGCGTACGCCTGCTGCCCGTCACCGACCGCGCGGGTGTCGACCTCGTCGCGGACGTCCACGAACAGGCCTTCGGCACGGACAGCACCCGGATGCGCCACCAACTCCTCGCCCAACTCACCGGCGACGAGGACAACGTGGTCGCAGTGGTGGCCCTCGCCGGTGACGTCCCGGTCAGCGCCGCCCGCATGGAGATGGTTCCCGGCACCCGCTTCGCCGGCCTCTGGGGCGGCGGCACCATCGACTCCTGGCGCCGCCGCGGCATCTACCGCGCGCTGGTCGCCCACCGCGCCCGCGTCGCCGCCGAGCGCGGCTACCGCTACGTCCAGGTCGACGCCACCAGTCAGAGCCGCCCGGTCCTCGCCCGCCTGGGCTTCGAACCCCTGACCACGACAACGCCGTACGTGTACGGGTGACACCGGACGCCGTCCGGGCAGGGGCGGCGTCACCGACCGCAGGTCGGCCCCGTCAGCGGCGCGCCTTCACCCGGTCGAGCGCCGCGACGCCCACCGCCGCGAGTCCGATCTGAATGATCCACTCGATCCAGTCGACGCCCTTCGTGTTCGCCACGCCGAAGGCGGCGGCGATCCCCGAGCCGATGAACGCTGCCACGATGCCGACGAGGATCGTCCACAGGATGCCGATGCGCTGGCGTCCCGGGACGACGAGCCGGCCCAGCACGCCGATGATGATGCCGATGAGAATGGCACTGATGATGCCTGAGATCTCCATGTCCGCCCCTTTTTGTCAGGACCCCCGCAGTTAGGTGTGTTCCCCCTGCGGGCGAAGACAGTCCGTTCCGCTTTCCGGCCGTCCCGCGTCCGCTCCGGCGGGCTCCTGTTCAGTCGCGTTCCTGCCATGTACCGTTCAAGAATCTGTCGCTCGCCAGACGGCCAACCACCGTTCTACGCGCGCAGACTTGGCGCCCGCACCGCCTCTCCCCACCCCTCATGGAGGTTTGCAGGATGCTCGGATTCAGAAGGTCCCGCCACAGACTCACCACGGCCGCGGCCGTGTTCGGACTGCTCGTCGCGGGTGCGGCCGTCCAGGCGTCCGCGGCCGCTCCGGCCGCCGCCGCGACCCCGCACCGCATCCTGTTCGACAACGCCCACGCGGAGACGGCCGGCAACGCCGACTGGATCATCTCCACCAGCCAGCCCGACCCGCTGGGCCAGGACTCCTCGCCGTCGGCGGAGACCGACTGGACCGGAGCCCTCTCCTCCTGGGGTGTGGCCCTGCAGAAGACCGGCGACTACAGCCTGAAGACGCTGCCTTCGGGCTCCAGCCTGGCCTACGGCGGCTCGACGGCCACCGACCTGTCGAACTTCGACACGCTGGTGCTGCCCGAGCCCAACACGCTCTTCACGACCGCCGAGAAGACCGCGATCATGACGTTCGTGAAGAACGGCGGCGGTCTGTTCATGATCTCCGACCACACCGGCGCCGACCGCAACAACGACGGCTACG
>LRTP01000437.1 GCA_001550305.1 Streptomyces diastatochromogenes
CCGCGGCGGCGTTGGGGCCGCCGGCCGCGTGTGCGCCGACGGCGGGCAGGCCCAGAACCATGACGACGGAGGCGAGCGCGGCGGTCGCTGCGCGGCGCCTTGTGGATCTCTGCTTGTGTCGAGTCATGCGGGGTCACTTCCTGCGGAGGCTCGCGCGCCGAGGGGCGGCGAGGGCGGCTCATTCCTGGCGGAGTGGTGCAGAAAGGTGCAGGACGATCAGTGCGGAGCGGGGTGCGGTGCGTTGAGGCGGCAGGAGCCGACCTGGCGGAGAAGATCTTCTAAGGGCATCGAGAGACAGTATTTTGCGTTGTTTCATCGAAATATTGCAGAGCGACATGGACGGGTCTACAGCTGGAACGGCACAATATTCACCAGAAGCACCCATCACTCAGGAGTCATGGCGGCGCGCGCACCACATCCGAGCCGCTGAAGCAGTCAAGTGGCAGGCGTGGGGACCGGCCTTACGGGCCCGCACGGTCCGGTCCGCGACTCGGCGGCGGTTGCGGGCTTGCGCTCCGAGGATGCAAGTGAACGCAAGGAGCGCAAATTCTTGCGCGATCCATGCGTCATGGGCGGCGTCGGCCCGGCCCGTGTGGGACAGGTAAGCCGGTGCGACGTCGAGTATCGGCTCGCCGCCCGCGTGCGGGCGGCGGGGACGAATGCGACCCGCACGATGCCTTCGCCGGGCAGGAGGGCGTCGGGCTCTGCGGGGGCGGGACGGACGGGACGCTGTTCTTACTGACCGGTCTGCACGTCGGTGGCGTCGGCTTCACCGCCGAGCTGCATGCTGGGAGTTGGGACTGGAGGTGCGCGACTACCGCGTGCGGTAGTCCGCCACCGGTATGGATGCCGGCAGGAGGAAGAACGTCCGGGAGGACGACGAGCCTCAGACGGATGACCGGTATCTGCCGCAGTTCTCGCCTGCCCCGCCCGGACCGGCACGGCTGCTCAGGCAGACCGGCCGTGCAGCCGCGTCCTGGCACGACTTCGCCACTTCGCCCGTGGGCCGACAGCTGGAACGGACCAGTTGCTGAACGCCCGGTGAGGACTCAGAGTCTCGCGAACGGTTCCGGCTGCCCCCGGATCGGCAGGTAGGCGGCTTCGGTGGCGGACGGCGGTGGCGGCTCAGCCTTCCAGGTAGGCGAGTACTGCCAGGATCCGGCGGTTGTCGTCCTCGGACGGTTCGAGTCCGAGTTTGGTGAAGATGTTGTAGCTGTGCTTGCTGACGGTCTTCTCGCTGACGAACATCCGGCCGGCGATGGCGGCGTTGGAGCGGCCCTGCGCCATCAGCGAGAGCACCTCGTGCTCACGCGGGGTCAGCTCCCGCAGGAGAGGGTCTGCCGAGCGGTGGGTGAGGAGGGCGCCGACCACGTCGGGATCCATGACCGTACTGCCGGCGGCGACCTGCCGGACGCCTGCGACGAACTGGCCGACGTCCAGCACCCGGTCCTTCAGCAGATAGCCCACCGCCCCGGCGCGGTCCGACATCAGTTCCCTGGCGTACAGCTGCTCGACGTACTGCGAGAGCACCACGATGGGCAGGCCGGGGATCCGCTTGCGTACGTCGATCACGGCGCGCAGGCCCTCGTCGGTGAAGGTCGGAGGCAGCCGCACGTCGACGACCGCGACGTCGGGCCGGTGGGTCGTCAGCGCCCTGGTCAGAGAAGGGCCGTTGTCGACGGCGTCGACGACCTCGAAGCCATTGGCCTGGAAGATCCTGATCAGGCCTTCTCGGAGCAGGGCGAGGTCTTCGGCTATGACGATGCGCACGGCAGCGACATCCTTATCTCGGTGGGTCCGCCGGGCGGACTGTCGGCGGTCAGCGTGCCGTCGAAGGCCGCCAGCCGGCGCGCGATGCCCCGAAGGCCGGTGCCGCCGTCGGGACGGGCGCCCCCGCGGCCGTCGTCGGACACCCGCATCGTCAGCAACCCCGCCGTCGTGCCCGGATGGGGCGTGAACTCCACGGTGATCTGGATGTGCCGGGCCTGGGCGTGCTTGATGGCGTTCGCCAGGGCCTCGGCGACGGCGAAGTAGGCCGCGGACTCGACCGGCGCGGGCAACCGTCCGGGCAGGCGGGTGACCACCGTCGTCGGTATCGGGTTGGCCAGGGCCAGGGCCTGCAGGGCGCCGTCCAGGCCGCGGTCCGCGAGCACCGGCGGATGGATGCCGCGTACCAGGTCGCGCAGTTCGGCCAGGGCGCTGGAGGTGGATGCGCGGGCCTCGGCCAGCAGCTGCTGCACGGCCTGCGGATCGTCGGGCAGGAGTTGTTCGGCCAGGCCCAGGCTCATGCCCAGCGACACCAGTCGGGCCTGTGCGCCGTCGTGCAGGTCCCGTTCGATCCGGCGCAGTTCGCCCGCCTGGGTGTCGACGGTCTCGGCCCGTGAGGCGGCCAACTGTGCGACACGGGCCCGTAGTTGTGCCTGCGCGGTGGGCGCCAGCAGGGAGCGGATCACCAGGGCGTTGAGGTGCGCCAGCCGCTCGGCGGTGGTGTACCAGAGCAGGAGGAAGACCGGGCCGAGCGGGACCATGGCGAACGACTCCTGGACGCTGTGCAGCCGAAAGCCGTTGCCCAGCGGCGTGCGGAACACCTGAGGAGGGGTCAGCGCGAACAGCAGCGGATAGCTCAGGTAGAAGACGCCGCAGAGGAAGAACAGGAACGACAGCCCGTAGGTGAACCACCCGGTGATCGAGTTGGCCACCAGCCAGGCCCAGTCCCGCCAGGTCGCCGGGTCGCGCAGGATCGCCCACAGCCGCATCGGCCAACCGCCGTCGGGTGTCGGCAAGTAGGGCCGGGCCACCGGTTCGCCGAGTCGGTCGGCGGCCCACTGGCGGTGCAGGTCGGCGAACCAGCGCACCAGGACGGTCGACAGCAGGGTCAGTGGGATGCCGACCCAGAGCACGACGACCGTCACCGAGGTGATCCAGAGCGTGAGCAGGCCGAAACCCAGGGCCGCACCGAGCAGCAGCACCAGCGACCAGCCCAGCAGGCTCACCCGCTGGGCGAGACCGGCGCGCGGGGCGACGCCGGGCGCGGGACGTTCCCCCGACTGCGGTGTGCCACGGGGGAAGTGGCGCTCGCCGGTGTGAGTCATCGCGCTCCATCGTCGTGCATCGGTCCGTCGTCGTGCTTCGGTCCGTCGTCGTGCATCGGTGCCGCGTCGACCGGCCGGCCGACGCCAGGCCACCGTCACGGGCCAGAAGTTGATGATGACCGGCCGGCCCGAGTTCGCGCACTGGGGTTATCTCCACCATCGCAGGGGCCCAGCACCCGTGTTCTTCGTCTGCGTGGCCGGGAGGCTGAAGTGGTCGGAACGCGTGGAGCGGCTGGCCCCACGTGGATGTGGTCTTCGCCCGACCCGATCGGCCCGTCCCCCACGTTCGATCGACCCATGACCCATGTCCCTTGTCCAGGAGGACACCTCATGCTCCGGAACACGCCCAACCCGCGCCACGCTCGGCAGGCATACCTGACGCTGGCCCTGGCCGCGGCACTGACGGGTACGCTCGCGACCTGCGAGGCGTCCGCCGCGTCGCAGGGCACCGCCCATACCCGGACCGGACGGCCCGGCGTGGAGGCAGCCCAGGAGGCCCGACTGGCAAGGCTCGCCCAGCAGGACGTGGACGCCGGAGCTCCCGGCGTTGTCGTGCGGGTCGGCAAGGGCGACGGGCGGGCGATCGAGATCGCCCGGCAGGCGCCCTGGACCAGGGCCGACCACGCGCTCGCCGCGAGCGACGAGTTCCGTATGGGCTCCAACACCAAGACGATGGTCGCCACCGTGGTCCTCCAACTGGTCGCCGAACACCGGCTCCGGCTGACCGACCCGGTCGAGAAGTGGCTGCCCGGCCTCATCCCGAACGGCGCCGCGATCACCCTGCGGATGCTGCTCAACCACACCAGCGGCCTGTTCAACTACACCACCGAACCCGACGTGCTCAAGGCGTTCACCGGCCAGGACACCAGGGTCTGGACGCCCCGGGAGGTGCTCGCCGCCGCCGTCCGGCACGACCCGCTGTTCGCACCCGGCACGAGTTACTCCTACAGCAACACCAACTACACCGCGCTCGGCCTGATCGCCGAGAAGGTGACCGGACACACCCTGGGCGACCTGGTCCAGGAGCGGATCGCCGGGCCGCTGCACCTGAAGAACACCTACCTGGTCACCGGCTTCGGCGAGACCAAGAACCCCCGACTTGCCCACGGCTACGAACCGGACGCCGCCCACGTCGGCCCGCTGCTTCCCCCGTACGCGCCCGCCGGGACCGCGTTCGCCGGCCCGGCCCGCTCCGCGGGATACGTCGACACCACCGGGATCAACGCCAGCACGCTGTGGGCCGCCGGCGGCATGGTCTCCACCGCGCAGGACTGGACCCGCTTCTCCAGCGCGCTGATCTCCGGCAAGCTCCTGCCGCCCGCCCTGCTGAAGGAGATGCGCACCACCGTCGCCGAGGAGTCCGAGTTCCCGAACCGCCGGTACGGGCTCGGTCTGGAGGAGGTGTCCACCCCCTGTGGCACCGTCTGGGGCCACAGCGGCCAGGCTCCCGGCTACTCCAGCGAGGACTACACCGACTCCACCGGCCGCCGCACGGTCTCGGTCTTCACCACTACGATCTTCGGTCTGGCCTCGCCGCAGACCGGCCCGACCAACCCGGCCGGCCCCGCCAACCAGGCCCTGGTGAACGCCGCGGTGTGCACCATGCTCGACAAGCCGATCCCCACCACGCCCGCGTCCGCGCCGACCGACTCCTGAGCCGGCACCACGCCCGTGTCCGCGCCGACCGACTTCTGCGCCCCCACCCACGCGCACCGCAAAGAAGGTTGTTCAGCCATGTCCGCACTAGCCAGATGGTGCTTCCGGCACCGCCTTCTCGTCATCGGGATCTGGGCCGCCGTGCTGGTCGCGCTCGCCGTGCCGTACGCGACGCTCGGCGCCCGCTACTCCGACGCGTTCAGCCTGCCGGGGACCGAGTCGTCGAAGGCGCAGGCGCGGCTCCAGGCGTCCGAGCCCCGGCAGGCCGGGGACAGTGACCAGATCGTGGTGCACATGCGCCGCGACGGGTCGATCCGGGACACCGCCGTCCGACAGAAGGTGACCTCGATGCTGGACCGGGTCGCGGCACTGCCCTCGGTCGCCTCGGTGACCAGCATGTACGGCCCCGAGGGAGCGCCCCGGATCAGCAAGGACGGCAGGACCGCCTACGCGACGGTGACGTTCGACGCGCAGGCCGACCGGATACCGGTCGCCGACGTCACTCGGGTCATCGACACCGCCCAGGCCGCGCGTGAGGCGGATCTGCAAGTGGAACTGGGCGGCCAGGCCATCAGCTCCGCGGCCGAGGGCGAGGCGCAGAGCACCGAGGCGATCGGGCTGGTCGCCGCCGGCATCATCCTCTTCGTCGCCTTCGGCTCGCTCCTGGGCATGCTCCTGCCCCTGCTGGTCGCGATCGCCGCGCTCGGCGCCGGACTGCTCGCCGTCGGGCTGACCTCGCACGTGATGACCCTGGGCAGCGACGCCCCGACGGTCGCGGCCCTCATCGGGCTCGGAGTCGGTATCGACTACGCCCTGTTCATCGTCACCCGCCACCGGACCGGCCTGCGTAGCGGCCTGGCACCCGAGCAGGCAGCGGTACGCGCACTGGACACCTCCGGGCGGGCGGTGGTCTTCGCCGGACTCACCGTCGTCACCGCCCTCCTCGGTCTGCTCGTCCTGCGGATCGGTCCCCTCAGCGCGATGGGGATCAGCGCCGCGACGGCTGTTTTGGCGACGGTGGTCGCGGCGGTGACCCTGCTGCCGGCCCTGCTCGGCCTCTTCGGGGGCAGGCTGCTGACCAGGCGTCAGCGGCGAGCCCTGACCGCCCGGGACGCAGGGACCGGTCACCCGCCCCTGAACAGGCAACGGCACGGAACGGCACAGTCCCTGGGCCGCTGGGCCGAGCAGGTCGAGCGCCACAGGACGTTGTTCGCCGTGGCCGCGCTCCTCGTCGTCACCGTCCTTTCGCTGCCCGCGCTGTCGCTGCGCCTGGGGACCTCGGACGCCGGAAACGACCCGAAGGGCACCACCACCAGAGCCGCGTACGACCTGCTCGCCCAGGGCTTCGGCGCCGGCTCCAACGGCCCGCTGGTGCTGGTCGCGCAGTTGGGCGCGCCCAGCGACGGGCCGGCCCTGAACAGGCTGGTCTCGGCCGTGCGCAGTACTCCCGGAGTGGCATCGGCAACCGCCGGGCCGCCCGCCGCGGCGACCGGACTGTCCGTCATCGACGTGGTGCCGACCGGCGCGCCGCAGGACGAGGCCACGAGCGCCCTGCTCACCCACCTGCGCGAGGACGTCGTCCCCGCCGCGGAGCGGGGAAGCGGTTTGACGGTCTACGTGGGTGGCACGACCGCTGCCTCCGGTGACCTGGCCGCCCTGCTGGCGGGCAAGCTGCCGCTGTTCCTCGGGGTGATCGTCGCACTCGGCTGCCTGCTGCTGATGGTCGCCTTCCGCAGCGTCCTGGTGCCGCTGACCGCCGCCGTGATGAACCTGCTCGCCTCGGCCGCGTCCTTCGGAGTCGTCGTCGCCGTGTTCCAGTGGGGATGGGGCTCCGAACTCCTGGGCCTGGGGAAGGCCGGGCCGGTGGAGGCCGAGCTTCCGGTGATCATGCTGGCCATCCTCTTCGGCCTGTCCATGGACTACCAGGTCTTCCTGGTCAGCCGGATGCACGAGGAGTGGGAGCACACCCGCGACAACCACCGCGCCATCCGGATCGGCCAGGCCGAGACCGGCCGGCTGATCAACGCCGCCGCCCTGATCATGATCTGCGTGTTCACGGCCTTCGTCTTCGGCGGCCAACGGGTCATCGCCGAGTACGGCGTGGGACTGGCCGCGGCCGTCGCGATCGACGCCTTCGTCCTGCGCACCGTGCTGGTTCCGTCGCTGATGCACCTGCTGGGACGGGCGAACTGGTGGCTGCCCGCCGGGCTGGAGCGGATCCTGCCGCGCGTGTCGATCGAGGGCGCACCCTCCCGCGAACCCGTGCCCGTCGTCCCGGTGCCCGTCGTCCCCGTGCCCGCGAGGGCCGCTAGGGCGGATCGGACGGCGGGTCTTCACCACACGGGTGTGGCGACGACCGCGAGCCGACCGGCGGTGGTGCCGCCGCCGGCTCGGCCCGAACCGCGGCTGCGACAGGACAGCACGCCGCGCGCGGCGAAGTCGGTCGCTGTGGCGTACCTCTGGTGGTTCTTCGTCGGTCTGTTCGGCATGCATCACTTCTATCTCGGCAGGACCGGCCGTGGGCTGCTGCACCTGTGCACCCTCGGCATCTGCGGGCTGGGCTGGCTGGCCGACGCGTTCACCCTGCCCCACCAGGTCCGGAGCGCGAACGCCCGCATCGCCCAGCAGGACGTCGCACCCCGGGCCGACGCCCCGGCCCTGAACGACCCCGTCCACTGACCGACGGATTCGACCAGCCGGGCCGTCACTCCTGCGGCGTCTGCCGGATCTTGGCAAGCGTCAGGACACCGCCGCTGATGCCCCATCCGGCGTCGGCGACCTCTTCGACCAGTACGAGGGTGGTGGCCCGGGCGCCGTCACCGAAGATCTCGGCGTACAGGTCGGTGGTGCGGGTGATGATCTGCTCCTTCTGCTCTGCGGTGAGGGCGCCGGCGGGGACCTTGAAATTCGCGAACGGCATGGTGCTCTCTCTCTTCGTGCGGGGGCGCCGGAGCTGCTCACAACGAGCAGGAGGTCGACCCCGATGGGGCAACTATCCGTCCGAGTCACCTGCTCCGGCCAGGGCTGAGCCCACCCAGGGGTCACCAGCCCCTGGCTCGGACCCCGACGGAGAGGCGACGATGAGCGGGTGAACCTTCCCGAGCTTGCGGCGTTCCTCAGGTCCCGGCGTGATCGGATCCGGCCGGCCGACGTCGGCCTGCCCGCCGGGCCCCGGCGCAGGGTGCCCGGCCTGCGGCGCGAGGAGGTCGCGCAACTGGCGGGCCTGTCGGCCGACTACTACACCGAGCTGGAGCGCGGACGCGGCGCCCAGCCCTCGTCCCAGACGCTGGCCGCCCTCGCCCGGGCGCTGCGGCTGGGCGGCGACCAGCGCGACCACCTGTTCCATCTGGCCGACCGGCCGCTGCCCGCATCGGCGCACGGCGCGAGCGCGCGGCACGTCCAGCCCGCCCTGCTCGGGCTGTTGGACCGGCTGGCCACCACCCCGGCCCAGGTCATCACCGACCTGCACGAGACCCTCGTCCAGAACGAGCTGGCCGCGGCACTGCTCGGCCGGGCTCCGGAACCGCGCGGCCCCGCCACCGGCTTCGCGTACCGCTGGTTCACCGATCCGGCCGCCCGCGCGGTCTACCCGCCCGAGGACCATCCGCACCACTCACGGGTCTTCGTCGCCGACCTGCAGGCAGTCGCCGCCCGCCGGGGCCGCGACGCCGAGGTCGCCGGGATGACGGCCGCGCTACGGCGGCGCAGCGCGGAGTTCGCTGCCCTGTGGGACACCCACGACGTCGGCCTGCGCCGCACCGATCACAAGCGCATCGTGCACCCCGCGCTGGGCGTCATCGAGTTGGACTGCCACAGTCTGTTCAGCGAGGACGGCCACCAGCGCCTCCTGTGGTTCACGGCGCCGCCCGGTACCGAGGGCGCCGCTCAGCTTGAGCTGCTCGGCGTCATCGGCACGCAGGACATGGCGGCGACCGAGGCCGCCTCCCGCACCGAAGGCGGCGTCCACGCGGACTGAGAGTGGATGGCCGGTCCCGGAACCCGCGGCGGAGACGGTTGCGGATCCGGTCGGCCGGCTCGGGCATGGAGTGGTCGATTCCCCGCTCCCGCAGCCAGGCGCGGATGGCCTTGGAGCGGCACCAGGACATAGACGGCGGCCATCAGCTCGTCTCCTGGGAGCCCGCGGACGGCCGCCCGCGTCTGGACCGGCCCGACGGCATGGAGGGGCCAAGTCCCCACCGTCCGGGCGCACTTGGCTCCGCTGAAGCCCCGCGCCCGCTCCTCATTGCCGTGCGTCCGTCCTGAGCGGTCGATATACAGCTTCATTAGCTCGCTCTTTAAACCCGTGGAGCTTCTCATGGCCTGTCACATGTACGGTGCCGTGGTGACAGATGGGCTGTACCCACAGCTGGCGGATGCGTTCCCGGCACTTGCTTCCGAAATCGCTGAACTGCTGCGTGCTGAGGGTGAACCGCTGGCCGAGGCGGTCGCTGACCTGCCCTACTACGGCCCGTGCACCTGTACCGGAACTTGCATCAACCTGCTGACCGCGCCGCACGGTTCGTCGGGTTCCTCGATGATCCAACTCGAACGCGATGGCATGGACGTCATCTGGCTGAGCTTGGATCCCTCCCGGGCCACTATCACCGACATTGAAGTTCTGGACGGACGCGACCTCGGCCCAAGCGTCCAGGGATCTGGCTAACCACGTATCGTCCGCTGTCCGCCGAACGTCCAAGCGGCGCGGGGCTGATCCCATGACGGCCTCGAACGATGCCCCGAACATGATCGCCCGTACGGGGATTCCCCGGACGTGAACACGGCCTTCGTCTGACCCTGTGCTCCGACCAAAGAGGCACTTGACCGGTACGAAGGCCGTGGGGGAACCTCACGCCCTGAGCACAACATCAGACGACTGCGGTACCGCCGGACCCTGCGGAACCGCAGTGATTTACCGGGTGGTGTCCCGCCCGTCGCGTCTGTGGTGGCCGGTGTCCCCAGTGGGCTTGCCTTCCCCGCCTTGGCGCTGTCCGGACGGGTGCCGGCGTCTACGGTCGGCGCACGCGTTCATGGGCACACCCTGGGGGAGTGGGATGAGGAGATGGGAGAGGGCGCTGGCGGTGCTGGCGGTGCTGGAGGCACTGTGTGAGCGCGGGCAGGCGGCCGGGCACGGCTGGACGCTGGACACGGAGCTCCTCCCGCCGCATCAGCAGCAGGTGAACGCCCTGGAGAATCAGGGTCTGGTGGAGCTAGCCTGTCGGGAGGATCGCGCGGAGCTGTCGGCTCTGGAGGGGCGGTCCATGCGGTGGGCGGCCC
Organism: Streptomyces diastatochromogenes; assembly: GCA_001550305.1. Lineage (GTDB taxonomy): Bacteria > Actinomycetota > Actinomycetes > Streptomycetales > Streptomycetaceae > Streptomyces > Streptomyces mirabilis_D. The sequence goes on from LRTP01000437.1 coordinate 10,023, forward strand.
GTTTGACGCCGTACGGTCACGACACTCTCGCCTACGGCCAGTCCCGCCCCCGGGCCAAGCCCTCTCCCGGCAGTGCGGGCCCGGAGCGGCAGCTGGTGGAGTTGATCCCATCGCAGATGGCGGCGCTGCGGGTGTTTGTCGGCCTCACCGGCCAGCTCCGGGTGGCGCCCGCTGATGGGCTGGCGGAGCAGGTCAGGGCGGCCTCGTGTGATCACGGGATCAAGCGGTGGCGGCTGTATCTGACACAGGAGCAGATGGGGTCCGTGGCGTACGGGTTGTGGCTGCACCGGATGACGGGCTCCGCCGCGGAGGCCAACCGCTTCGCCCGCGAGTACGGCGTCGAGCACAGCCCGGCC
>LRTP01000438.1 GCA_001550305.1 Streptomyces diastatochromogenes
CAGGCAGCGGCGGGCGGCCGGGGCGAGGCGGCCGCCCTGGTCGGCAACCTGCTGGTAGTCGCGGCGGGATTGGGCGGCTCGGCCGGTGTCGCGCAGGGCCTTGGCCCGGTAGTAGAGCACCATCTCCTGCAGGTCGGCGGGCACCAGGTCGGCGTCGAGGACGGCGGTGAGTCGGCTGACGGTGCGAGCGCGGTGCTCGTGCTGGCGGCGAGTGAGGGTGCTGAGGAGTTCCACGAGGGCGTCGGCGGGCGTGCCGGGCGCCGGGGCACCGGGGGCGGGTGGGGTGACCGGCTCCCAGACGGAATCGCCGACGTAGGTCCAAGCGGCGTCAGTGAGCCAGTCGAGGTCGAGGTTGTAGTCCCGGGCGATGGCGAGGCCCTGGCGCAGGCAGCCCACGAGGAGCCGGCGGTCGCGGCTGGTGCCGGCGGTCCACTGCTCGCCCAGCGCGGTGAGGGTCCGCTGGGCGGCCTGGTGCCAGTCGCGCGGAGACCAGCGGTCGTCGGCGTGATCGTCGGCGTCCCGGAAGGTGGAGCGGATCAGCCCATGCAGGTGGTAGGGCCACAGGGCGAAGGGGTCCTGCCGGACGAAAGGGCGTTCGATCAGGCGCAGTGCCGGCGCCTCGTGGGTCAGGCCGGCGGCTTGCGCGGCGAGCGGCAGGTCGAAGGCGTCGAGCAAGGACACAGCGCGCAGTACGTGCCGCTCGGGCGGGGTGAGGTCGGAGAGGGTGCGGGCGATCAGGGCGGGGAAGTCGTGGTCGAAGTCGGCCGGGGCGGGGTTACGGCCGGTGCGGCGGATTTCGAGGAAACGCATCACCGACAGGTCGAGGTAGAGCGGCAGGCCGTGGGAGCGGCCGGCGATGACCTGGCGGATCTCCTCGCTGATAAGCGGTTCGCCGTCGCGGGTGAGCCGGCGGGCGAGGTGGTCGTCACAGTCCTCGGGGGAGAAGTCGCCGATGAGGACCTGCCGCGCGTGGCCGTGGGGCGGCCGGGCGGCGCGGGCCGCCGGGACGGCTGCGGGGAGGGCCAGATGCGGCCAGGCGGCCGGGCCGGTGTAGTCGAGCTGCCCCTGTAGAGCAGCATCCGCCCACTGCAGGCGCGAGCGGCCGGTGATGACGAAGAAGCAGTTCGGCATGAGCCACACGGCCCGCTGGATGAGGCGCTCCAGGTCGCGGTGCGTACGGTCGCCGACGTCCTCGAAGGTGTCCAGCAGGATCACCGGCATGACGCGCTTGTCCGCCGGGAGCTGGGCGAGCTCCCACGCAAGCAGGTGCGGGTAGAAGCTCAGCGCCTCCAGGTCCGGGTCGGCCTCCAGCAGATCCGCCAGCCGCGCGCACCCAGCGAGTGCCCGCACGGTCTGCCGGCGCTCGCGCAGTGCCCTCGTGAGGGAGCCGGCCAGCGCACCGGCCGCCGTACCGACGGTGCCCGGCAGGAGGAGCGCCTGGGCGACGTCCGCGAGAGCGGACTGCATCTGCTGCGGCATCGCCTTGCCGAACCGGCCCGCGAGGCCACCGCGGCGCAGGTACTCCTCCAACGGTTCACCGGGGTGCTGGGTCTCCCAGTAACGGCGAAGGGCGATGTCGAAGGCGGGCAGCGGGCGGCCCAGTTCGGCCAGCGCCGCGCGGACCGTGAGGATGACGTCCTCGAAGGACGTTCCGGCGGAGCGAGCCAGGTCGATGCGTACAGGCAGGATCCGCTGTCCGGACCAGGCGGGCTCACCCCACTGGGCAGGCCGCTGATCGGCCCCGGCGAGCGCGGCCTCCAGCTTGCGGGACAAGGTCGTCTTGCCGATTCCCCCGACCCCGTGGAAGACCATCACGTTGTGACGCGGGCGCTCCAGGTCCTCGACATCGAACGCGGACTCGTTGATCAGTCGCAGATGCTCGGACAGTGCGGCCGCGACCAGCTCCCACTGCAGCTGCCGGTTCGTGAACGCCTCCACGGCCTCCAGGCCCCGGTCGTTCGTGCTGAACAGTGCCCGCAGATCCCGGCCTGCCACGTCCACCCCCGAAAGATGATCACTTGAGAGCCCAACCTATGCCCGCTGCACGCCCCTTGGGGAGCCCGCCCGCTCTCACTGCCTCGTCAATGGAGTGATCCAGGCCGTTTCTTTGGAGCACCTTGCCCGGTGCGCTTTCGGGCATGACCTCTGTGCCGATCGTCCGACGCGTGCTCGGTGACGGGCCCTTCGCTGAAATCGGAGAGCCGGCTCTGGCCGTCATCGACGATCGCTCGCGGATGGTCGCTGTGGGTGGGGACCTCGGGGCGGTTCAGTGGAACGGCAGTGGGACCGCGGACTCCAGATGGACGGGGCACCGGATCGGTGTCTATGAGCGGGACGCGTTGCGGTGCCGGCATCTGGTGAGGTCCTGGTACCCCATACGATCTCTCGCCTTCCACCCCGTTCTTCCCCTGTTGGCCGTCGGCACGGGCCGCTACGACGGCGGCTGTTCCTTCGAGGGCGAACTGCTGCTGATCCACCTCGACTCCCGCAACGTGGTGTCCGCGTTGCAGCATCCGCGGGAGGTGCTCAGCGTCGAATGGCGCAGTGAGACGGCACTGCGTCTGGTCCTGGCGCCGTGCGATGACTGGGAGAACCCGCACGCACACGAGCAGGGACATACGGCCGTTGTCACTCGCGCAGGCTGGGGCGCGGTCGAGCGGCGGGCGATCGGCGCTGAAGAGCTGGCAGCCCCCGCAGAGCCGGCCGTTCAGCCGGATCACAGCGCGGAGACCCGCCGGCTTCTCGCGGACCTCGCGGACGCCGCCGGTCAGCAGTGGTCAGGACGTCGACGGGTGTGGGCCGTCGAAGGCATGGAGGACGGCCGCGTGCTGGCCGCTCTGGACGGGGTCCTGGCGGAGTCGTGGCTGCCGTCAGGAGACCGGCAGTGGGCGGTCGAGGACGAGGAAGGCGGGCGCCAGCTGGTTCTGGCTTCCGACGGAACCTCGGTCTGGGCCAACGCCGAACGCCGCAGTCGTCGGAAGGGAAGACACTGGGAGACGTCCGCGCCCCGGCTCGCCAGGATCGCCATCGACGCAGGGCAGGTCCTGGAGACCCTGAGCCCAGGCGTGTGCGCGGTTCTCATCACAGGCGGCCAGAGGACGATCCTGAGGCCGATGGACGGCGGCAGCAAGCGTCCCGCACGGCTGATGATGTACGACCTCGACAGTACGGTGGACGGTCCGGAGGTCGGCCGCTACGACCTGTTCAATCACGGGTTTGCAGTCCGGTCCGCGAGTCGCCCGTATGTCCTGGTAGGCACTGACCTGGATAAACCGCACAAGGACAAGTGGATCGCGGCCGTGGGCGACGACGGGACGCTGCGACGGCTCTTCCCGCACTCCTGGGTACCGCAGGAGCACCACTTCGGAGGTCCGGCGGTCGAGATCGGGCAGTCCCTGGTGTACGCCGGCACCGTCCACCATGGGCATGGGCTCCAACCTGGTGGCGCCTACGTCGTACGGCGATCCCTGAACGGCGCGGTGCAGTGGCAGTACCGGACCGATCATCCCGCCACCGCCCTCGATGCTGACGAAGATACGGTCTACGTGGCCTACAACTCCGGGGCCCTGACGGCACTGGACGCCGACAACGGCTCGGTGCGATGGCACACCGAGCTTGAGGTCGGCGGAGCACCGACCACCGCGCTTTCCCTCGCTGTGGCGCCCCAAGGGCACCTGCTCGTCGGGACCGTCGACGGCCGCATCCTGGAGTGCTCACTTCGCCGGTGACCCCGCCGGAGCAATCACTCTGAGCTGGCGGTACGGCTCAGAATGGGCTGGTGAGCCGGCCGGAGCGGGCACGCCGATCATGACCGGTCGATTGCCCGCGTCATCTGCCTCGCTGGAGTGGGCCCGCGACCCGTTCACTCCTCTGACGGTCTCCTTCCAGGCCGCGGCCTCTGCCGATCACGCCATGCTGGTCTGGCTCGGCTGAGGAGCAGTACCAGCGGCCTGGACGTTACGGGCCTCCCCGCGATTGATTCTTGGGTGTGCTGGCCTGGGGTTTTGGCTGGTGGGTGATTCAGCAGGTCGTCGTGCGGACGTGCACGGCTCCGTCCGCCACGCTTGACAAGGGCCTGTGGTACTCCTCGGACGCCACCGTCACCTACGACATCGAGGGCGGCGGCAAGGGCGCCAGGCGTGGAAGCTGACCGGTTCGCCGCTCCTGCACTGACCGCCTGCCGGGGGCCTGAGTACTTCTACTCAGGCCCCCGGTCCGCTTCTGAGAGACGCTAGGCCCATGACCACGCCGCTTCCCCCCAACACCCCGCCGTGGCCGACTCACCACCCCCGCTATACAGGGGTGACCAATCCTCTGCAGCCGCAGCGGCGCGGGTGGTTGCACACGGCCGCAGACATCGCACTCGCCATCGGCCTCCTCGTGATCGACGTCATCGCCCCCCTCATCGCGTTCGTATTCGGACTCGACGCCGCGGGATACATGATGTTCGACCCCGCAGCCGACAACTCGTCCGTCTCCCTCACCCGCCCCTTCGCCTACGTAGCCGTGGTCGGCGGCATCGTCCTGGTCTCCGCGTTCCTTTTGTTCATGGCCCGCGCGATCATCAGCAGCGGCGTCCAAGTCCTCGCCGGACTAGTCCTGGTACTCGTGGCCATCACCGGAATACACGACGCAGACCGCAAAGCGCACCCACAGCCCGCCCCGACCTCTCCCTCCATCGACCCGGGCGCGCTGTGCCGGTCCGGCGGCGACACCAGCGAATGCGGCGGATCCTAACGGGCTGACCTGCGATTGATGATCTCCGTCACGGGTGGGGAAATGGCGGAGGCGGCACGAGTTCTCTGGGTTGTGATGACCAATCAGGCCCGTGCGGCCATGTCTCATCCTGCCTTCTGCGGCATCTCGGGCCCACACCTCGGTGAATTGGCCGCCGAACTCGGGCCGTGGTGCGAGTCCGGACGGCACGAACGTCGCGAGGGTGCCCGCCTGCGTGAGGCCGGGGATGGCCCGAAGTAGGGGCTGGGCTTCGTCGACCGGCTGCTGGTGACGCTGGTCCACCTACCACCGGACTCACCTACGAGGCCCTGGGGGTGATCTACGAGGTGGGCTCGTCCACCATCAGCCGGGCGATCTGCGAGGAGCGTCCGCTGCTCGCCGCGCGCGGGTTCGCCGTCCCGGACCGGCCTGGGGTGCGGCTGCGCACGCTCGAGGACGTATTCGCCTACGCCGAAGCCGAGGACATCACGCTGAGGATCGTCGGCCGCCTGAGCCTCACGCGCTCACGCGCCCGGCACATCCCGGGGGTGGTGGCCGGGGCGACGGCGGACTGAGGGCTGCGGCCGGGGGCGCAGGACGCGGTCGACGAGGTTACGAACCCTCCGAACTCTCCGTGAACGCGGCGGCGTGATCGGCGGCCCACTGGCGAAACGTTCGCGGCGCCGTCCCGAGGATGTCGGCCACCGCGGTAGTGATGTACGCGGGCTGCCCGACCGCCGCGCTCCACGCGGCGAGCAGCATGTCGACGACCGAGCTGGGCGCCGTACCCTCCGACAGGCTTCGGAACTCGTCCGGCGTCATCTCCTCGAATGCGATCCGGCGCCCCAGGGCGTCACCGATGACGTCCACCTGCGCGGCTTGGGTCAGCGATTCGGGGCCCGTAAGGACGTAGTCGCCTCCGACGTATCCGTCCTGATAGAGCGTCCGCGCCGCCACGGCTGCGACATCCCGGTCGTCGACCGGTGCCGTCTCGGCAGCACCGTAAGGCCACCGGAGGACCTCGCCGGCCCGGATCGCGGGCACCCACCAGGCCAGCGAGTTCGACGCGAACATCCCCGGCCGGATGATCGTCGACTCGAGTCCGGTGGCCGCGATGAGCCGCTCGATGTCGGCGTGCAGCACCGCCATGGGATTGGGCTGCTGGAAGAAAGGGTGCGGCGTCTGGTGCGGGGAGGAGAGGAAGACGACCCGCCGCACGTGGGCTGCCAGTCGCTCGACGACTGCCGCGGAGGTCTGAGGCGGGGCGGTCCAGACGAGGAAGACCGCACCGGCGCCATCCAATGCCGGGTCGAGCGACTCGGGCACGGTGAGGTCGCCGGTGAAGACCTCGACCTTCGCCGGCAGCGTCGCCGCCGCCTCGGAGCGATGGGTGAGGGCGCGGACCGGCACGCCCGCGTCGAGGAGTTGGTCGATGACGACGCGGCCGACCCGGCCCGTCGCCCCGGTGACGAGCACGGGAGGAGTGTCTGTCTGATTCATACCGCCCATGAAAACGTTACTCGGTTAAAAATGCAACCTGGTTGCGAATGTTACGGTGGTCAGATGAGCGAGTCGGCGGGACTGCGGGCCCGCAAGAAGGAGCGGACGCGCGACGCCATCGGCGACGCGGCCGTCTCGCTGTTCCTGGAGCGCGGCTTCGACCGCGTCTCGGTCAACGACATCGCCGCAGCGGCCGAGATCTCCAAGCCGACCCTCTTCCGGTACTTCCCCACCAAGGAAGACCTGGTGCTGCACCGGTTTGCGGACCACCAGGGCGAGGCGGCACGCGTCATACGTGACCGCATGTCCGGCATCAAGCCGGTGACGTCGCTGCACCGGCACTTCCGGGCCGGCCTCGATCGGTACGACCCCGTCACCGGCCTCAACGACCATCCCGAGGTGGTGGCGTTCCATCGGCTGGTGTTCACCACGCCGAGCCGGGCGGGACGGCTCACGCGGTACCAGCTCGAGGACGAGGAGGCACTGGCGGACGCCCTCGGCGAAGGCATCCAGGCACGCCTGCGAGCCGCTCAGGTACTCGCGGTCCAACGGGTGCTCGCCCGGACCAACTGGCAGAAGATCACCGACGGTCGAACCGCCCACGACGTCCACCCCGAGGCCGTAGCCGATGCCGACCAGGCATTCAACCAACTGCAGTGACAGATGAAACTCCCGGTCGAAGAAGGCTCCGGGACCGGTGCACGCGTTGCCACGGGCTCGCTGACCCGGTGCTTGGCTTTGTATCTCAGCGTGGGAGTCGTTTCAAGGTGACTGTGGGACTCACCTTCTGACCGAGTTTGCGATGTCGGTTTGTTTTGACGCCACCCAGGGGCTTGCGCTGGGTCGACGGAGTGTGACTGTGCCGCAGGGGCCGCACGGGGAGTCGCAGTCGAAGGTCGATCTATATGCCGCGATCCGCCGTGACCACCGCGGTGGCAAGTCGCAGCGGGCTTAGCAGCGCAAGTACAACGTCACCTGGCGGTCCGTGCGGAGGGCAGGACGGCCAGTGGCCGGAGCAACGCAGGCAGCAAGGCGCAAGCCCAGCAAGCCGCGGCCGGCTGACGCGGTCGCCCAAGCATCGCCGGCTTCGCTTCCGGGAGGGAAACCCCTCGCCCCGCTGGACGCCAACAGCTCCAACTGGCCGCGCTAGTCTATTGGTTGTAGAATTTTCCAACTAGTGAAGATCTGTGCAATGAGGGGGACGATGAGCACACAGGGCTCCGGTGCATCGCCCCGGCGGTGGCACGGCGTGCACAAAGCGCTCGCCGATCCCCTGCGCATCCGGCTCCTGGAAGCGTTGTGGGAGATGCCACAGTCCGCACGCGAACTCGCCGACCACGTCGACCTTCCAGCTGACCGGCTCTACTACCACCTAAATCAGCTCGAACGGGTCGGGCTGATCGAGATCGCCGAATACCGGCCGCTGGCCCGCGGCAAGGTCGAGCGGGTCTATACCCCCGCGGTTACAGAACCCCCCAGCGATGCTGCCAACCCCAAAGAGATGGCTGAGTTCCTCGGCTCGATGCTGGACGCCACCCGGGCCGACATCAACGCTGCCTACCGGTCCAAGCAGGCTGGGGGCCGCCGGGAGGTCGACCTGCATCGTGGTGCGCTGCGACTGACCGACGCGGCGCTCGCTGAGTTGCGCGGTCACATCGAACGGCTCGCCACCCAATTCGGGGACCGCGACGCTCCAGGGGTCTGGACGCGGGTGGTTATCACGGTCGTCGACCTGCAAGACCGCCCATCCCCGGACGCCGCTCCCCGCGCCTGAGAGGTCGCCATGAATGACAGCGAGGAGCACATCACCAGCCCCGCGATACGAGCCTCGGACGCCGAACGCGACCGGGTCGAGGCGCAACTGCAACACCACTATGCAGTTGGCCGACTGACACTTCCCGAACTTGAAGAACGGGTGGTCGCGGCCTACGAAGCGCGCACCCGCGAGCAACTCCATGCCCTCTTGAGGGATCTGCCGAGCGAAGTGGAAAAACCTGGGTCACCCCCTCATGCGATCGACTCCCGCCTGCTGATCGTCCTGCTGTGCGTCTCGCCCCCTGCGGCGCTCGTCTACTGGGTCATCTCCCAACGCTCGGTACGTCGAAGGGACCCACGGCCGCAGGCCCTGGAAGGTGCTCATGAACATGGAGGCCTTTGCTGATCGTTTCAGAATGCGTCCATCCGGCGCCCACACGCTTGTCCCCACTGAAGCAGTGGTGACCGCCGCGGAGGCGCCGGACGCTGCCTCTCTATGACTAGGCGTACGTCAGGCCGGCGTGCTAAAGCGCATGCGTCCGGCGCCCGCGCAGCTGCCACCACCTTGAGTACGAGGACAGCGCGCCGCTCTATGGGGAGGTCTCAGCAGACCCGGTTCACCGGAGGCATCGCAGCCCTCTACTCGAGCATCCCCAGAGCTTGCGCTCCATCGGGATGCCCTTGACTACGGATTAGGTTCGCCGGGAGGACAACGCTCTCGAAATCCGGATGCGCCAAGATCACTCATCTGTGATAGTCGCGCGCTGTGAACAGTACTGAGCTTGTGTTTCGGCGTGCGGATGACTCTGATGCGGCCGACATTGCCGACGTTTGGCTGCGTTCCTTCACCGCTGCGCTGCCAACCGTGCGCCGCGCGCACGGCGACGACGAGGTGCGGAGCTGGTTTTCCTACGTGGTCGTGCCGCAGTGCGAGACCTGGGTAGCCGTCGCCGAGGGCTCCGTGATCGGACTTCTGGTACTCGATGGAGAGGAACTCGAACAGCTCTACCTCGATCCGTCCTGGCGCGGCCGGGGTGTAGGCGACCGGTTCATGGACTTGGCCAAGCAGCAGCGGCCCGATGGACTGGGACTGTGGACGTTCCAGGTCAACGGACCAGCCCAACGGTTCTACGAGCGGCACGGCTTCATCGCAGTCGAGCACACCGACGGACTGCGCAACGAGGAACATGAGCCGGACGTCCGCTACACCTGGCAGCCTCACGAGCAGGACCTCCGCTGAGAAGATCGGTCACGCGGCCGTCCGCAGAGGGCGTCCGCAGCCTGACCCAGTGAGGGATCCCGCCATGCCTGGATGCGGAGATCAGACAGCGGCCAGGCTCTTCGCCATGACCCGCTCCCTGCCAACGCCATCGGGCAGAAGATCGCCGGGCTCACCCGTGTCCGTGAAACCGTGCCGCTCATAGAGCGCGGTCGCCTTGCGGTTGTCCGGCATGACGGACAACCGCAAGGTCGTGGCGCCGCGCTCCGCCCCCCACCGCTCGACCGCCTGGATCAGGTAGTCGCCCACGCCCTTGCCCCGAGCCGTTGGGTTGACCCACATCGAGATCAACTCCACGTTCTCTGCTCCCTCGCCCGGCACTCCGCTGGCCATGCCCACCGGAAGGCCGTCGAGGAGCGCGATGAGATCGTGCGCGCCAGGAATCGACAGACGGGCACGCCAGCGTTCCTCTCGGTCGCCGGAGCCCTGCCACTGGGCCAGCGTCGATCCGAACGCATAGGGCGCCTCAGCAAGCGCGGCCAGTCGCAACTCCCGCCAAAGGGGCCAGTCGTCTGATTCCAAAGTGCGTAGTTCAAGCATGATCCAGACCCTGCCCGCCCGCCGGGGCGGACAGCAAGTTGATTACAACCATGCAAACGAGGTCGCTCAGCCCTGTGACCAGCCGAAGCCGGGGAGCAGCGGTGACTCACGCACCCGCAGACCACGAGACCTCGGTGAACCTATCCGGTCACGGCACTAGCCGACGCCACATCGTGGCACCGAGCGCTTGCCGGACAGCGGGCGATCCCTTACTGGTCTCGCTGGTCGCCGCGGACCTGCCACCTTGAATTGGCTGGGTTCCAGACCAGGCGGATCCGGCCACGGTCAGGCCGCTGGGCGGTCAGCTCGTCGAGATTAAGAGGTTGTTGTCTTTCCGGGCTTGAGGACTGCGTTCTCGCTGGTCAGGCATAGGGTCGGCGGTCTCGTGGCAGTGGTGACGTGTCGTTGCTTTGGTGGAGGTCGAGGATGCCGTCGGTCGTGGGACTGCTGGAACAGCGTGAGCTCACCGCTCGCCGTTGTGTCGACGGGTGGTGCGCGGCAGTGACCTGGGTGAGCAGGACCTGGGCCGCGGCGCGGTCGCCCACATCCGCTGCGGTGACCATCACCGCGAGCAGCAGGCCAAG
>LRTP01000439.1 GCA_001550305.1 Streptomyces diastatochromogenes
GTGCAGAACCGGCGGGACAAGGCCGCCGCCAGGCGCTTCTTCCGCCGCCTGATGAAGAAGACCGGCACGGTGCCGCGGGTGGTCGTCACCGACAAGCTCCGCTCCTACGGCGCGGCCCACCGCGAGGTCATGCCCTCGGTCGAGCACCGCTCCCACAAAGGACTGAACAACCGGGCCGAGAACAACCACCAGCCTACCCGGCAACGGGAACACGCGATGAAAGGCTTCCGCTCCGCCGGCGGGGCGCAGCGGTTCCTGTCCGCGTTCAGCGGCATCTCGCCCCACTTCCGGCCCCACCGCCACCTGATGAGCGCCCCCGACTACCGAGCCGAGATGACCATCCGCTTCGCCATCTGGGACCAGATCACCGGCGCCGCCGACCAGCCCGCCACGGACTGACCACAGGCCCCAACCGCAAACCCATCACGCCCCGACACACCGTCAGGCATCGGCCCCGCAACAACGTGACAGCGCCCCGCCGACGGCACTGTTGCGCCTGTGCATGCCAGGGGTGCCGCCCGCCCTGTTCAACGTTTTCTCAAGCTCTTCTCAACGTCTTCGGCAGGCGTCTCATACAGGCTGGTCGAGGCCAGTGCCTGCTTCACTTCCATCGCTCCGGCGTCACGGGCCCACGGTCTTACGTGGAGGGGCAAACACGGCGGGTTTGTCGAATGTTCAGATTCCGGCCGTTGCCGGGACAGAACCGGCGGCTACTCATGTCCCGCACCGCTGCCCGCGTCGTCAGTAGCAACTGGAGTGAGTTGTGACCCGCCGATCCATACGACTGGCCGCCGCCCTCGGTATCGCCATGACCCTCGCCGGAGGCTCGCTCGCCGCGGCGTCGGAGTTCACCGGCGCCTCCGCCGCCGCCGCGCCGCAGAAGCCCGCGGCCGCCAAGCACGTCCTGCTGCTGTCCGTCGACGGTCTGCACCAGTCGGATCTGGCCTGGTACATCGCCCGACACCCCGGCTCCGCGCTGGCCCGGCTGGTGAACGGCGGCGTGCACTACACCGATGCGCAGACCACCAACCCCTCGGACTCCTTTCCCGGCATGACCGCCCAGGTCACCGGCGGCGGCCCGGGTACCACCGGCATCTACTACGACGACGTGTACAACCACGCCCTGCTCCCGGCCGGCACCACCAACTGCAAAGGCGTCAAACCCGGCGCAGAGGTGGACATGACCGAGGACATGGACAAGAACAAGGCCTCCCTCGATGCCGGCCAAGGGCTGAAGAACCTGCCCGGCAGCATCCTGCAGATGACGGGCCGGCCGCAGAGCCTGCTCGACCCGAGCAAGCTGCCCGTCGACCCCACGACCTGCAAGCCGGTCTACCCGCACTCGTACCTGCAGGTGAACACCGTCTTCAACGTGGCTCGCAAGGCCGGCCTGCGCACCGCCTGGTCGGACAAGCACATCGCCTACGACATCCTCAACGGCCCTTCGGGCACCGGCATCCAGGACCAGTTCTCCCCGGAGATCAACAGCGACGCAGGCGGCTACTCGGCCGGGAACGACTGGACCACCGACAACAAGGCGACCGAGCAGTACGACGGGTACAAGGTCAAGGCCGTGCTCAACGAGATCGACGGCTACGACCACTCCGGAGCCCACAAGGTCGGCACCCCGGCGATCTTCGGCATGAACTTCCAGTCGGTCTCCACCGCGCAGAAGCTGCCCTCCTCCGAGGGCCTCAAGGGCGGCTACGCCTCCAAGGGCGTCCCCGGCCCGCTGCTGCAGAAGAACCTCGACTACGTCAACACCGAGGTCGGTGCGATGGTCAAGGAGATCCAGGCCAAGGGCCTGGCCGCGAGCACGGACATCGTGCTGTCCGCCAAGTACGGCCAGTCTCCCATCGACCCCAAGGCCCTGACCCGCGTCGACGACGGTCCGCTGCTCGACGGGCTCAACGCCGCCTGGAAGAAGAAGCACCCGGGCGCCGGCGATCTCGTCGCGCACTCCGTGGACGACGACGGCATGCTGCTGTGGCTGCACGACCGCTCCGCCAAGGCCACCTCTTTCGCCAAGCAGTACCTGCTCTCGCAGACCGGCAAGGGCACCGACATCAACGGCAAGCCCGCCAAATCCTTCACGAACGGCGGGCTGAGCAGGCTCTACGCGGGCGAGGAAGCGGCCACGTACTTCGGCGTCAAGCCCGGTGACGCCCGGGTCCCGGACCTGTTCGGCATCGCCAAGTACGGCGTGGTCTACACGGGCGGCACCAGGAAAATCGCCGAGCACGGCGGCGCCCACACCGACGACCTGAACGTCCCGCTCGTCATCTCCGGCGCAGGAACCCCCGAGGGCGTGACCAAGACTGCTCAGGTCGAGACCACCCAGATCGCCCCGACGATCCTGTCCCTCCTGGGCCTGAACCCCCACAACCTGCAGGCCGTCCAGAAGGACCACACCCAGGTCCTGCCGGTCCGCTGACCCTCGGCAACCTGTGACCCCGGCACGGGTGGGCCGCACGCACAACAGCGTGCGGCCCACCCGTACATGCGCGCCGTCAAGCGCTGCATGAGCTGACTACCTGACGGCAGGACACGTTCGCAGAGGCGGTGTGTCGCCAGGGGTGCACCGTGGCTGACAAGAGTCCCTCGGATGGCACCACAACCATGCGGTCTTCGTTGATCCGCTCAAGAATCTGCAGGAGAACGAGAGCCACGGATCGTCCGGCCGCATCATCGCCACGACGCCGGGCTCTCCAACGATCGTACGGACCTCGGTGCTGGAGCGGCACGGAACGCGCTGTCGACCTCGCCTCCGCGACCACCGCTTCGCAATCTTCTGCGAAACCCGGAGTCAGCCCGGTCCCTGCCGGGGCCGGGGTCAGATCCAGTCCTTGCGCTTGAAGGTCCAGTAGAGCAGCACCGATGCAACGACCATGACACCAGTGGAAGTCAGGAAACCCGCGGGGGTGTTGACACCTGGATACGGAACGTTCTGCCCGTAGAAACCGGTGACGGCCGTGGGTACGGCCACGATCGATGCCCAGCTGGTGACCTTCTTCATGATCAGGTTCATGCGATTGCCCTGAACGGTCAGATTGGTCTCCATGATGGACGTGATCATGTCCCGCAGCGCCTCGGTCCACTCGGTGGCCCTGAGGACATGGTCATACACATCCTGGTAATAGGGGAGCAAGGGCTCGGCGACGATGTGCAGGTCACGCCGGAGGAGGCTGTTCACGACCTCCCGCATCGGCAACACCACGCGGCGCAGCTTCGTGAGGTTCTTACGCAGCGCGTAGGAGTCACGCTGGACGGAGTCCATCTGCTGGCGCCCCTCGTCGAAGAGCAGATCCTCCACTGCTTCGATACGGTCGTCGAGATCCTGCACGGCGGCGAAGTGCCCGTCGACTATGTGGTCGAGCAGTCCGTGCAGCAGGAACCCCACCCCGTACTTGGCGAGATCACTGTTGTTGTCCCAGCGTTCGACGACCTTCTCGATGTCGAACCGGTGATCGGGGCGGATAGTGATCAACGCCGTAGGCGTTATGAACACGGACAATTCGCTGGCGGTCAGCTGTCCACCGGTCTCGTCGGTACTGATGCCGTAGGCACTGAGGAAGGCATGGGTACGGTAGCGGTCCAACTTGGGCCGCTGATGCTCCTGACGTGCGTCCTCCACCGCGAGCTCGTGCAGACCGAACTCCTCGCTGATCATCGCGAAGTCGGCGGAGCACGGATCGCACAGGTCGAGCCAGACCGCCACGTCCGGATCGTTCACGTATTCCGAGATGTCCGCGGTCGGAAAGTCCTCCAGGATCAGGGAGCCGTTGCGGTAGAGCCGTGTGCGAGTCATGGCGACGCACCATAAGCAGCCCTGGTAAGAAGCCCGCTTCCGCTCCTTGCCGAGGGTTCGCCCGTCGACACGAGTGCGCGCGCCCGGGCGAGCAGTGGCGGGGACGGTCAGGAGCGTTCGTAGAAGCCGTCGAGGCGACCACGAGCGAGCACGTCTCCGGCAGCGGAGATCACCGGCCGGCCGCTGGCCCAGCCGGTCGACGAGTTCAACCAGCCCCGCCTGCTGGCCCGGGTGCACGTACGCATCCCGCCATCGGCCGGCGAGGTCGAGACCCTGTTCGCCGGCTGGCGCTCCGGCCTGCCCGGCCAGCAGGGCAGCAAATTTCTGACCGGGGCCCGGGACTACGTGGCCGCATCCCTGTGGCGGCGGGCGAGCCTGCGCATCAACGAAACCGTCCGCCTGCAGGTGGGGGACTGGTACCCCCAGGTCGGCTCCAGCGGCGTCCTGCACGTGCGGTGCGGCAAGGGCGCCAAAGGAAGCGGACCCCGGCAACGCCTGGTCCCGGCCATCAACGGCGTCGACCGGCTACTGGCCTGGTGGATGTCCCAGGTACGCGGACAGTTCGGTGACGACCCCGGCGCCGCCGGCGCGGCGCTGCTGCCCAGCCGCTGCCACAACAGCGACGGCAGCCTGCGCCCGGCCTGTGCCGAGACCCTGCGCCAGGGCCTGGCCCAAGCCGTCGCCCATCGGCTGCCCGCCTGGACCGGACGCCTGACCCCGCACCCGCTGCGCCACTTCTGCGCCACCCACCTCTACCACCAGGGAATGGAGCTGGAAGCCATCGGAGCCCTGCTGGGCCACACCTGGATATCCACCACCGCCCGCTACATCCACGTCCCCGCCGAACGGATCGAGTGGCACTGGCAGCAGGCCAACGCCCGCGTCACCGGCCGCCTCCTGCCACCCGCCCCACCCGTCCCGCCCGCCGCCACTGCGGGGACCCCTACCACGCACGGCGGACGGTGACCATGCGGTGGCAACTGCGGCTGCGGGCAGCCGAACGCGGCGTGTTCAAAGCCGTCGAGATGCGCCGCCTGCTGGCCCAGGCCGGACTGCCCATCAGCGCGGGCAAGATGTCCGCCCTGTGGTCCACCGCCGTGGCACCCGTATCGATCCGGCTCGACGACCTCGACATCATCTGCCGCGTCCTGGGCTGCGACGCAGCCGGCCTCCTCGTCCTGGACCCCGCACCCGGCGACCCCACCACCCCGCCCCGGACCCCACCACCCGTGCCCGCCGCCGAGACCATCGGCGAGACCTGGGCATGGAACAACAGCCGGCCGCTCCCACGGCCGGCCGGCGGCCGCACACGGCCCTCGATACCACCGGTCTGAGCCCCGTGCACCCCACCCTGCCCTCACCCACCCAGCCGATCCCGTCGGCGACAGGAGATCAGCAGCCCAAGGACGCACGGGAGTTCGTGCGCAGCCGGGGCCGGCCCCGCGTGTGTCCCGGTTGCGGGGTGCGGCCGGTGGCCTTCACCGTCCCGCGCATCGACGTCTGTTTCGTCTGCCTGCCCGGCGGCCCGCACACCCCGCCCCCGTGCACGGTCTGCGGCCGCAGCGGCTTCTTCTTCCACCAGGGCCTGTGCACCGGCTGCCACCCCTTCTCACCGGACCGCCGGGATGCGTGTCCGGACTGCTACGCCTGGGGGACCAGTGCGGCCTCGCGGTGGCGGTGCTGGGGCTGCCTGGACTGGCACCGCAAGTTCTCCAGACACGGGCCGGGCGGCCCGTGCGCGTGGTGCCGGCGCACTGTCGCCCTCAACCGGGACCGGGCCTGCCGGATGTGCTGGCAGCAACGGGCCCGGCTGCGCCGTGCGACGGGAAATCCCCACGCCTCCTACGAACAGGCCCTCGACAGCGGCTGGGTGCAGCTGTCCATCGCCAACACCCGCCCCCAGGAACGCCGCCCCACACCCGCACGCGTGGGTGCCGGGTCCGGGCCGGAGCCGGTGGGCGACGGCACAGATCCTGCCGCCGCGCTGCCGGCAGCCGTTCTGGTGCCGTTCAGCCACCGGCAGTTGGTCCTGTTCGAGCCGCCGCCGCGCCTGGTGACGGCCTCCACCGGGGTGCCGCTCGATCCCGTGCTCGCCGGCTGGCTGCAGGCGTAACTGGCCGCCTGGGGGCGATCCCGCGGCTGGACGCCCTCGACGCTGACCCGCGGACGGCGGGGCCTGCGGATCCTACTGGCCACCCAGGACACCCCCGGCGGCCCCGTTCCGGCCAGCCTGCTCCAGCACCTGTCAGGCAAAAACCTCGCATCCCGCCTGCTCCGCGAGTTCCTCACCGCTCACGGCTTCCTCGAGGACGACCTGCCGCAGACCATCGACGTCTGGTTCGCCCGTATGACAGCCGCCCTGCCCCAGCCCATGGGCCGCCAGCTCGCCCACTGGTTCACCACCCGCCTGCACGGCCGGAGCACCCCGCCCCGCAGCCCGGCCCGCTCCCCGGCCACCATGCGCCACCACCTGCAGTTCGCCCTTCCCGTCCTGGCCCGCCTTGCCGCGGTCGGCGTGAGTGACCTCACCCACGTCAGTGCCGCCCAGCTCCGGCAGGAACTGGACGCCTGCCACCTTGTGGGCAACGACTACACCGACACTGCCTCCGCCCTGCGCACCGTGTTCACCTTCCTGCACACCCACCACGGCGCACCGAGCAACCCCGCCGTCCACCTGCGCGTCGGCACCCTCCACCGCGGCATCCCGCTGCCGGCTGACCTCGACCCGATCCGTGAGGCCCTCACTTCACCCGACCCGTCCCGCGCCGCCGTTACCGCCCTGCTCGCCTTCCACGCCCTGCGCACCACCGAGATCCGCGCCCTCACCCTCGACAGCCTGCGCGACCTCGACCAGAGCCGGCTCCACCTGCCGGATCGCACCGTCCTGCTCGCCGACCCGGTCAGAATCCGTCTGAGCGCCTACCTCGCCCACCGCACCGCGACCTGGCCCCGCACCGCCAACCCCCACCTGTTCCTCACCCGTCGCACCGCGATCTCCACCACGCCTGTCAGCCGGCCCTGGCTCTACCGCCGCTACCCCTCCTCCAGCCACCTCCTGCGCGCCGACCGCCTCGTCGACGAAGCCCAGGCCGCCGGGGACACCCGCATGATCTGCGAACTATTCGGCCTCACCTTCAAGGCCGCGGTCCGTTACACCCGCCCCTACGCGGCTGCGGTGGCGTCTTCAAGCGTCCTCGGGTGTTGACGAGGGGGCCACGCTCAGGTGTCGAAGGCACCGCACCCGCGTACGGCGGGCCCCGACGGGTCTGCGAGGATGTCCGGCGGCGTCCGCACCGGGCCCCGCAGCGCTCCGCGGGTCCGGAAATGCGCAGGCGGCGACGGGCGGACGGGGTCGGGCCCGGCGGGCGGGAGAGCGGAGTGGTGGGGGACGTGCCGGAGTACCCGGAGTACGTTGCCGCGGCGGTGTTCGCCGTGGGCGGCGTCGTCCATGCCGTGCTGGCGCCGCACCGGTTCTCCACCGCTGTCCTGTTCTGCCTCGCGGTGACGTCGGCCGGGCTCGGCGAGGCCGCCCGCAGTGCGGAGACTCACCCCACCGTCGTGACCGTGCTCGCCGTCGCCGCCCTGCTCATGACCCTCGCGCTGGGCCTGCTCCTGCTGGTCGACAGCATCGTCCTGGTCCGGCGCTACGGACCGCAGGCGTCCCTGCTGGCCACCGGCGCCGCCGGCTGCGCCCTGCTGGCGGTGCTCGGCCTCGACGCGGTCGTCCAGACTGCCGGGGGCGAGGTGGCGGGTGCCCTCATGGTGGCGGTGAACGCGGCTGCCGGATACCTCAGCCTGCTCTTCCTCGCCTTCACCGTCTACGTGTTCGTCCGGGGCCGCAGCACCCCGCCGCCGGAGACCACCCATGTCGTCGTCCTGGGCGCCGGGCTCCATGGCGACCGGCCCGGTCCGCTGCTGCGCCGCAGGCTGGAGCGGGCCCTCGCGGTCGACGACGCCGGCGCACCGGACGCAGACGGTGTGGTGTTCGTCGTCTCGGGCGGCCGGGGCGACGACGAGGTGCGCTCCGAGGCGGACGCCATGGCCGACTACCTGCGCGCACGCGGGGTGGCTGCCGACCGGATCGTGCGGGAGGACCGCTCCGTGAACACCGGGCAGAACCTCCGCTTCAGCGCGGCTCTCATGGACCGCACCGCTTCCGGGCACCGTGCCACGGTGGTCACCAGCGGCTTCCACGTCTACCGCACGGCCCTGCTGGCCCGTCGCGCCGGCGTCCTTGTCCACGTCGTGGGGGCGCCGACCTCTCCCGCGTACTGGCTCTCCGCGACCCTGCGTGAGTTCGCCGCCGTCCTGTGGTTGGACCGGCTGCCCCTGATCGGGCTCAGCCTGCTGCTGGCGGTGCCTGTGGCGACAGCGGTCTTCCAGCGCTGAGGCACCCGTCGCGCGTGCCGCCCCGGGCAGCAGGGTCGGCGTGGCTTCGCCAGCAACCCGCGCCCGCGCCGAACAGCGGGGGTGGCCGCTGGCTGACGGAGCTTGCAGGTCACAGCGCGATCGGATGGTATCTGAGAGCTTCGTGGACGATCTGCTCTGCATTGAAGTCATCGGGACTGGGAATGACTTCTCCGGCCAGGATGCGGCCGTCGAAGGTGCCGATGATAGCGACGCTCTGCCGGCGACAGCCTCCTCACCGAATTCCTTAAGGAGTTGGGCTGTACCAGTGGCGACCGACGACCCCGCGCGTCTTAGAAGGTGTCTCGGTTGGTGTGCGGTTCACATTCCGCGCTCCGGTCCGTACGTCTCCCACATGCGCTGACCCGGCCCTGTGGGCAGGTATTCCAGCAGAACAGGGCCGGGGTAGAAGACCGCACTGTCCCAGCCGGTCATCTCCCCGCCGACCAGGTACCGGTACAGCCATTCTGCGAAGGTCATCGCGTGTCCCACCCAGTCACCTTCTGAGCCCTGGACTACTACGCCCATGGAAATCCCGTGAACTTGGGTAGCCCCGAAGATCACGGCCCCCTGGTCGGTGGAGGCGAGGGGGATCAGGCCCTCGGCGGTTCCAAAGCTGAGCTGCGGGAGGTTGCAGAAGACGCGAGGGTCGTCCTCCGGCTCAGTGACGTAGGACTCCCATGAACTCTTTGCCCAGGTGGCCGACGTCGAACGTATGCACTCGGCCAGGTTGAACCATGCAGATGCCGGATGGTGGAGGTAGAGGTGCCCGTTGATCTGCACCGGCGCGTAAGCGTCGACGATCTGCTTGTAGTCCGCCGGCAGGGCTCTGCCGACTTCCTTCCGGCCTGGAGCTGATGACCGCCCTGCACCCGCCGACCCGGGCCTCCGAAGCGGACGCGACAGGCAAGCGGCACTCCGAGCACAACCCCGGCTCGCTGGGGAAGGAGCCGGTGGACTGCGCGCCGTGCGAGGCCCCGGACGGGCACCCGCTGCTCGCCGACCTGCCGCGCTTCCACCACCGCACCCCGGCCGAGGTCCTGGTGGAGGAGGCGTACGACTGGGCGCGCCCGCTCACCGACGCCGAATGCCTTCGCCGGAACGTGGTGGGCATCGACGTGAACATGGCCTTCGCCGCCGGAGCCAACGGGTTGACCGTCGGTCTCGGTGAGCCGACGCAGGTCAAGAACCCGGTGTTCGACCCGAAGCTGCCCGGCTCGTGGCTGGTCGACCTGTCCCACGTCGACCTGTCGAAGGTGAAGGTCGCCAAGGACAAGTGGGCGGACCTGGACGCGAGTCTGCTGCCCAGCCCGTTCACGCCGAAGGGCGAGCGCCCGGAAGGGCCGGCCTGGTACGCGACGCCGACCGTGGCGTACGCGGTGGAGCTCGGCTACGACGTCGTGCCGATCGAGGCGTACGTGCGCTACGAGAACGGCCGCTACCTGGACGGCTGGTACAACCGGCTGCGTGACGCCTTCCTCGCCACGATGGCCGACCTAGGCGTGGACGCGGACCTGTCGCCGGCCGACTTCCTGGCGGCGATGGACGGCTACCGCAGCCGTGACCCGGAGCTGGCGATCGTCGTCTCGGCGGTCAAGGCGACGGTGAAGGGCGGCCTGGGCAAGCTGCGAGAGCGCCCGCGCGGGGAAGGCTGGCGGCCCGGCGAGCCGTGGCGGGCGCTGTCCCGCCCGACGTGGCGGCCGGACATCCGCGCGGCGGTCATCTCCCGCACCCGGATCAACCTGCACCGCAAGATCGTGAAGCATGCGGCGTTCACCGGTCAGTACCCCGTCGCGGTCCTGTCCGACTGCGTCGTCTACGCGGCCATACGAGCCGGACGGCTTCATCGGCGTGGACCTCGGCATCGTCAACATCGCCACCACATCCACCGGCTACCAGGCCGCCGGGCGCGGCCTCAACCGCTACCGCAAGCGTCAACGTGCCCTGCGGGCCAAGCTCCAGAAGAAGCGCACCAAGTCCGCCAGGCGCCGGTTGAAGGAGCGCTCCCGCCGCGAGACGCGGCATGTCAAGAACACCAACCACATCATCGCCAAGACGATCGTGACCGAGGCTGAACGCACCTCCGCCGGGATCTCCCTGGAAGAACTCAAGGGAATCCGGCAGAGGGTACGGCT
>LRTP01000044.1 GCA_001550305.1 Streptomyces diastatochromogenes
GATCGGCCTGAACGGCCTCGCCCTCAAACGCCGGACGGGCTGAAAGATGCGCGCCAGCACCCCTTCAGGGGCGCGGGGAACTGCGCGACCAGCCCCCCACCAGGCCCGCAGCCAACCGAACCGGGCGGGCGGGGAATGCGGGGCGAAGCCCCCGCCTCAGGGGCGCGGGGAACTG
The DNA here is from genome assembly GCA_001550305.1 of Streptomyces diastatochromogenes. Classification (GTDB taxonomy): domain Bacteria; phylum Actinomycetota; class Actinomycetes; order Streptomycetales; family Streptomycetaceae; genus Streptomyces; species Streptomyces mirabilis_D. Next base: position 176 of record LRTP01000044.1, read on the forward strand.
CGCGACCAGCCCCCACCAGGCCGCAGCCGAACGAACCGGGTGGACGGGCGGCGCGGGGGACTGCGTGGCCGGTCCCCATCGGGCCCGCGGTCGAACGAACCGGGAGGGCGCGGGACCGCGGGGCGAAGGATCAGTTGGTGCCGCAGATTTTCAGGCCCACCGGGTTACCGCACGGAGGACTTGGCGCCGGCTTCGCCGAGTTCACGCACCCCCGCCGTGCTCCCGTGCGGGTCGACCATGATGTCGGCGCCCTCGCAGTCCTGCTCGTACTTCTTCGCCAGCTCGCTCATCACGGGCGCGAAGGCGGTCGAGCCGGTGACGGTGAGCGTGCCCGTCCCGCAGCCGATCGGCCGCGGGGAGTCGTCCCGCAGCACGACGATCAGCGCGAGCGTGACGACACACGCGGTCAGCAGCACACCGCGGATGGTGCGGTCGGTGAACACCGCTGTCAGACCGTGCCGTTCACGGCTCGTGCAGTCGTCACCGGCGATGCTCTGCGAACCGTCGTCCCCACGGCCACAATGTTCTCCGCGCTCAGCCACTCCATCGCGAGCCACTCCCCCGAGCCCAAGGTGCGGTCACCGTACGGCTCGAGGCGGGAACACCCGGCGTACGCCGGGTGAAGTTCAGCGGCCTTTCAACCGAACTGACGCTTCGTCATCCGCTCTTCGTGTAAGTCAACGACTCACCCGAGCCCGTGTTCACCCGGCGCAGCCGGCCGTCGGACTGCAGGGTGATCTCGGAGGCGGCGCCCGGGGAGCAGGAGGAGATCGGTGCGCCGCCGGTGACTTCGGACGGCCCGATCGCCAAGGGGCCGCCGGCGCCGGGGGCGGCGGTCAGTTCGGCCCGGAAGACGCAGTGGTAGGTGCTGCTGCCGGACGGACCGTCCGCGACGAGCGAGAGGACCGCGTCGCCCACCGCGCCCTGCTGGATGGTCAGTCGGCGGGTGTTGTGGCCCGTCGCGTTGTCGATGGAGGCGTCCCAGGTGCCGAGGAACCCCTCCGGGATCGCGCCGCCGCCCTGGGATGCCTGGGGCGAGGGCGAGTCGGAAGGCGAGGAGGAGGGAGTGGAGGAGGACGGGGACGAGTCGGGGGAGGTCGGGCTCTTGGACGCGGCCGAGGACGCCTTCGCGTCGTCGGTGCCCTTGGCCGGGCCGCCCTGCATCAGCGCGTAGACGGAACCGCCCGCGCCGAGCGCGACGACCAGCGCCACGACGATCAGGGCGGCGGTGGAGCGGCCGCTTCTGCGCGGCGGCTCGGGCTCGGGGACGCCCGCGGGGCCGTACGGCGTGGTGGGCATGCCCGGTCCGTACGGCGGCGTGGGGCCGTACGAGCCGGGC
>LRTP01000440.1 GCA_001550305.1 Streptomyces diastatochromogenes
GTCACCGTCAAGGAATTCCAGCATGGACCCCTCGGCGTCGGGGTGGGCGTCCCGCCAGGCGCGGATGGCGCCGGGCAGGACGCCGGTCGCCAGCGAGGGGAGCACCGCCAGCCGCAGGGAGACCGGCTCGCCGTCGTGGCCCGTCATGACGGCGCGGCGCGCGGCCGCCGCGGACCGTAGTGCGGTGATCGCGTGAGGCAGGTATTCGCGGCCCATCTGGGTCGGCAGAACGCGACCCGGCAGACGTTCCACCAGGGGCTGTCCGACCGCCTCCTCCAAGGCCTTGAGCTGGTGCGACAGCGTTGCCTGGGACACCGAGAGGCGATGGGCGGCACGGGTGAACGACTCCTCTTCGACAACTGCGAGGAGGTACTCCATCTGCCTGAGTGTGCCCATGAACGAATTCTATGCCAAGCATGCCGGTCATCACTTTGACTCATATCATTCGGGTCCTGATGCTGTGCACATGAGTTCGACACAGAGCTACCAGTCCACCGACCAGGAGACGGCGCCGCAGACACCCTTCGGACTCGGCTGGGCACTCTTCGCCCTCGCACTGGGTGGTCTGGGCATCGGCATCGGCGAGTTCACCCCGATGGGCCTGCTGCCCACCATCGCCCAGGGCGTGGACGTGTCGATTCCCCGTGCCGGATGGCTGATCAGCGCCTACGCACTCGGAGTGGTCGTGGGAGCACCGCTGATCGCGGTCTTCGGCGGCGGCATTCCACGGCGCAGACTGCTGCTCGGTCTCATGGCGGTCTTCACTGTCGGCAACCTGCTGAGCGCCCTGGCCTTCGGCTTCCCGACGCTCCTTGCCGCCCGCTTCTTCGCCGGCCTGCCGCACGGTGCCTTCTTCGGTGTCGCGTCACTGGTGGCCGCGGAACTGTCCCCGCCGGACCGCCGGGCCCGCGCCGTCGCACGCATCCTGCTCGGCCTGGCCATCGCCAACGTCGGCGGAGTGCCCCTGGCGACCTGGCTGGGCCAGACCCTGGGCTGGCGCAGTTCCTTCGGCCTGGTGGCCGTCGTGACGGGTGTGACCTTCACGCTGATCCGGCTGTGCGTCCCCCAGTCCGCCCAGCCGGAACCGACAACGGGCGCCCGGGCCCTGCGGGCCCTGCTGCGGCCCGGCGTCCTCCTGCTGCTGGGCGCGGCCGCGGTCGGCCTCGGCGGCATGTTCGCCGTCTACAGCTACATCACCCCCACCCTCACACAGCGCGCGGGCCTTCCCTCCGGTGCCGTGCCCGCGGTACTGGCCGTCTGGGGTCTGGGGATGGTCGTCGGCAACCTCGCCGGCGGATACCTCGCCGATCGCTTTCCCGACAGCGCCCCGTTCGTCATCCTCACCGTCTTCGCCGCCTTCCTCGCCGTGTTCGCCGTGGTCTCCACGTCCCCCGTCGGCGCGGTCGTGGGAGTGTTCACGATCGGCACGAGCTTCGCGATCGTCCCCTGCCTGCAGAGCCGGCTCATGGATGTGGCGGCCGACGCCCAGACGCTCGCCGCCGCCGGCAACCACGCCGCCGGCAACCTGGCCAACGCACTCGGCGCCTGGCTCGGCGGTGTCGCGATCGACCTCGGCGGCGGCTGGGCATCCCCCGCCTGGGTCGGCGTCGCCATGGCTGCGGCCGGTCTCCTGTTCCTTGTCGCCGCACGGACCCAATGGCGGGATACGGCCTGAGGCGTCGAAGCAGGCGAGGCGTCTCGCACAGGGGGCGACGAAGTCCGCAGGAACCGCGGGAATGCCGCCCCGAGGTCCGTACCGAACTCTTGCCAGGCGCGACGGTTCTGCCCGGGATCTCACACAAGCGCGCCCGGCCTTACCGGCCGCAGACCAATGGCAAGGTCGACCGCCTCAACCGCACCCTGCTCGACGAATGGGCTTACGCCCGCCGCCACATACACCTGGGTCACCCACGGCGCCCCGACGTCTCGCGCACCGCCGCGCGGTGAGGCACCGTGGAGTGACGCGTGGCGCACCCGCCACGGCGGAGAGGAGCACCCGCATGTCCGACCACACGTATCGGGTCACCGAGATCGTCGGCACCTCCCACGAGGGCGTCGACCAGGCCATTCGCAACGGGATCTCCCGGGCCTCGCAGACCCTGCGCAACCTGGACTGGTTCGAGATCACCCAGGTCAGGGGGCAGATCGTGGACGGGGAGGTCGAGCACTACCAGGTCGGCCTGAAGGTCGGCTTCCGCCTGGAGGACGGCGCCTGAGCCCCGAGGCCTTCTGAACCCGGGAGACCCATGGCCACCTCGCCCAGGGCCCCTCGGAAGCGGGGCCCTGGGTCCTGTCGTCGCATGGGCGTCGCCGGGCGGACGGAGATGTGACGACAGGGCCTGGACAGGGCGGCCCTTGCGGGAAGCGCCATCTCGGGCGGACCTGAGCCGCCCCCTCAACTCCCCCGACGGACCCCTAGGTCCGCCCCTCCCGCTCCTGTGCGTCCTTCAGTGCCGCGGACGCCGTGGCCCAGCGGGCTCGGACGACCCTGAAGCCGGCCCGTTCCGCCTCGTCGCAGACGAGTTCGTCGTCGTCGACCAGGACGTGGATCTCACGGTCGCGCGCGAGCCGGCGCAGGACGTCCAGTTTGGTGTGACGGGCGGGCCTGCGGTCGTCGTTGCGTCGCATCCACACGCGCCCCGCGGGCAACCCCTGCGCGGCCAGCCACTCGACGGTGTCGCGGCGGCAGCGCTCGGGACGACCGGTCAGATAGACCACCTCGCACTCCTCCATGCTGCGCAACGCCAGGGTCACCCCCTCCGCGAGCGGCGGATCCTGCGGCGCGGCAGCGAAGAACGCGTCCCAGTCCCGCGGCTTGCGCTCCAAGAACCGCTGCCGGTGCGCGCTGTCCGCGAGCGTGCCGTCGAGGTCGAACACGGCGAGTGGTCTGCTGGTCTTCTGCGTCACGCGGACCACCCTAAACAGCGCCGCCGACACCCGGCACACCACAGCCGCCGCCCGCCCCTGTGAACACCCGGTCCTCTCCCGCCAACTTCCTTCACCACAAGCACTATTCACATCACCCAGCAAGCCCTTACCGTGATGCCTCGCACCGCATTTTGCACAGCATGTCGCACAACATTCGGTATTTCGAACGAGAGCAGGGTGGTGACGGGACACCACCGCCCGGTTCTTCGGCATGCGGAGGTCTTCGTGAACCCCCCACTCGACAGACGTCACTTCCTCGCCGTCACCGGCACGTCCACGGCCGCGATGACCCTGGCCGCGGCCGGCGGCGGCACGGCCCACGCCTCGACCGGGACCAACGCCTCGGGCGCCCCGGTCGCCCACGACGACGCCACACCCGTCCAGCCGTTCCCCCTCGGCTCGGTGACCCTCCTGGACAGCGCGTTCCGGGCCAACCAGCGGCGCAACTCCGCCTATCTGCGCTTCGTGGACATCGACCGGCTGCTCCACACCTTCCGTACGAACGTCGGTCTGCCCAGCACCGCCCAGCCGTGCGGTGGCTGGGAGGGCCCGAGCGTCGAGTTGCGCGGCCACTCGACCGGCCATCTGCTCTCCGGGCTCGCCCTCGCCTACGCCAACACCGGGGAGCGGGCCCTGCGCGACAAGGGCCACCGGCTCGTCGCGGCGCTCGCCGAGTGCCAGGCCGCCTCCCCCGCCGCGGGCTTCGGCGCGGGCTATCTGTCCGCGTTCCCCGAGAGCTTCTTCGACCGCCTCGAAGCCGGGACCGGCGTATGGGCGCCGTACTACACGATCCACAAGATCATGGCCGGGCTGGTCGAGCAGCACCGGCTGACCGGCAGCGGTCAGGCCCTCGACGTCGTGCTGCGCCAGGCCGAGTGGGTCGACCGGCGCACCGAGCCGTTGTCGTACGAGCAGATGCAGCGGGTGCTGGAGACGGAGTTCGGCGGCATGAACGACGTGTTCGCCGATCTGCACGCCCTCACCGGCGACGCCAAGTGGCTCACCGTCGCCGAACGCTTCACACACGCCCGCGTCTTCGACCCGCTGGCCAGGAACGAGGACAAGCTCGCGGGGCTGCACGCCAACACCCAGATCCCCAAGATGGTCGGCGCCCTGCGCCTGTGGGAGGAGGGTCTGCCCGACCGCTATCGCACGATCGCCGAGAACTTCTGGCAGATCGTCACCGACCACCACACCTACGTGATCGGCGGGAACAGCAACGGCGAGGGATTTCACGAACCGGACGTCATCGCGGGCCAGTTGTCCAACAACACCTGCGAGAACTGCAACAGCTACAACATGCTGAAGCTGACCCGGCTGCTGCACTTCCGCACACCTCGGCGCACCGATCTGCTCGACTACTACGAGCGCACCCTGTTCAACCAGATGCTCGGTGAGCAGGACCCGGACTCGGCGCACGGCTTCAACATCTACTACACGGGTCTGGGCCCCGGCGCCTTCAAGCAGCAGCCGTCCTTCATGGGCACCGACCCGGACGCGTACTCGACCGACTACGACAACTTCTCCTGCGACCACGGCACCGGCATGGAGACACAGGCGAAGTTCGCCGACACGGTCTACTCGCACGACCGGCACCGGCTGCTGGTGAACCTGTTCATCCCGTCGCAGGTCAACTGGCGGGACAGAGACATTACTTGGCGGCAGACCACCTCCTTCCCCGATCGGTCGTCGACCGTGCTGACCGTCACCGCCGGACGGGCCGCACACCAGTTGCTCGTCCGTATCCCGTCCTGGGCCGCGGACGCCCGCGCGACACTCAACGGCCGTGCTCTGCCCGACCGTCCGGAGCCCGGCAGCTGGCTGACCCTCGACCGGGAGTGGCGCGCCGGGGACCGGGTCGAGGTGTCGCTGCCCATGCGCACGGTCGTCGAGCCCACGCCCGACGACCCCGACGTACAGGCGGTACTGCACGGCCCGGTGGTCCTGGCAGGGGCGTACGGGGACCGGGCGACGCCGTGGCTGCCGCGCCTGGACACCGGATCCGTACGGCAGGAGTCGCAGGAGCCGCTCCGGTTCACCGCCCGCGCCGACGGTCAGGACGTCTCACTGCTGCCGATCTCCCGAGTGCACCACCAGCACTACTCCGTGTACTGGCAGACCGGTGAACCGCCGCCCCCGCCACCGGAGTTCGCCGCCTGGCACCGTTTCGACGAGACCTCCGGGAGCACGGCCGCCGACGCCACCGGGAACGGGAAGGCGGCCCAGCTCGTCGGCGGTGCCGCCTGGACGGCGGCCGGCGCCGACGGTGGCGCGGTGGCGCTCGACGGCACGGACGGGTACATACGCCTGGCCGACGACCTCCTCGCGGGCGCCGCCGTCTACACGCTGGCCACCTGGGTGCGGCTGGACGGCCAACCCGGCGTCTGGAGCCGGGTGTTCGACCTCGGCACCGGCGTCACGGCCAACATGTTCCTCACCCCGCTCAGCGGCGACGGCACCCTCCGCTACGCCATCACCGCCGGGGGCGCGGGCGCCGAGCAACGCATCGACTCCGCGCCGCTGCCCACCGACCGCTGGGTGCATGTGGCGGTGACGTACGGCGGCGGGACCGCCGTCCTGTACGTCGACGGGCAGGAGGTCGGACGGAACGCCCAGGTCACGGTGGATCCGCGCTACTTCGGCAATCACATACGTGCCGGGTACCTCGGCAGGTCGCAGTACGCCGACCCCTTCTTGCGGGGTGCGGTCGACGACTTCCGTGTGTACGGCAAGACCCTCACGGCCGAGGAGGTCGCCGCCCTGGCCCAGGCCTAGGCGACGGCACCTCGACGTGTGCGCAGGACGGGTGGGGACGCGGAGCCGCCGCGCCCCATCCGGATCAACAGAAGCAAGGAGAGCCGCAAAAATGATCACCCCCGACCGGAACGCGTCCTCGACGCCGCTCGACCCGTCCCGCCGCAGTCTGCTGCGCGCGATGGTCGCGATACCCGCGACCGCACTCGTGCTGGGCGAACTGCCCGGCCTGCTCGGCTCGGCCGCCGCGGCCGCCCCCGCCCACGGCTCGGCCACCCGCTACACCATCGTGCCGTTCCTCAACAGCGACGACGGCACCGTGAACGTGTACCAATCCGACGACGCGACGGACTTCCGGCTCGTCAAGTCCTCCGCCTACACCCCGCCCAGCAACCGCATCCGCGACGCCAGCGTGTTCAAGCACACCGACGGCTACTACTACCTCACTTACACCACACACACCTGGCAGGACGTCAGCACCACCATCGGCTTCGCCCGCAGCTCCGACCGGGCCAACTGGACCTTCCTGTACGACTACACGGTCCCGCTCACCAGTCTGTCCCGCGCGTGGGCGCCCGAGTGGTTCGTCGACGGCGACGGCAGCGTGAACGTCATCGTGTCCTGCTCGACCACCGACAACGAGTGGATCTTCACGCCGTATGTGATGAGGGCCGCCAACTCCGCGCTCACCGGGTGGAGTTCTCCCGTTGCCCTGTCCGGCATCGGCGCCAACCACATCGACACATTCATCGTGAAGATCGGCTCCACGTACCACGCGTTCCCGAAGAACGAGACGACGAAGTACATCGAGTACGCCACCGCCTCCAGCCTGACCGGGCCGTACACCATCACCCGCACCGGCGACTGGGCCGGCTGGGGCGGCACCCGTGAGGGTCCCTCGGTGATCCAGCTCGACAACGGCGCCTGGCGGATCTTCTTCGACGGCTACGGCGACGGCAGTTACTACTACAGCGACAGCTACGACACCTTCGCGACCTGGACCGCCCCGAAGAAGCTGCCGGGCATCTCCGGAACGGCCCGCCACTTCACCGTGATCAAGGAGACGGTGTCCGGCGGTGTCGACCTGGCCACGGGCGTGACCCGTTCCTTCCGGTCGGGCAACTACTCCACCCGCTACTGGCAGGAGCAGTCCGCGCTGCTCAACCTGCCCGTGGTCAGCAGTTCCAGCACCACCGCCGAGAAGCAGGCGTCCACCTTCACCGTGGTGCCGGGCCTCGCCGACGCGAACGCGTACTCCTTCCGGGACGCGGCCGGCAACCACCTGCGCCACTGGGACTTCCGGGGCCGCTTCGACGCCAACGACGGTACGTCGACGTTCGCCAAGGACGCGACGTTCGTCATCCGCACCGGCACCCCCGACGGCGCCGTCCGCTTCGAGTCGTACAACTACCCGGGCTACTACCTGCGCCACTACAACTACCAGCTCCGTGTGGACGTGTCGGACGGCACCGACCTCTTCCGCCAGGACAGCTCCTTCGTACCCGTGACGGCCTGGGCATGACCGCCGCAGCCGCATCGACATCCACAGTCACATCCACGGCCTCAGCCTCAGCCGAGGAAGAGAGGGAGATGAACCTGATGAGCGACAGCCCCAGCCCCCTTCAGCCGTCCCGCCGCACCGTGCTGGGGGCGATGGCCGCCCTGACCACCTCCTTCGCGATCGGCGCCCCGTCCGCCCGCGCCGCGACCGGATCCGCGTACGTGATGGGCTACTTCACCGAGTCCCCGAACGGCCTCGGTGACGACTACGGCCTCCACCTCGCCGTCAGCACCGACTCGCTCCAGTGGATGCCGCTGAACCAGAACAACCCGGTCGTGACCCCGACCGGGGGCACCGGCGGCCTGCGCGACCCGTTCATCCTCCGTAAGCAGGACGGCACGTTCGTCGTGCTCGCCACCGACCTCAAGGGCACCGACTGGAGCCTGCAGAGCCAGTACATCCATGTCTGGGACTCCGCCGACCTGCGCTCCTTCACCGGCTACCGGCGGCTGAAGCTGCACGACATGGCCACCCACAGCTGGGCTCCGGAGGCGTACTGGGACGCGGGACGCGGCCAGTACGGGATCATCTACTCGGCCGTCAACTCCACGGGCCACAACGTCATCATGGTGAACTACACCACCGACTTCGCGACCGCGTCGACGGCTCAGGTCTTCTTCGACCCCGGCTACGACATCATCGACGGTGACCTGGCCGTGGGCGTCGGCGGGGTCAACTACCTCTACTTCAAGAAGGACCAGACGCTGGTCGGCGCCAAGTCGACCTCCCTGGAGCCGGGCAGCTTCACCGTGTTCAGCACACCGGTCGCGCACGGCGGCACCGAGGCCCCGATCCTCGTCAAGTCCCAGACGTCGAGCACCTGGTACCTCTGGGGAGACACCTACACCCCCAACGGTGTCTTCTACGCCTGGCAGACCGGCGACCTGGCCGCGGGCACCTGGACCGCGGTCGACCAGCGGCTCTACACCCAGCCGGTCAACTCCAAGCACGGCACCATCCAGCCGATCACCACCACCGAGTACGACAACCTCGTGGCGGCGTACGGCAAGCCGGGCTGGAATCGCATCAAGTCCTACAACTACCCGGACCGTTACATCCGTCACGTCAACTACGTCGGCCGGATCGACGCCTACCCGTTCGACCCGTACACCGACGCGGAGTGGAAGCTCGTGCCGGGGCTCGCCGACAGCTCCGGGGTGTCCTTCCAGTCCGTCAGCTATCCCACGCGCTATCTGAGGCACTACAACTACCAGCTGCAACTGGACGTCAACGACAGCACGACGACGTTCGCGCAGGACGCCACGTTCTACCGGACCGCGGGCCTGGCCGACACCTCCTGGTCATCTTTCCGCTCCTTCAACTACCCGGACCGTCACATCCGACACGCAAACTACGTCCTGCGCATCGATCCCATCTCCACCAGCACCGAAAAGGCCGACGCCACGTTCTCGGTCGGCTACTGACGCCCCGTCATCCCTCAGTACCCAGCCCCCAGGAGACACCCCCATGTCACCTCTCCGAAGAGTCCTCGCCACACTGGCCGCGGCAGCCGCGGCCCTCGGCGGACTCACGGCGACCGCCCCCGCCGCTGCAGCCGCCGACTCGGGCACCTTCAACGTGCTCAGCTACAACGTCGCCGGACTCCCCGCGGCCCTCTCCAGCGCCTCGACCCCGCGCGACACCAGCACCACGGCGATAGGCCAGCGGCTCGGCCCGTACGACATCGTCCACGTGGAGGAGGACTTCAACTACCACGCCTATCTCTACGCGGGCGACACCACGCACGCCTACCGCACACCCACCAGCGGTGGCGCCGGGATCGGCAGCGGGCTCAACACCCTGTCGAAGATCTCCTACGACAGCGACGACTTCGAGCGGGTGCACTGGAACTCCTGCCAGATCGACTCGGGCGACTGCCTGACCCCCAAGGGCTTCACGTTCATGCGGGAACGGCTGGCCGAGGGCGTCTACGTCGACTTCTACAACCTGCACACCAACGCGGGCACGAACGACGGCGACCTGGCCTCGCGGGCGGACAACCTCAACCAGCTCACGGCCTTCATCCAGAGCCACTCCAAGGGCAACGCCGTGGTGGTCATGGGTGACACCAACACCCGCTACACGCGCACCGGCGACACGATCGCCGAGTTCGGCGCGGCCAACGGCCTGACCGACGCCTGGGTCAAGCTCATCCGCGGCGGCACCCCGCCCGCCAAGGGCAGCGACGCGCTGGTCTGCGACCAGACCGGCGCCACCGTGCCCAACACCTGCGAGGTCGTGGACAAGATCCTGTACCGCGGCAGCAAGCTGGTCACGCTCAACGCCACGAGCTACAACAACGAGCACGCGAGCTTCCTGACCTCGGACGGGCTGATGCTCTCCGACCACGACCCGATCACCGCCGAGTTCACCTGGTCGCGCAACCCCTCCTTCCAGCTGAGCGACCAGTTCGGCGGCCCGCACGGGGACTACTTCAACGACATCGACAGCGTGCCGGCCGGGGCCAGGGCGACCACCCTCACCCTGCGCAGCGGCTCGCGCGTCGACCAGATGGGCCTGACGCTGAGCAACGGCACGACGCTGACCCACGGCGGCACGGGCGGCACCGCCTCCTCGCTCACGCTCGGCAGCGGCGAGTACGTCACCTCGGCGCAGCTGTGCCAGGGCGTGAAGGACGGCAACACCCGGATCTTCTACGCCAAGTTCACCACCAACCTCGGCAACGGCCTGACGGGCGGTACGACGACCTCGGACTGCGTGACCCGCACGGCGCCGTCGGGCTGGCAGATCGCCGGGTTCCACGGGCGCACGGGCGACGAGGTCGACAAGATCGGCTTCATCTACACCCAGCGCTGACCGGACACGACCGCGCCCGTGGCCCCTGGTGTGCGCACACCAGGGGCCACGGGCTCACTTGCTCGACTCGTTCACGAGGCTCGGCTCGTTCAGAGGCTCGACTCGTTCAGAGGCTCGACTCGTTCAGAGGCTCGGCTCGTTCACGAGGCTCGACTCGCCTACGAGGAAAGCCACTCGGTGGCGTTCAGGGCGAGGGCGGCGTTGGTGGCGCCGGTGTCGTTCCAGCCGTCGTAGAGGGTGTTGCCGGACTGGCCGGTGCCGTCGTC
>LRTP01000441.1 GCA_001550305.1 Streptomyces diastatochromogenes
CGCCCGCAGATAGGCCGCGTCCGCGGGGTCGATCGCCTCGCCCGCGAGCCGCAGCCAGCGCTCCACCCCGCCCAGCAGCTCGCGGGGCGGCAGGGGGAAGGAGGGGGAGGGCAGTGCGTGCACCACCCGTAGCAGTTCGGCCAAATCCCGCGGCTCGGCGGGGCGTACGGGATCGGGCAGCCGGTGCCACACCGTCACCGGGTGGCCGTCCACCAGCAGAGCCTCGGACTCGGCCGCCCGCACCGCGGGAACGCCCGCCTCGGCGAGCCACGCGGCGATGTCCAGTTCCCGCCGCGCGCGCTCGAGGAGTTCGGCGTCGCGTCCCACCTTGACCACCAGGTCACCGGCGGCGAACACCGCGTTCTCGCCCAGGGCGAGGAGCGTCGCGTCCCGCGCCGGCCCGGGCAGCACCTCGGCCGCGGCCAGTACGTCCCGCGCCCGTGCCTCGTCCATCCTTCGCCTCCGTGTCCTCGCGCACAGCCCGTGCACGACCCTCGTGTACGACCTTCGGGTAAGGCGTCGCGTTCCCGCCATCCGTCGGCCAGTGTCGCATTCGCACAGGTCGGACCGCGTGCGAGGTGTCTTGACGACCTCCGTCTCCGTCAGGACCATGACGGGGGCCGCCGGGACGGCCAGACCGCCACGAGTCGTGCGAAGGAGCCGATTCCATGACATTGGCGAGCGCGACCAGGCGGTCGGCGACGCGCACCCCCGATGCGGGCGGGAGGCGGCGCCCCGTCGACCACGGGGCCTGGTTCCTGGTGCTGCCCGCGCTGATCCCGATCCTGGTGCTCAGCGTCGGGCCGCTGCTCTATGGGATCGCGCTGGCGTTCACCGACGCGCAGTCGGGCCGGACCGCGCCCACACAGTGGATCGGGGCGCTCAACTTCCAGGACCTGCTGCACGACACCCTGTTCTGGGAATCGTTCCGGATCGGACTGCTGTGGGCGGTCGGAGTGACCGTGCCGCAGTTCCTCCTCGCCCTGGGCCTCGCGCTTCTGCTCAACCAGGACCTCCGCCTCCGTCCGCTCGCCCGCGCCCTCGCGATCATTCCCTGGGCCATGCCCGAGGTCGTCGTCGGCATCATGTGGCGGCTCGTCTACAACCCCGACGCGGGCATCCTCAACGAGACCCTGCGCGACCTCGGCCTCGGCGACGGCCACGACTGGCTGAGCGGTCTCGGCACCGCCCTGCCCGCGGTGATCGTCGTCGGCGTCTGGGCGGGCATGCCGCAGACGACGGTCGCCCTGCTCGCCGGGCTGCAGAACACCCCGCGCGAACTCCACGAGGCGGCGGCGGTCGACGGCGCCGGAGCCTGGCGCCGCTTCCGCACGGTCACCTGGCCCGCCCTCCGACCGGTGGCGCTGGCGATCACGGCACTCAACCTGATCTGGAACTTCAACTCGTTCGCCGTGGTCTACGTCCTGACCAACGGCGGACCCGGCGGCCGCACCCGGCTGCCCATGCTCTTCGCCTACGAAGAGGCCTTCCGCTACGGGCAGTTCGGCTACGCGGCGGCCATGGGCTGCGTGATGGTCGCGGTGATCTCGGTGCTCCTCGCCGTCTTCCTCGTGTGCCGTATCAGGGGAGGAGACGAGTCATGAGGACCAGTACCGGAGCCCGCGCCGGACAGTATGTCGCCCTGCTCGCCTATCTCGTCTTCCTCGCCTTCCCTTTCCTCTGGCTGATCTCCACCGCCTTCAAGTCGCCGCGCGAGCTGGGCACTCTGCACCCCACCTGGATCCCCCGGCACCCCACCCTCGCCAACTTCCGCCAGGCCTTCGACGAACAGCCGCTGCTGCACGCCGCGTTGAACTCCCTGCTCGCGGCGCTCGGGGCCGCGCTGATCGCCGTGGTGATCGCGACACCGATGGCGTGGGTCATGGCCCGGCGCCGGACGCTGCTCGCGCGGGCCGCGACCGGGTGGGTGGTGGTCAGCCAGGCGTTCCCGTTCGTGCTGGTGATCATCCCGCTGTTTCTGGTGCTGAAGAACCTGCGGCTGATCGACTCCCTGGCCGGGCTGGTGCTGGTGTACGTGGTGTGGTCGCTGCCGTTCGCGCTGTGGATGCTCGTCGGGTATGTACGGGCGGTACCGGCCGAGTTGGAGGAGGCCGCCGCGGTCGACGGCGCCGGGAAGCTCCGGACCCTCGTCTCGGTGACGGCACCCCTGCTCGCCCCCGGCATCGTGGCGACGGCGCTGTTCGCGTTCGTCACCGCGTGGAACGAGTTCTTCTTCGCGCTGGTCCTGCTCAAGACCCCGGAGAAACAGACCCTGCCGGTCGTCCTCACCCACTTCATCGGCGCGGAGGGCGTCGCCGACCTCGGCCCGCTGGCCGCCGCCGCGTTCCTCGCGACTCTGCCCTCCCTGGTCGTCTTCGCGCTGATCCAACGCCGGATCACGGGCGGCATGCTCACCGGGGCGGTGAAGAGCTGATGCGACCCAAGTGGATCCTCGTCCTCGTCGTGGGCCTGCTCCTCGCCGGCTGCACGGGCGGCGGCGGAACCGGCTCGGCGGGCGGCCGGATCACCCTCCGCTTCCAGTCCCTGGCCTGGCAGGAGGAGTCCGTCACCGCCAACAAGGAACTGGTGAAGGAGTGGAACACCACCCATCCGGACGTCGAGGTCGAGTACGTGCAAGGCAGTTGGGACAGCGTCCACGACCAGCTGCTCACCTCCTTCGAGGGCGGTGAGGCGCCGGACATCATCCACGACGCCTCCGACGACCTCGCGGACTTCGCCTACGGCGGCTACCTCGCCGACCTCCGGGACCTGCTGCCCGCCCGGCTCAAGTCCGACATCCCGCAGCGCAGTTGGGAGACGGCTACCTTCGGGGACGGGATCTACGGCGTGCCGTTCCTCCAGGAACCGCGGGTGATCGTCGCCAACGCGACCTGGCTGAGGAAGGCGGGCGTACGCATTCCGACCCCCGAACACCCGTGGAGCTGGCCGGAGTTCAGGGCCATCACCCGGCGGCTGAGCGGGGACGGCAAGTACGGCGTGGCCTGGCCGCTCAAGGAGCCCGTGTCCGCCACGCTCAACCTGTCCCTGTCGGCGGGCGGTGAACTCTTCCACCGGGGCGCGGACGGCAAGGTGGCCGTGCGCTTCGACGCGGCCGACCAGGTCGTACCGCGCACGATCCACGACCAGGCGGACGTGGACCACAGCGCCTCACCCATGACGCTCGGGAGCGGCGGCTCGGACACCCTGCCCGGGTTCTTCGGCGGGAAGTACGCGATGGTGCCGCTCGGGTTCTCCTACCGCCAGCAGATCGTGCAGCAGGCGCCCAAGGGTTTCGACTGGCAGGTGCTGCCCGCCCCGGCCGGTGCGGACGGGCTCGCCCAGGGCGTCAGCCCGCAGACGCTGTCCATTGCCGCCGACAGCCCGCACAAGAAGGAGGCCGCCGCGTTCATCGACTTCCTGCTCCGGCCGGAGAACATGGTCCGCCTCGCCCTCGGCGACTGGATGCTGCCCACGGGGACCGAGGCGCTCAAGGACCCCGCCCTGCACACCGCCAAGGACGGCTGGGCGACCGGCGCCGCCCTCGCCTCCCACCTCCGCCCCGCCCCTGCCCAGTCCGTGCGCGGCTATCCCGAGTGGAAGGACAAGGTGGCGACCCCCGCGTTCCAGGAGTACTACAGCGGGGCGATCGGGCTCGCCGAGCTGAGAAAGCGGCTGGTGAGGGACGGGAACCTGGTGCTGGCCCGCTATCAGAGGTGAGCGGGCGGGGCCGGAGGTGAGGGGGCGGGGCCGGTCCCGAGCCGGCGGTGGCCGCCGGTCCGAGTGAAAACAGGTTGGACGAGACGTCTCGTCTTGTCTAGGGTCGTCGCATGACCACCCGCCCCGCCCACATCGCCATGTTCTCCATCGCCGCCCACGGACACGTGAACCCGAGCATCGAGGTGATCCGCGAGCTCGTGGCGCGCGGTCATCGCGTGACGTACGCGATTCCGCCCGCCTTCGCAGAGAAGGTCGCCGAGACGGGGGCCGAGCCGAGGCTCTGGCATTCGACCCTGCCCACGGACGACGATCCGGAGGCCTGGGGGACCGAGCTGATCGACAACATCGAGCCGTTCCTGACCGACGCGCTGCAGGCAGAGCCGCAACTCGCGGCGGCCTACGAGGGCGACGAACCGGACCTTGTGCTGTACGACATCACCGCGTACCCGGCCCGGGTGCTCGCCCACCGCTGGGGCGTCCCGATCGTGCAGCTCTCCCCGAACCTCGTCGCCTGGGAGGGGTATGACGAGGAGGTCGGCAAACCGCTGTTCGAGCCGCTCAAGCAGACCGCGCGCGGCAAGGTGTTCTACGACACCTTCGCGCGCTGGATCGCGGAGAACGGCATGGACCTGAGCGTCGAGGGCTTCATGGGCCGCCCCGACCGGTGCCTCGTCCTCATCCCCAAGGCTCTCCAGCCGAACGCCGACCGCGTCGACGAGAAGCGGTACACCTTCGTCGGCGCCTGCCAGGGCGACCGCGCCGCGCAGGGGGACTGGCGGCGGCCCGCCGACGCCGAGAAGGTCCTGCTCGTGTCCCTGGGCTCCAGCTTCACCAAGCAGCCCGCCTTCTACCGCGCGTGCGTCGAGGCCTTCGGAGGGCTTCCGGGCTGGCACGTCGTGCTGCAGATCGGTCGCTTCGTCGACCCCGCGGAGCTGGGGGAGGTGCCCGGCAACGTGGAGGTCCACCCGTGGGTGCCCCAGCTCGCGATCCTCCGCCAGGCCGACGCGTTCATCACGCACGCCGGTGCGGGCGGCAGCCAGGAGGGGCTGGCCACCGGCACCCCGATGGTCGCCGTACCGCAGGCCGTCGACCAGTTCGGCAACGCCGACATGCTCCAGGCGCTGGGCGTGGCCCGCCACCTGCCGATGACGGAGGCCACGGCTGAGACCCTGCGGGAGGCGGTCCTCGCCCTGGTCGAGGATCCCGAGGTGGCGCGCCGCCTGGCGGTGATCCGGGAGGAGATGGCGGGGGAGGGCGGCACCGGGCGCGCGGCCGACCTCATCGAGGCCGAGCTGCGCCTGCGCCAGGCGTAGACCCGACACACGGCAACGTGGCCGGGGCGTGTGCGCCCCGGCCACGTACGACCTCATCGTGCGGAGATCAGACGCGGCCTCGGCCACGTGCGACCTCATCGTGCGGAGATCAGACGCGGCCCCGGCCACGTACGACCTCACCGTGCGGAGATCAGACGCCCACCTTCTCGCCCTCGACCGCCGGCGGTCCGGACGCGGCCTCCGGCGACTCGTCGTGGGTGAAGTCCGGCAGCCGGTTCAGCCACTTCGGCAGATACCAGTTGCGCTCGCCGAGCAGCGCCATCACGGCCGGCAGCAGCATCCCGCGGATGATCGTCGCGTCGATGAGCACCGCGGCCGCCAGGCCCACACCCATCTGCTTCATGGACTGCATGGACAGCGTCCCGAAGATGGCGAAGACGGCGACCATGATGACGGCGGCGCTGGTGACGACACCGGCCGTCGTGACCACCCCGTGCCGGATCGCGTCCTTGGTGTCCCGGCCCCGCAGCCGCGCCTCACGGATCCGCGAGACCACGAACACGTGGTAGTCCATCGAGAGCCCGAAGAGGATCACGAAGAGGAACAGCGGCAGCCAGGTGATGATGGCGCCCACGCCCTCCGCGCCGACCAGCGAGGCGCCCCAGCCGTGCTGGAAGACGGCGACCAGGATGCCGTAGGCCGCCGCGACCGACAGGAGGTTGAGCACGATCGAGGTGATCGCGATCGTCAGCGAGCGGAACGAGAGCAGCATCAGCAGGAAGGCGAAGACGACCACGAACGCGAAGACCGGGGCCACCGAGCCCAGCAACTGGTCACTGAAGTCGTGCGATCCGGCGACCTGCCCGGTGATCGGCGCCTGGACGCCGTCGACCTTGCCGAGCGTGTCGGGCCGCACCTTGTCGCGCAGCAGCTGAAGGCTCTTCTCCGCCTTGTCCTGGTCGGAGCCGCCCACGAGGGGCACGTACACGAAGGCGACGTTCTGCGCCGCGTGCACCTTGATGTCGACCGGGCCGCGCGAGGCACCCGAACTGATGGCCTGCGTACGGAAGTCGGCGAGCGCGGCCTTCACGTCGGCGGCGTTGATGTCGTGCGCCTTGACGACCACCTCGGCCGGCTCGGAGCCGCCCGGGAAGGCGTCGTTGACCCGGTTGTACGTCCCCACGATCGCCAGCGAGTTGCCGAACTCCTTGTCCAGCGTCAGCTGTTGCGTCTTCATGCCGAGGGCGGGAGCGGCGATGGCCAGCAGCGCACCGGCCGCGACGACCAGCGAGACGGCGGGCTTGGCGAGTACGACCCGCAGCACCGCGCTCCAGAACCGGCTGCCCTCCTCGGCGGACCGGACGCGCTTGCCCCTGGCCCGCCGCTTGTCCGGGTGCAGGAACGGCAGGCGGCCCTTCTCGACCCGCTCGCCGAGCAGCGAGAGCAGCGCGGGCAGCACGGTGACCGAGCCGACCATGGCGACCGCCACGACCATCAGCGAGGCCAGCCCCATCGCCTCGAACTCGGCGAGCCCGGTGAAGAGCATGCCGGCCATCGCCACGCACACCGTGACACCGGAGACGACGATGGCGCGGCCACTGGTGGCGGCGGCGATCCGCAGCGCGGCCCCGGCGTCCCGGCCGGCCTCGCGCTCCTCGCGCTCGCGGCGCAGATAGAACAGGCAGTAGTCGACGCCGACGGCCAGACCCACCAGGAGCATCACGGAGTTGGCGGTGTCGCTCATCGGCTGGAGGTGGCTGACGATGCCCATCAGGCCCATCGTCGCCATGATCGCGGTGAGCGCGAGCGCCACCGGCAGCAGCGCCGCCACCAGGGCGCCGAAGGCGATCAGCAGAATACCGAGGGCCACCGGCACCGCGGAGTACTCGGCCTTCTTGAAGTCGTCGCCGAACGCGTCCGAGAAGGTCTTCTGCATGCTGGCGCCGCCGATCTCCTCGATCCGCAGCCCCGCATGGTCCTTCTGGACGCCCTTGACGGCGTTCAGCACCGGCTCGACGCGGTCGCCCGCGGTGTCCGCGTCGCCCCGCATGTCGAACTGCACGAGCGCGCTGCGCCCGTCCCTGGAGATCGTCTTCGTGTCGTACGGGGAGGTCACGTCCGTGACCTTGCCGGTCCCCTCGACGGCCTTGACGACGGCGGTGACGGCGGCGCGGAAGTCGGCGTCCGTCGCCTTGACGTTCGCGTCCTTCCCCTGGATCAGGACGCTCTCACCGGCCGGGGCCTTGATCCCCGAGTCCTCGATGATCTTCGCGGCGGTGTGGGTCTCGCCCTTGAGCTGATCGCTCTCCTTGACGTCGACGCGGCCCGCCGCCGAGCCGAGCCCCATCGCCAGGACGACGAACAGCACCCAGATTCCCACGGCGGCCCATCGGTGCCGGGCGCTCCAGCCGCCTGCCCGCGCGGCGATGCCCCGCACCCGTATGTCTCCGTTCCCCATGACGGGCCAGCCCCCTTGTGCACGGTGACAGCCCCCTGCCGTCACCTCTGCTTATGAAGGTAGGGGTCGGATAAGAACGTCTCCTCGTGCTGCCCGGTGAACCGCGGGACCTCCCGCTCCTCCCCGCGGACCCCGTCGTCTCCGCACTGGGGAGGACAGGGGCCCCTTACACCTATCCGGGCCTCTCGGGGATCCGGATCAGGGTGCGGTCGCCGATCGGGACCGGGGTGCGGGTGTTGATCCGCTCGGGCCCGACTCCGTCCTATGGTGTGCGGATGACGACGACGTACGCGGCACTGCTGCGCGGGATCAACGTGGGCGGCAACAAGAAGGTGCCGATGGCCGAGCTGCGCACACTGATCGAGGAACTCGGCCATGGCGACGTACAGACGTATCTCCAGAGCGGCAACGCCGTCTTCTCCACCGACCGCGGGGACGAGGACTCCCTGGCGGCCGAGTTGGCCGAGGCCATGGAGAAGCACTTCGGCTTCGGCGTCGGCGTACTGGTCCGCGACCACGCCTATCTGAGGGCCGTACGGGAGGCGTGCCCGTTCCCGGCCGCCGAACTGGAGGCCAAGCAGCTGCACGTCACCTACTTCTCGGGCCCCGTCGACGCCGAGCGCTTCGCCTCCGTCGACCCGGCGGTGTTCCTGCCGGAGGAGTTCCGCCTCGGCGACCGGGCGCTCTATCTGTACGCACCCGACGGCCTGGGACGCTCCAAGCTCGCCGAGGCCCTGTCGAAGTCGCGGCTCCTCAAGGGCGTCACCGTCACCACCCGCAACTGGAACACGGTCGTCAAACTCGAGGAGCTGACCGGTGCCTGAGCACAACCCCGCCGTGGAGGCCGCCATCATGGGCGAACTGAGGCTGCTCGACGCGGAGGTCCGCCGCTCGCCGGAGCGGCTCGGAGCGCTGCTCCACCCCGACTTCTACGAGTTCGGCAGCTCCGGGCGGCTGTGGGACCGCGCCGCCGTCCTCGCCGAACTGACCGGCAAGGACGTGCCCGGGTCGCGGCCCCTCACCGCCTCGCGGATGAAGGGCGTCCAGCTCGCACCGGACCTGGTCCACCTCACCTTCGACACGGAGGAGGACAGCGGCCGCCGCGTGCACCGGAGTTCGCTGTGGCGGCGGACGGAGGACGGCTGGCGCCTGTACTTCCACCAGGGCACACCGTTCAGGCCCGACCCAGCGTGACCTTTCGTACGCCGCCATAGGTGGTGTACGAGACGATCTCGTCCGGGACCGTCAGCCTCGGATCCCGGTACAGGCGTCGCAGCTCGTCCTCGCCGCCGGCCGCGGCGACGGAGTCGATCAGGGCGAGCTCGTCCGCGTCGAGCGCGGCGTCGTCGAGGATCTCCGGGCCCCAGGCGTCCCAGGGCAGTAGTTCGACGCCGTTGAGGGCGGCCAGGTCGCGCAGGACGTCGGCGCGGACGAACCACAGGCCGTGATACGACAGGCCCTCGATCCCGTTGAGGTCGAACACGCCGAACCTCCGGGGGTCGGCTCCTCCCTCGCGGCACGCCCGCCAGGCGTCGGTGGCCACCAGGAACTGGTCGCGGGGCACGTCCATCGGGTCGAAGCCGATGTCGTACTCGTGGTGGACCTGCGGGTCGGCCAGCCGCCAACTGCCGTCCGGCAGACGGTACTCGGTGACCCAGTGGTCGGCGTAGTACGCGTCGAAATACCGGGCGAAGCCACAACGGAGCCGGGCGGCCGTCCCCGTGGCCCGCAGGAGGGAGCAGTGCAGCAGCGCGAAGTCCCGGCACGTGCCCACGAACCGCTCCGCGGGCGCCCGCCGTTCGGTGAGCGGCGCGTCACCGCGCTCCGCGAGGATCCGCAGCACCTCCGTCGCGTAACGCGACTCCGCGTCCGCGTGCACCCGTTCCTCGGGGATGGCGTAGTCGAAGCGCGGACCCTCGCCCCGATGGATGATCAGATCTCTGACGACACGGGCGAGTTGACCCGGATCACGGGGCAGTCCGCCGAGGCCCAGGGCGTCGCCCGGATCGCTGTACGGCGTCTGCTTCAGGTACTTGTCCATGCCCGGGATCCTCGTCCTTGTCCCAGGGGCAGGGTCAACCCAGCGCCGCCATGTCCTCGGCGGTGAGCCGCACCGCGCCCGCGTCGAGGTTCTCCTCCAGATGGGCGAGGGATCCCGTGCCCGGGGTCGGGCACAGCACCGGGGAGCGGTGCAGCAGCCAGGCCAGGGCGATCTGCCCCGCTGTCGCCCCGTGCGCGGCGGCGATCCGGGCGCACGCCGGGTCGGCGGTGAGGGAGCCGTTGCCCAGCGGGAACCAGGGCAGGAAGGCGATGCCGCGCGCCTCGCACAGCTTCAGCAGCGGCTCCGAGTCGCGGTCGAGCAGGTTGAAGCGGTTCTGGACCGAGACGATGTCGGTCAACTCCATGGCCTCTTCGAGCTGTTCGGTGGTGACGGAGTCGAGCCCGATGTGCCGGATCTTGCCCTCCGCGCGCAACTCGTCGAGCGCGCCCAGCTGTTCGGCCATCGGCACGGCCGGGTCGAGCCGGTGCAACTGGTAGAGATCGATCGCCTCGAGCCGCAGCCGCCGCAGGCTCGCCTCACACATCGCCCGCAACCGCTCGGGCCGCCCGTCGACGTGCCAGGCGCGGTCGCCGGTGCGCACGACACCGCCCTTGGTCGCGATCAACAGGCCCTCGGCGTACGGGTGCAGGGCCTCGGCGACCAGCTCCTCGGCGATCGAGGGACCGTAGTTGTCGGCGGTGTCGACGAGGGTGACCCCGCGCCCGACGGCCCGCCGCAGCACGGCCACC
>LRTP01000442.1 GCA_001550305.1 Streptomyces diastatochromogenes
CCGCGCGCGCACGGGGAGCCGCCGGCGCCCGAGGGCCCGCGCAGGTTCCGGCGCGACCGGCGGCAGAAGATGCTGGGCGGTGTGTGCGCCGGGCTGGGGCGGCAGTGCGACATGGACCCGGTGATCTTCCGGATCGTGCTCGCCGTGCTCTCCGCCACGGGCGGCATCGGTCTCATCTTCTACGGCTTCGTCTGGCTGTTCGTTCCCTACGACGACGAGGAGGAGAACGAGGTCCGCAAGCTCCTCACCGGCCGCGTCGACGGCCACGCGCTGGCGGCCGTGCTCTTCGCGCTGGTCGGCTGCGGGGTGTTCCTGTCGATGTTGAGCAACGGCAGCGTGCTGACGTTCGCCGTCGTCCTGTCCCTGCTTCTCGCGGGCGCGGGGTACTGGTCGCAGCAGCGCGGCGCCCCGGACCCCGACCCGCTCGCCGCCCAGGCGGTGGCGGACGCCCCACCGGAGGCGCAGGCCCCGCCCGTCCCCGTCTCCTACCCCTCCTGGTGGCGCGACCCGATCGTCAAGGACGGCTCACACGTGGGCGGCACCGGCTATCTGTGGGGCCCGCCGGACGCCCGGGACCGGGATGTCGCGGCGGCGCTCAACATCGCCCGCGGCACGCCCCGCCCGGACATACGGGACCTCCGCGCGGCCCGTGAGCCGCAGCCGCGCGGCCCGCGCTGGATCGGCGGCTGGGTCTTCCTGCTCGCCCTGGTCGCGGGCGGCCTCGGCACGGGCCTGACGTGGAACGACCATCCGCTCGCCACCAGCCTGCAGACCGGTCTGTCCTGCGCGCTCGTCGTGTTCGGCCTGGGCATCGCACTCAGCGCGTTCGTGGGGCGTACGGGCGCGGGGTCGATCTTCCTCGCAGTGATCACGGCGGCGCTGCTGGCCGGCTCCGTGGCCATGCCGAAGGACATCAGCACCCACTGGATGCGGGTCGAGTGGACTCCCAGGACCGCTGCCGCGGTCCCGGAGCGTTTCGACCTCGGCACGGGTGTGGGCACCCTCGATCTCACCCGTCTCGGCCTCACCAAGGGCCAGACGGTGACGACGACCGCGGAGGTGGGCGCGGGCCAGTTGAAGGTGATCGTCCCCAAGGACGCGACCGTGAAGCTGAACATCGACGTGGGCGTCGGGGACATCCAGCTGCCGGGCGACGGCAAGAAGGACGTGGACGTGCAACCGGGCAAGCACAAGCAGGTGACCCTGCCGGCCCCGGCCGGCGGCAAGAACGGCGGCACGCTCGACCTGAACCTCCAGGTCGGCGTGGGACAGGCGGAGGTGATCCGTGCCACGTCATGAGTTCCAGCCGGGAAAGCTGGTCGCCGGCCTCTTCCTCACCGCCGCGGGCGTCACCTACGCGGGCGACGCCGGCGGTTGGTGGGACACACCGTGGTTCGCGATCATCCCCGTCGTCACGGGTGGACTCTGCCTGGCGGGCGCGGTGACGTTCCTGACCCATGGCATACGTCGGCGACGGTTGCGGCGACGGGGAGCGGGGGTGTCCGGATAGCGGGGGCGTGAACGGAGCAGTGGTAGGTGCAGGGCGATCCACTCCCTGCACCTACCAGCCCGCGATGCCGTGCGATCCACCCTCGCAAGGCCGTGCGATCCACCCTGCGATGTCGTGCGACGCTCCGCGCTGAACCGCCCTGCCCCGCGTCGCTCAGTAGCGGAGGTTTCCGGACCGTTGGCCGCGCCTCGCGCGCAAGGCCGCGTCGACGGAGAAGTACGAGGCGCCCGCGAGGACCAGGGGCAGCCAGGCCATCAGGTAGGCGAGGTCGTTGCCGTAGTAGTACGGGTCGGAGGCCCAGCTCACCGTCATCCACAGGCTGAGGGAGATGAGCGCGCCGCCGAGGGCCGCGAGGCGGGCCAGCAGGCCGATGAGCGTGCCGATGCCGACGGCCAGTTCGCCGAAGGCGATGGCGTAGCCGAAGCCGACGGGGCTCTTCAGGGCGAGGTCGACGAGGGCCGGGATCGCAGCGGAGTCGTGCACGTTGCGCATCAGCTCGCCGATCGAGCCGGAGCCGGAGTCGGAGAGGAAGGCGCTGTTGGTGAGTTTGTCGAGGCCGGCGTAGATGAAGGTGACGCCGAGGAAGACGCGCAGGGGCAACAGGGCGTAGCGGGTGGCGGTGTCCCGCCAGTCTCGTCCGCCGCCGTCGAGATAGGGGGTTTGGGTGTCCGACCGCATACCGTGAGTCATCGCTCTCCGCCGCCTCTCGCCACGTGCCGTTGCCCCCTCAACAGACCATACGTACGAGAGCGGGCTCCCGCTCAACGCTCGGGGCCAGTTTTTTTTCGATGGCGCGGGCGCGCCCTCGATGGACGCGGAGAACTGCGCGAACGGCCCCCACCGGCCCGCAGTCGAACGACTCCGGTGAGCCCACCCGCCCGCATTCGAACTTACTCCGGTGAGGCCCCCGCCCGCAGCCGCGGAGTTCAGTCCGTCACCTCGATCAGGCAGCGGTTCGTTTCCACTCCGGCTGCCGTGACGACCTGGACCTCCACCCGGCCGGGTTCCACGTCGACCGGGACCGGCACGGTCAGGACCGCGTCCGTGGGGTTGCTGAAGCCGCCGGGGACCGGCACCAGCGGGACATGGACGTGCACCGCGCCGATGCGGACGACCATGCGGGACAGACGGTCCGCGCTCTGGGCGCCGGGTGGCACGAATCCGGCGCCCCGGATCTCGATGTCGTCGCCGGTGCGAATCGGCGCGTCGAGGTCGCCGGCCTCACGGGAGCGGACGACGGAGAGGATGACGGGGCGGCCGCCCTCGGCGTACTTCCCGGCAAGGTAGGTGGCCGCCGAGACGAGGACCAGGAGCGCCAGACCCCAGGGGAGGTCGGGCAGTTGCTCCGGGCGCCTGGCGAGCCGTACCGCCGCGAAGACCAGTGCGACGGCGCCGATGACGACGTACTGGATGTCGGCGAAGCTGCCCCGGCCGGAGTCGTCCGTGAGGAGGTCGGCGGCGCGCGGCCGGTCCGCGCGTACCTTCTGCAGGCGTTGCCCGAGGACCCGCAGGCCCACGACCCGGCGTACCACCACCGCGATCGCGCAGACGACGGCGACGACGGTCACCACACCCGCACCGCGGGCGAGTTCGAGTCCGGCGATCAGGTCGTCGCGCTCGCCGTGGGCGGAGGCCGCCGCCAGTTGGCCCACGAGGACGAGTACGGCGTAGACGACGAACAGGACCCAGCCGGCGGCCATCGCCCGTGAGGTGGAGAGGCGGTTGTCCTCACCGACGACCGGGGCGAGGGCCCCGCCCCGCGCCCGGTGCAGATAGCCCGCGCCCGTCAGCCCGGCGGCCACCACCAGGGCGGCCAGCAGGCCCGCCGTGCGCGCCGCCGTCCAGCCCGCGCCGATCGCCGTGAGCGCCTGGACGATGAGCAGGGTCAGGACGGTCCCCCACACCGCGTACGCCGTGCGTCGCCACAGGCGTCCCAGCCATGCCTCGCCGTCGACGCGTCCGCGCTCGGCGACCAGGTCGGCGGACTGGGTGAGTTCGTCGGAAACCCACTGCCGGGACGCGGACGCCGAGTGCGCGACGGCGGCGGGCAGTCCCTGTCCGGACGCCAACTCGTCGCGCCTGGCGAGGAACGCGGCGACGGCGCGCCGGTGCCCCTCGCG
Organism: Streptomyces diastatochromogenes; assembly: GCA_001550305.1. GTDB lineage: Bacteria > Actinomycetota > Actinomycetes > Streptomycetales > Streptomycetaceae > Streptomyces > Streptomyces mirabilis_D. The sequence continues at coordinate 3,631 of LRTP01000442.1, forward strand.
CGCCCCGTGCGGACAGTCCCCGCAGGTGCAGCCGCCCGTGTGCGCCGCCCCCTGTCCCGCACCGAGCCCGCCACCGCGCTCCGCGCCGTGTCTCGCCTCCTGCACCGCCACGCCCGCTGCCGCCTTCCCCGCGCCGAGAGCTGCCTCGCAAGACTTGCAACTGCCTTGCGATGACAGGGCATTGTGCCGCACGAAACAGTGCCCGCGTCGGGCAGGTCCGGTCAGCGTGGGTGAAGCGCGGTTACCCCGTGTTGACCCGGCTGCGAGAATTTCCCCATGGCCGAGATCATCCAGCGCGACGGGACCTGGGCCTTCGACGGCAGCACGGTCAGGATCACGCCGGGACTCCATCGCTCCGTGCCGTTGTTCCGGCAGACGTACGGAGAGATCGCCGTTCCCCTGGAGGCGGTTTCAGGCATCGTCTACGAACCCGAACGCAAGCGCGGCAGACTGCGCCTCAGGCTCCGTGAGGGTGCCGATCCGCTGCTGCAGGCGACCGGCGGGCGGCTGCCCGACGCGGCGGACCCGTACCGGCTGACGGTCGACATCGACCGTACCGGGGTCGCCGAGTACGTCGCCGAGGAGATCCGGCACGCCCTGCTCCTGGACCAGATCCCCAAGGAGCCGGCGAAGGCCTTCCTCCTCGCGGGGCCGCCCGTGCCCGTGTCCGTCCGGTCCAGCGACGGCACGGTCTCCTTCGACGGCGCGCAGGTGCGGATCGACTGGGCGGACACCTCGGACCGGGTCAAGCGGGCGACGGGGCCGCGGATCATCGCCGTCGGGGACCTGGTGCAGGTGGAGTGGCTGCCCAATTCCGGGTACGAGGACGGGTTTCTGCGGTTCGTGACGCGCGAGACCGTGTTCTCCAAACTGCCGCCGGAGAAGGATCCGTTCGCCCTCGACCTGTGGGGCAGCGCCCGCCGCGACCTGCTCACGGCGCTCGTCGCCGCCGCGGTGACCGCCCGACTGCCGCATCCGTCCCTCCGGTCGGGCGAGCACGTCGACCGGCCGCCGCAGCTCACCGCCGCGGCGGGACCAGGATCGGCACCGGTGGCAGCATCGGTACCGGCCCAGGCCGACCATCACGACGTACTGCTGCGGCGGCTGCGGGAGCTGGGCGAGCTGCATCGCGACGGGGTGCTCACGGACGAGGAGTTCGCGGCGACCAAGGCGGCCGTACTGCGGGGTTTCTAGCCGTCGCGCACCGGAACTCAGCTGAGGAGGTCCGGTTCGCCGCGGCTGATGTCCTGCCACAGCGGCTGGTAGTTGATCCACGCCACCAGGTCGCCGCCGAGCTGCTCCCGGGTCGCGACCGCCTGCTTGTGGTCGATGAGGAGGGGGCGGCCCGCGGCCCGTGCGGTCAGCTGGACCTGGCTGGAGCGCTCCATCGACAGGAACCACCAGGCCGCCGCGTCCACCGAGTCGCCCACGGTCAGCAGCCCGTGGTTGCGCAGCACGAGCGCCTTGCGGGTGCCGAGCGCGGAGGCGATCCGGCGGCCCTCCTCGGTGTCCACGGCGACACCGGTGTACGAGTCGTACAGCGCGTGGTCCTCGTAGAAGGCGCAGCTCTCCTGGCTGATCGGGTCGAGCAGGTCACCGAGGGCGGACAGGGCGCGGCCGTGCACGGAGTGGCAGTGCGCGACGGCGACGACGTCGGGGCGGGCGGCGTGGACCTGAGCGTGCACGGTGAACGCCGCCTGGTTGACGTGGTAGCGGCCCTCGATCACCTGCCCGTCCTGGTTGGCCATGACCAGGTCGCTCACGGTGACGTGCTTGAAGGGCATCCCGAAGGGGTTCACCCAGAAGCAGTCGCTGTACTCCGGGTCGCGCGCGGTGATGTGACCGGAGACCCCGTCCTCGAAGCCGAGCCGCCCGAAGATCCGCAGCGCCCCGGCCAACCGCTCCTTGCGATGACGTCGCTCGTCGTCCAACGAGTCGTACATCGGCGGCATGGCGAACTGCAGCTGGTCGGTGGGCAGGGGCACGGGCGGCGTGGGCCCTTGCATAGGTCCTCCAGCACTGGCGTGTCCGATACGGAGCGGAAGTTACCTCTGGTCGGTGCAGGAGAACAGAGCCGTTCGGTGAAGAGAGTGCGCAACCGTTACGAGAGGGCCGGAGCCGGGGCCCGAGATCGCCGACCGAGCGCCCGCCCATACCCGACAGGAGGTGTCGGGTATGGGCGCCACACTCACTGTATGAGCGCTACCAACGGCCTTGCCGAAAGCCCTGCCGAAGAGGTGAACCCCGCGCGCTGGGGCACCTTCGCCACCGCCGAACCCTCACTCGCCCGGTCGGTCGAGGAGCGTTTCGGGGCCTTCACGCACCACGTCCTCGCGACCCTCCGCAAGGACGGTTCGCCCCGGACCACCGGCCTGGAGGTGCGTTTCCTGCGCGGCGAGCTGTGGCTCGGCATGATGCCGGACTCGCTCAAGGCACTCGACCTGCGCCGCGACCCGCGCTTCGCGCTCCAGGCGAACCCGGGGCCGGGCACGGCGATGGGGGGCGGGGACGTCCGCATCGGTGGACGGGCCGTCGAGGTCGGCGACGGGGCGGTCAAGGCCGTGTACGTGAAAGAGGTGGAACCGCCGGAGCCGTTCCACCTCTTCCGCACCGAGCTGACGGAGGTCGTACGGACCTACGTCGAGGACGACACGTATCTGGTCGTCCAGGTCTGGACGCCCGGAGAGCCGGTGCGGACTCTCAGGCGGACCTGACGGGTGGGACTACTCCCACTCGATCGTGCCCGGGGGCTTGCTCGTGACGTCGAGGACGACTCGGTTGACGTCCGCGACCTCGTTGGTGATGCGGGTCGAGATCTTGGCGAGGACCTCGTACGGGAGGCGGGACCAGTCGGCGGTCATCGCGTCCTCGGAGGAGACGGGGCGCAGCACGATCGGGTGGCCGTACGTGCGGCCGTCGCCCTGGACGCCCACACTGCGGACGTCCGCGAGCAGGACCACCGGGCACTGCCAGATGTCACGGTCCAGGCCGGCCGCCGTGAGCTCCTCGCGGGCGATGGCGTCGGCCTCGCGGAGCAGGTCGAGCCGCTCCTTCGTCACCTCGCCGACGATCCGGATGCCCAGGCCCGGGCCCGGGAAGGGCTGGCGCTGGACGATCTCGTCGGGGAGACCGAGCTCCTGCCCGACCATCCGGACCTCGTCCTTGAACAGCTTGCGCAGCGGCTCGACGAGCTCGAACTCGAGGTCCTCGGGGAGGCCGCCCACGTTGTGGTGGGACTTGATGTTGGCCGTGCCGGTGCCGCCACCGGACTCGACCACGTCCGGGTAGAGCGTGCCCTGGACCAGGAAGGCGACGTCCTCGCCCTCCGCGGCCTCGGCGATGATCTCCGCCTGGGCCTGCTCGAAGACCCGGATGAACTCCCGGCCGATGATCTTCCGCTTCTCCTCGGGGTCCGAGACGCCCTTGAGCGCGGTGAGGAAGCGCTCCTCCGCGTCCACGACCTTCAGCTGTACGCCGGTCGCGGCCACGAAGTCCTTCTCGACCTGCTCGGTCTCGCCCTTGCGCATCAGGCCGTGGTCGACGTACACGCAGGTCAGCTGGGAGCCGATGGCCTTCTGCACGAGGGCGGCGGCGACGGCGGAGTCCACGCCGCCGGAGAGGCCGCAGATGGCGCGCTTGTCGCCGACCTGCTCGCGGATGAGGGCGACCTGCTCGTCGATGACGTTGCCGGTCGTCCAGTTCGGCGTGAGGCCCGCGCCGCGGTACAGGAAGTGCTCGAGCACCTGCTGGCCGTGCGTGGAGTGCATGACCTCCGGGTGGTACTGGACGCCGTACAGCTTCTTCTCGTCGTTCTCGAAGGCCGCGACCGGGACGACGTCCGTGGACGCCGTGACCGTGAAGCCCTCGGGGGCGGCGCTGCACGCGTCGCCGTGCGACATCCACACCGACTGCTCGTCCGGGGTGCCTTCGAAGAGGGTCGATCCGGACTTGGAGACGTGCAGGGGCGTACGGCCGTACTCGCGGGCGCCGGTGTTGTCGACCGTGCCGCCGAGGGTCGTCGCCATCAGCTGGAAGCCGTAGCACATGCCGAAGACGGGGACGCCGGACTCGAAGATCGCTCGGTCGAGGCGGGGGGCGCTCTCGGCGTACACCGACGAGGGGCCTCCGGAGAGGATGATCGCCGCGGGGTTCTTGGCGAGCATCTCCTGGACCGGCATGGTGCTCGGCACGATCTCGCTGTAGACCCGGGCCTCGCGGACGCGGCGGGCGATGAGCTGGGCGTACTGCGCACCGAAGTCGACGACCAGGACGGTGTCGGGGGCGGCGGGGGACGCTTCTGGCACGGTTTGCCTTCCGGCGGTGAGCAGGGGGTGTGGGGTATCGAGTCTACCGGGGGTCCACGCGTGCGTGCCTGCGCCGGGTTCTCCGCCCCCGCCGCCCCTACCCGACCCATCCCTACTTGGGGGCTCCGCCCCCAAACCCCCGATCGGCCTGAACGGCCTCGTCCTCAAACGCCGGACGGGCTGAAAATTGCGCGCCAGCGCTTCTGAGGGGCGCGGGGAACTGCGCGCCCAGCCCCCACCAGGCCCACAGCCGAACGAACGAACCGGGCGGGCGGGGGACGCGGGGCGAAGCCCCCGCCTCAGGGGCGCGGGGAACTGCGCGGCCGGCCCCCACCGGCCCGCAGCCGAACGAACCGGGCCGAAGCCCTACCCGCCCGGAGCCGGGTCCGGGTCCGGGTCCGAGTCCGGGTCTCAGGATCCGAACCGGCTTGGACGTGGCACGGCCCTGTGGGCATACTGCTTGCATGCTCACGCAGGCGACCTTCGTGTTTACCTATGGCAACCGGCCCACCGGCTGCCATGGTCGTGCTGCTTGAGCAACTGACAAGCGACTTCCCAGGCGCCCCGGGCCGACAAGGCCCGGGGCGTCTGTCGTTTCCGGGTCCTGCCGATCCGGGGCACCTCATCCCAAGAGGAGCCCACCATGGCCGACGTACTCGACAAGACCGGCGCCCGTACCGACGAGGCCGCGGACGTGATCACCGGCGCCCGTGAACGCATCGACGCCCTCGACGACCGGATCATCGGCCTCGTCCAGGAACGGATGGCCGTGTCGAAGGTGATCCAGGAGGCCCGGATCGAGTCCGGTGGCCGCCGGGTGAACCTCTCGCGCGAGATGGAGATCCTCGCCCACTTCAGGGACGCGCTCGGCAAGCCCGGCACCTCGCTCGCCATGACGCTGCTGGAGCTGTGCCGCGGCCGCGTCTGACCCCGTACGCGACGCACGCACGTACGCATGCCCTCTCACCCGTACGGCGCGTGACCGGGGCGCCGCGGACTTCGTTGGTCCCGGTGTCCGTGCCAGCCAGGGGCGGGCCCGAAAGAACCACGCGTGGCTCCACTGGGGCGATGAGACGTACGGATCGTGCCGTACGTCGTGGGACCTCGTCCCAGGGGTGTGACCGGACGGCAGGGGACAGCAGCCCGGTCACTCAAGAGAACGGTCGGCTCCGGGGACGCCCGGGGCCGTCCGGCGGAAGCTGTTCCACGGGCCGGGCACACCCCCAGGCTTCGGCTTCCGCTCCCCTCTGCTCCACGGTCCCAAGTCCCGTGCCCCGTGTCCGTACCCCCCGTAGCCATACCTCGTGTCCGTACCAAGACCCGCGGCGCAACCCCCGGCGCCGCTCCCCAGGCACCGGCGCTGCCCTGACGTCGGTGCTGGCGAAGAAGGGCCCCGCGGTCTCCGTCCCGCGGGGCCCTTCGCACGCCCGTCGGACCCCATCGAGGTCCCGTCGGATCCCGTCAGGTGCGGGACACCGTGCCGCACGTCTCCGTGCCGGAGTGCTCGATGTCCCGGCTGCGGTCGTACGGGTCGGTCGTGGGCCCCGTCGGAGGCGCGCCGGGCGGGGCGGCCGAGTCGAACTGGGGGTGCAGGAAACCGTCGTGGACGTCGCAGGCGGTGTTGCCGAAGTCCTGGTCGTACCGGGTGATCGACAGCTTGCCGGGAGTGGCCTGGTACTTCCGCGGGTCGAGGAGTTCGAGGTCGAGGACGCGGCGCACGATGGTGCGGGCCACCTCGGTCGAGCCCGCGCCGGAACCCTCGGTCGGCGCCCCCGACGTCTCCGTCGTCCCCGACGCCTTCGATGCCTTCGATGCCTTCGATGCCTGGATCAGGGGGTAGACGAAGGTGTAGTCCATGTGGATGGCGACGGACGCGTGTGCGCCCGCCTTGAACGTCATCCGGCCACGGACCTTGACCACGTCCCCGGCGGGCCGCACCTCGGCCGGGTCGAACCGGCTGAAGAGCATCAGCGGATCGTGCTTCTTGCCCGGCGCGCGCAGCCAGCTGTTCACGTCGTCGAGCATGCGGGGCTGCTTCGGGTCGAGGACGGCGAGCGCGCTCTCGGGGCGCTCGCCCCGCAGGGTCCCCGGGGCCAGGTTCGCGCCGACGAGCAGGGTCTTCGCCCGCTTCAGGGCCGCGGCCACCTGCGCGCTCGTGAACGTACCGACCGGCGTCGCCTTCGGTACGACGATGGCGGCGGCGCCGTCGGCCCAGCGCTCGGCGGGCGAGCCGGCGAACGGCCTGTCGAGGGTGGGCGTG
>LRTP01000443.1 GCA_001550305.1 Streptomyces diastatochromogenes
GCGGGTGCGGCTCGGCGGGCGCGGGCTGCGGCGGGGCCTCCTGGTACTCCTGCTGAGCCCATCGCCCCTGCTGACGGCGTGACACACGGTTCGACACGGCGGTCGCGGTACCGGCCACCACTGCTGTGCGGGCGACCCCGCGAAGGAGACCTGGCACGGCGGTTTCCTTTCTGGAAAGGCAGCCCGCGAATCCGGGAGGCAGCCCGAGAATCCGGAAGGCTGTCCGCGAATCCGGAAGGCGGCCCGCGAAATATCCACACTCCCCTGGCCGACGGGAAATTCTCGGCGCATGGGACAGCTCCATTGGAGCACCGCACGGATTTCCCCGCACGTCGACATCGGCGCCACCCCGCGGGAATTCCGCCGTTCTGCCGGACGGTGACTCTCATGGCAAGCTGAAATGCGGACCACCGACCGGTCACAGGTCAGTGGTGAGGTCTACGTGGGAGGAGCTCGATATGACCACGACTGGAATGCACCAGCGACACGAGACCGGGAGCGGCGGACCGTGGGTGTCCAGCTGGACCGCCTTCGCCGCCGTCATGATGATCTTCGGCGGAGTGATGGCGATATTCGAGGGAATCTCCGCCATCGCCGAGGACGACGTCTTCGTCCTCACCCGCAACTACGCCTACAACTTCAATCTGACGAGTTGGGGCTGGATCCACCTCTCCCTCGGCGTCCTGGTCGTCCTCGCCGGCGCCGCCCTGTTCACCGGAGCGATGTGGGCACGCGTGGTCGGAATCACCCTGGCGGGCCTGTCGATGATCGCCAACTTCATGTGGCTGCCGTACTACCCCGTCTGGGCCATCGTGCTGATCGCCGTGGACGCCTTCGTCATCTGGGCGCTGTGCGTCGGAATCAGCCGGCAGCCCCGCACCGAGTAGCCGAACGCGCCGTCCCGGGTGGACCCCTGTGGACCCCGCGGATCGGCATTCGGCCGTTCAGCCCGGGCCGGCCCCCCGACCGGCTGACAGCGGACGTGCCGACGCGCCGTCCCGGCTCACCAGTGTTTTCGTTGTGGGGCGGATTCCTCCGAAAAGCGGATTCCCCGATGGTCCGCGTCGGCACCCACAGGGAGACATGCGTGGAAACCAGCGGCAGTGATGGTCGCCAACCTCTTGCCTTCCCGCTCCTCAAGGGGCAGAAGGCGCTGGTGACGGGTGCGAATTCCGGCATCGGCAAGGCCACGGCCATCGGCCTCGGCCGGGTGGGCGCCGACGTGGTGGTGAACTACGTGTCCGGGCGGGACGCCGCGGAAGAGGTCGTACGCGAGATCGAGGGCTTCGGGGTGCGCGCCTACGCGCACGAGGCGGACGTGTCGCGGGAGGACCAGGTCGTCGACATGGTGTCCCGCATGGTCGAGGAGTTCGGGACCATCGACATCATGGTGGCGAACGCCGGGCTCCAGCGCGACGCCCCCGTCACCGAGATGACCACGGCCCAGTGGCAGAAGGTGCTGGACGTCAATCTGACCGGACAGTTCCTGTGCGCCCGCGAAGCGACCAAGGAGTTCCTGCGGCGAGGCGTCGTCCCCGAGGTCTCCCGTTCGGCCGGGAAGATCATCTGCATGAGTTCGGTCCACCAGATCATCCCGTGGGCGGGCCATGTGAACTACGCGTCGTCCAAGGGCGGGGTGCAGATGCTCATGGCGACCCTCGCCCAGGAGCTCGCGCCGCAGAGGATCCGGGTGAACGCCATCGCCCCGGGCGCGATTCGCACGCCCATCAACCGCGACGCCTGGGACACCCCCGAGGCCGAGGCCGACCTCCTCCGGCTCATCCCCTACCGCCGCGTGGGCGACCCTGACGACATCGCGAACGCGGTGGCGGCGCTCGCGTCCGACCTCTTCGACTACGTCGTGGGCACCACGATCTACGTGGACGGCGGAATGACGCTGTTCCCCGGTTTCGCCACCGGCGGCTGAAGCGCGGGGCCCCTCAGCCATCCCGTACGAACCACCGAGGTCATGTGAACAGCGCAGTCGAGCACCTTCTCGCGGACGGCCCACCACAACTCCTCCCGGCCCGGGAGCTGATGGCCTTCACCCTGGCCTCCCACATCCTGCTCGTACCCTTCGGCGTGGCGCTGCCCGCCATCACACTCCTCATGCACTATCGCGGGCTGCGCAAGGGCGACGCCGTCGCCCTGCTGCTCGCACGGCGCTGGTCGGCGGTCATGGCCGTCCAGTTCGCGATCGGCATCGTGACGGGCACCGTGCTCTCCTTCGAGTTCGGTCTGCTGTGGCCGGGGATGATGGGCCGGTGGGGCGATGTCTTCGGCCTCGGCTTCGGGATCGAGGCCTGGGCGTTCTTCCTCGAGGCGATCCTCATCGCCATCTACCTGTACGGCTGGCGCAGGCTCAAGCCGTGGACGCACTTCTGGCTCGGCCTGCCGCTGCCGCTGGCCGCCCTGATGGGGGCGTTCGGCATCGTGGCCGCGAACGCCTGGATGAACACCCCGCGCGGCTTCACTCTCGACGCCTCCGGCAAGCCGGTGAACGTCAATGTGCGGCAGGCGGTCTTCACACCGATGTTCGGCCCCGAGTACTGGCACTTCGTGGTCGGCGTGGTCCTGACCGCCGGATACGTCGTCGCCGGGGTGTACGCGGTCGGCCTGCTGCGCGGCCGCCGGGACCGCTACCACCGGCTCGGCTTCACCTTGCCGTTCACCGTCGCCGCGATCCTCACCCCCGTGCAGTTCGTACTCGGGGACTCCATCGCCCGCTCCGTCTTCCACAAGCAGCCCGTGAAGTTCGCGGCCACGGAGCTGGTGTGGAAGACCGACACCCACGTACCGGAGTACCTCTTCGGGCGTCTGCACACCGACGGGTCGGTCTCCGGCGGGATCAAGATCCCCCAACTGGACTCGATCCTCGCCGGATTCAGACCGTCCACCGAGGTGACCGGCCTGACATCGGTCCCGGCGAGCGACCGCCCGACGGTGATCCAGGCCACCATCGCCCACTGGGCGTTCGACATCATGGTGACCGTCGGAAGCCTGCTCGTGCTGCTCGCGCTCTGGTACGGCTGGTGCCGGCTGCGACGTCGTGAACTGCCCCGGTCGCCCTGGTTCCTGCGGTGTGCCGCCCTCGCCGGCGCCGCCTGTCTGCTGACCGTGGAGTGCGGCTGGATCACGACCGAGGTGGGCCGGCAGCCCTGGATCGTCTACCAGAACATGCGGGTCTCGGAGGCGGTCACGGGCACCCACGCCGCGTCCCTGTGGACGATGTTCGGCATCGTCGTGGTGGTCTACGTCCTCGCTTTCGGTTCCTTCCTGACCGTCCTCCTGAAGATGAGCCACCGCTGGCGGCTGGCCGACGAGGGCGCGCCCGCGGGTGCCGCCGCCGGGGATCTGGAGGGCGACACTCCCTACGGGCCCCGCCCGTTGTCGACCACCGCGAGCGGGGACGGGGGAGACGAATGATCGAGGACGTCGTCGCCTGGGTGCTGCTGGTGGCGGTGGCCGCCTACGCGTGTGCCGGTGGCACGGACTACGGTGCCGGATTCTGGGACCTCGTCGCGGGCGGCGCCGAACGCGGCAAGCGCCCGAGGTGGCTCATCGACCACGCCATGGAACCCGTGTGGGAGACCAACAACGTCTGGCTCATCTTCGTCCTGGTCATCATGTGGACCGGGTTCCCGGTCCTGTTCCAGACGGTCTTCTCCGCCATGTGGCTCCCGCTGGCACTCGCGGCCGTGGGACTCGTCCTGCGCGGTGCCGGCTTCGCCCTGCGCAAGCCCGCGCGGCGCCTCGCCCGGCGCAGGGTCTACGGCGCCGTCTTCGCCGTCTCCTCGCTGCTGACCCCCTTCTTCCTCGGCGCGGCGGTCGGGGGCATCGCCACGGGCCGGGTGGCTCCCGGGACACAGGCGTCCGCCGACGCCTGGTCCAACGGGACCTCCGTGATCGCCGGGCTGCTCACCGTCGCCGCGACCGCCTTCCTCGGGGCGGTGTTCCTGACCGCCGACGCCCGCCGCTTCGACGCCCCCGACCTCGTCGGCTACTTCCGGCTGCGGGCCTGGTGCACTCTCGTCGTCCTCGCCGTGCTGGCGATCGTCGGCCTCGCCGTGACCCACGACGACGCGCCCTACGTCCACGACGGGCTGACCGGCGGAGTCGGTCTCGTCCTCGTGCTCATCGCCGTCGTCAGCGCGTTGGCCACCGCCTGGCTGCTGTACCGCGTCGCGACGGGATGGGCGAGGGTCACCGCGATCGGCAGCGTGGCCCTCGTCGTCGTGGCCTGGGGAGTGGCCCAGCGTCCCTACCTCATCCCCACCTCACTGACCGTGTCCCAGGCGGCCGGGGCGTCGACGACGCTGCGCTGGCTGATGCTGGTCTCGATCATCGCGGTGGTGCTCGTGGGGCCGCCGCTCGTCCTGCTCTACCGGCTGGACACCCGCGGGGCGCTCCAGCCCCTCACCGAGGCGGACCTGCGGCAGACGGCACCAGGCCGGGAACCCGAGAATCCGTGACCGGGGCCGGGGGCAGCGCCGGAGGCGGCGAAGGGGGCAGCGCCCGAGGCGGCGAAGGGGGCGGGAAAAGTCCCCCGATCATAGTGGTCCTCGGCGTGTCGGGATCCGGGAAGACCACCTTCGGCCAAGCGGTCGCCGTGGAGCTCGGCCTGGCGTTCGTCGAGGGCGACGACTTCCATCCCGCGGCGAACATCGCGAAGATGACCGCGGGCCACGCCCTGGACGACGCCGACCGCGCGCCCTGGCTGCGTGCCCTCTCCGACCGCATCCGTCGCTCCGCCGAGGCCCACCAGGGACTGGTCGTCGCCTGTTCGGCCCTCAAGCGCGCCTATCGCGACGAGTTCCGGGAGGCCGGGGGGCCGGCGTTGCGGTACCTGTACCTCGCCCTGGACCGGGCGACGGCCCGGGACCGTGTGTCCCGGCGCACCGGCCACTTCATGCCCGCCCGGCTCGTCGACTCGCAGTTCGAGACGCTGGAGCCGCTGGAGCGGGACGAGCCGGGCATGACCCTGGATGCCACGGCCGACCTGCCGATGAACCTCGCCCGGGTGCGGGCCGGCGTCGAGCGCTGCGCCGGGCGCCCGGGCCCCTGACGGATCAGGCACTCACGGGTACGGCGCCGATGCCTCCCGAACGCGCGGGCGGCGCCCGTGTGCTACTCCGTCGCGTCCAGCGCGGCCAGCACGGCGGGCACCGGGATGCGCCCGGAGGCGACCAGTTGCGCACCGCCGCGGCGCAGGGCGGTGGCGAAGGGAGCGGCCCACAGGTTCTCGTAGACCAGGATTCCGGCCGAGTTGCCGGGCTCCAGGGCGCTGCCCGCTTCTTCGATGTCGTCTTCGCCCAGCAGGCCGGAGGAGGCGCCCTCGAAGACGGCGAGGTCGAGGGCTCCGTCGCCGGTGAAGTCGGCGACCTCCATGCCGACCACGGATCCGTCCTCCTCCTTCCTGACAAACATCAGATCGAGGATCCGGATGACGCCGCGGTCCACCAGGTCGACCAGCAGGGGAAGGCCTTCGCCGGTCATACGGTTGCCGGGAAACTCGACAACTATATAGTCGATAGGGCCCATTTCGGCGAATTCATCGCTCACGGCGGAATCGCTCACGGCTTCACCCCTGGGTGGTCATGGAGTTTCCCCTGTCCCCGAATGCCTGCGCATCGACGGGGCCGGAATTCCATTGCAGCATCGGACGGAAGGCGCCGCACCTCGGTGCGGTATTCACCCGCCGGGCCGGTTCCGGGTCGCGGGATCGGATCCGTACGCCTCTGCTGTAACCATGACGAGCAGCCCGCCTCCATCGGACCCGGACCGCAAGCCCCCAGAACCGTCCGGCGAGCAGCGGCTCTCGGCGCGGGAGCGCGACGAGCTGGACGAGCTGCGGCACCGGGTGAGCGCTCTGGAGACCGGGGGGCCGTCGCGGGCCGCGCGGCACCACTGGCTCCGCTCGACGGGTTCGGTCCTGCTGATTCTCCTCGCCTCGCTGCTGTCGCTGCTGGCCGTCGTCGCGGTCTGGGCGAACAACATCGTCCGGGACACGGACCGCTATGTCGCCACCGTGGGGCCGCTGGCGAGCGATCCAGATGTGCAGAAGGCGGTCACCAACCGGGTCACCACCGCCGTCCTGGCGCAGATCGACGTGGACGCGCTGGTCAAGGATCTGGAGCGGGCGGCGTCGGAGAAGGGTGCCCCGCCGAGGGCGGCCAAGCTGCTCGGCGACCTGAGCGGCCCGATCACCAGCGGTCTGAAGAGTCTGGTCGGCGACACCGTGCAGCGGGTGGTCTCCAGCAAGGCCTTCGACACCGTCTGGGTGGACGCCAACCGCCGGGCCCACAGCGCGCTGGACAAGGCTCTCACGGGCAACGCCACCGGTGCGGTGTCCGCCAAGAACGGTCAGGTCACCATCGACGTGGCGCCGATCGTGGCCCAGGTCAAGGACCGACTGGTCAGCGCCGGCTTCAAACCGGCCGCTCGGATCCCGGCCGTCCACACGGACTTCGTGGTGTTCGCGTCGAAGGACATCGGCAAGATCAAGACGTATCTGCGGGTGCTGGACATCATCGGCGGCTGGCTCCCCGTCATCGCCGTGCTCATCGCCGCCGCGGGCGTGTATCTGGCCACCGACCGTCGCCGGGCCCTGATCGGGGCCGCGCTCGGGGTGTTCGCCGCCATGGTCGTGCTCGGCATCGTCCTGGCCGTCGCGCGGGCGGTCTATCTCGACCATCTGCCGGTCGGCACGTCCGAGGACGCCGCCGCCACGGTGTTCGACTCCCTGGTCAGGTTCCTGCGCGCCGGTGTTCGCGCGGTCGGCGCGCTCGCGCTCGTGACGGCCGCCGGCGCCTTCCTCATCGGGCCGTCCCGGATCGCCGTCCTGATCCGTACGGGCTGTCGCAGGGGCGTCGGCGCCCTGCGCGACGTCGCCGTGTCGGCGGGGCTCCCGCTGGGTCCGGTCGGCCGGTTCGTGCACCGCTTCAAGCGGTGGATCGGTGCCGCGATCCTGGCGGTCGCCGCGATCGTGCTGTTCACCTGGAGCTACCCGACCACGTGGGTCGTGGTGTGGACCGTGGTGATCGTGCTGGTCGCCTTCGCGATCCGCGAGTTCCTGGACACCGGCGCTCCCTCGGCCGCGGACACCTCGACGCCGTCTCCTCCGGCGCCGTCCGCCCCTACGCCGTCCGCCTGACCTCGCGCCGGTGCCGGCGTTCGCCCACCCGCCGCCAGATCGCCCGCTGGCACTTGAGCGTGCCGGTCCCGACCACGATCAGTACGACGATGTTGAGCAGGAGTTGGAGCAGCGACCCCCAGGCCTCGTCCCAGCTGGCGAACGCGCACGAGACCCCGATGTCGGCCCCGGCCGGAATGGTGGTCACCGAGATGAAGACGCCGAGGAGAGCGCTGGTCCGGGCCTCGGCCAGCGAGACGATGCCGACGACGCCGGCCAGCACCGCCACCACGGCCGAGAAGAAGTTGGGGGTGTTGATCAGATTCGAGACGGGCCTGACACCCAGTTCGAAGGCCCTCGGCTGGAGCCCGAAGCCCCGGACGAGCAGCGAGAAGAGGAAGGTCGCGGCGACGGCCAGCGCGAAGCCCACGAGCAGGGCCATCAGGCCCTGCCGGATTCTCGGCCGGGAGCCGTGGTCGATCGCTAGGGCGACGCTGGTGATGGCCCCGTACTCGGGTCCGACCACCATGGCGGCGACGATGAGGATCTGGGAGTTGGTGATGATGCCGACCGCGCCGATGAGCCCGGCGACGACCAGGAAGAGGTAGAAGCTCGGGGGGTATCTGCCCTCGGCCCGGATCCGCGCCTCCACCTGCGCCCACACCGGTGCGCGCGGCGTGGCCCCGAGCCGCTGGACCGCGGTCCTCGCGGCGTGTTCCGAGAACACCGTGTCCACCGGATCGAGGACGATGGAGCCGTGGCGCTCAAGGCCCAGGTCCCGCAGGCCGCGCAGCACGTCGTTCGCGGCTCCGGTCAGGACGTCGCACTCGATGGCGTCACCGTCGGGGTTGCGTACGCCGCCCGTCTGGAGGACCACGTTCAAGGCGCACGGCTCGTCGCCCAGCAGGGCCATGGTGCGCCGCGTGAGTTCCGGCGGGCACACCGCGCGGACATGAATCATGTCCATCCGGACCTCCGCGTTTCGGTGCGGTGCGCCGGCTCGTGACGTGGACAGGTCGCTCCTTCATTAACGCGGTGGGGCCTGGCCCCGGCAACTCGGCGTGCCGGAATCCGGCTTCTGTCGGAGTCTGGTGACATGCCGATGCCCGACGAGCTGAGCGAGGCCGAGTTCCGGTCGCTCTACCGCCGACTGCGCGGCACGGCCTCTCTCGGTGGCAGGCGCCGAGGCGCCCTGGACACGATCACCGAGGAACAGGTGCTGGCGGCCGTCCGCGAGGTGCGGTCGGGACGTACGGTGTCGCTCGCCGCCCCCGTGGAGACCCGTACCGAACCCGACGACGCCGATCCGGCCGAGCACCGGCTCACCGCTCCGGCCGACGGCGAACCGGCCCCGGAGGGCCTGGACTTCGCGCGGGACCGCTTCGCCATGAACATTCACGGCGATGTGGACAGCCACCTCGACGCGCTGTGCCATGTCATCTACGACGGCACGCTGCACGGCGGCATACCGGCGGCCGACGCGCTGTCGCCGGAGGGCGCGAGCGTCCTGTCCGTCGAGCTGGCCCGCGACGGCATCGTCGGGCGTGGCGTCCTCCTCGACATACCCCGGGTGCACGGCCTGTCCTGGCTCGAGCCCGGATCGAACGTGACCGCCGAGGATCTGAGCGCCGCCGAGACCCGGCAGGGGCTACGGGTCGGCCGCGGCGACATCCTGCTCGTACGGGTCGGGCATCGCCGGCGCCGCGAGGAGCTGGGCCCCTGGGACGTGGCCGCCGCGCGTGCCGGACTCCATCCGACCGCGATGGAGTTCGTGGCCGACCGGGAGGTGGCGGTGCTCGGCAGTGACGGCAACAACGACACGGCCCCGAGCACGGTGCGAGGGGTCGCGTTCCCGGTGCATGTGCTCGCCGTCCACGCCTTGGGGCTGCATCTGCTCGACTATCTGCGGTTCGAGGACCTCGCGCCGATCTGCGCGCGGGAAGGCCGCTGGTCGTTCCTGTGCGTGATCGCCCCGCTCCGGCTGCCCGCGGCCACCGGCTCGCCCGTCAATCCCCTGGCGATCCTGTGACGACGGTCGTCACCCGGCGATCCCGTAGTGGCCTGCGCTCGCCCCGAGGGTGCCCTGATGGTCGCCGTCACCCGGGCGGTGCGGTGATGGCCGGTCAGGGTCAGGCGGTCAGCTGGTAGATGCTCTTGCCCACCAGCCACAGCCCCAGCAGCAGGCACACCGTCACGATCGCCTCGTCCTGATGGCCCTCCAGCCACGTCCGCAGCCGCCCGAGCCGGACGCGGGACGAGTCGGGGGCGAAGGTCGCGTAGACCTCCATGGCCAGCAGGCTGGAGCTGGCCAGCAGGCAGTAGCCCAGCAACGCCGCGTACGAGGCGGCGTGGGAGAGGTCCGCCTCCACCACGGTGGCGGCACCGGCGGCCACCAGCCCCCAGGGCTGGAGGAACAGCGCCAGCCCGGCCGCCGTCCACGGGGAGATCCGGTCGAGCCGGGACATCATCCCGGACGACTTGCGCCGCCTGCCCCTCCCGCGGCGGGTGCGCTCCCCGTACCAGACGAGGCCCACGCCGATGGCCAGTTTGGCGGTCAGGGCCGCCGTGGAGGGCGCCGACTTGGGCGGCGGCGGTTTCCCGCCGGTCATCAGCAGCACCACGGCGATGATCGCGACGAAACTGGCGAGCCAGGTGAGGACGAAGGCCAGCCCGTTCCAGATCCCGCCCCGTGTGGACAGCACCAGCACGAACGCGGTGACCGAGAAGGGGTTCACGGCGATCGCCAGACCGATGAGGACCAGGTCAAGGACCATCGCTGCCCCCGTACGGCCGCGCGAGGTTCGGGGCGGCGCCGGATGCGCGCATGGCCCCATCGTCACCGCTCCCGCCCGCACCCACCATTCAGCGGTGCCGTCCGGGACTCCGCGGGCGGCCTCTCCCCGTACGGCGCAACGGCGCTCGCGCCGCAGGCGGGCGGCCGCCCGGGACGGCACCCTGGTGGCGTGGTCACGCCTCGGGGCGTGGAGCCCAGTCCGGACCCGGGGAGCGGAATTGCGCGCAGGCAGAGGATCGGGCCCGCCCAC
>LRTP01000444.1 GCA_001550305.1 Streptomyces diastatochromogenes
CCGGCCGGGAGCCCGGTCCCCCGGACGGCCGCTCGCCGGATGCGCGGCGGCGGGGTTCGCGGTCGACTCGGGCCATGAGCAGCGAACCGCCGCCCCCGGGTTCGGGTCAGCCACCGGACGAGGATCCGTTCAAGAAGCAGCCCCCGCCCGCCGAGGGTGGCGGCGGCTCCCCCTACGACGGCCCTTCACCGCCCACACCGCCCCAGGGCTCCCCGTACGACTCCCCGTACGGCGACCAGCCGCCCCCGCACGGCGGCGGCGACCCGTACGGCCCCGGCGGCCCCTACGGCGGCGACCCGCTGGCCGGCATGCCCCCGCTCGCCGACAGCGGCAAACGCACGGTGGCCAGGATCATCGACATGATCCTGGTGGGCATCGTGGTGTGGCTGCTGTCCTGGGCCTTCGGGGTCATGCAGTACAACATGAACGCCGACAAGATCGAGTACAGCAGGGGCTTCGGGCAGTCCGTGATCGCCGCGGTGCTCTACACCGGCTACGACACCATCATGATCAGCAGGTCGGGGCAGACCCTCGGCAAGAAGCTGTTCAACCTGAGGGTGGCCAACCTCGACAACGGCGCCACGCCCTCCGTGCAGACCACGCTGGTGCGCTCGCTGGTGCTGTGGATCCCGTTCGCGTTCTGCTGCGCGTGCATCTGGACCGCGATCGCGGGCGGGTGGAGCTACTTCGACAAGCCCTACAAGCAGGGCCTGCACGACAAGGCGGCCAAGACGGTGGTGGTCAGCACGGGCTGACATACGCGATCAGCCGCACTCCACGAGGAGACGGCTGACCGGGTGAGCGGCGGGTACGTGGAATCACGGGCCCGCCGGTTCGCGTACGGCGGAGACGGACGCCGACGACACGGACGCCGACGACACGGACGACAAGGACGCAGAGACGGACGCGGTCTCGCGCTGTGCGGACACCCGTTCCTGAACGGGGGCCGGTGCGGGAGCCGGTACGGCGGCCAAGGAGCCGGAACGCACGCGCTTCGGCAGCGGAACCGTGACGGCGACGAGCAGTCCGAGAGCGAGTGCCGAGAGGGTGATCACCGCGATCCCCAGGCCCGAACTCGTCTGAGACAGCAGCAGCATGGCGAGGGTGGAGAAGATCACGGTGCAGGAACCGTAGGCGAGCTGTGCGGCGGTCGGACGAGGCATGGCGATTCCTCGGGGTGGGGGTACTCCCCCCGTGCCTCTCGCGATGGGGGAGGATGCGGACAACAACGGGACCGGACGGCGACCGGGACGATCGACAACGGGAGTGGTGCCGCCGGTCAGGGTGGGGCTGCGAATCGCGGGACGACAACGGTGTCGACTTGTCAATCCGTTGACATTCCAACGTTCCGCCAATCGACTCTATTCGCCTGCATGCCCGAGTGGAACGTCCGGTAAGCGTGACCTTACCCACGGTGCCGGAGCACAGGGGGCGCACGGAGTCATCGCGTCCACCAAGTGGACGGACGGACGCGCCCGTTGAGGGGGCCTGTCACGGTTCGGATACCGAACTGCCGCTCCGCATAGTGCAGTTGCCAGGTTCAAGTCAAGATCTGTCTTTTCTTTGGTAACTCCGGTCGAATGTCGTCACTTGACACGCGTATACGCGCGCGGACCTCCATCACCCCGGGATCCCCCATCCGCGCGAACGGACGCAGGGGAGGACTTCAAGTGACCAGCAGACCATGGACGTTCAGAGCGGCCGCGGTGGGTGTCGCCCTCGCGGCGGCCACCGCCACGTTCTCGACGTTCGCCGTTGCGCAGGCAGACGATGCCGCGTCGGCGGCGGCCTCGGCGAGCGCGAACCGCCACGAGCCCCGGCCGGCCGGCAACGAGGCCGGACACGACCTCGAC
Organism: Streptomyces diastatochromogenes; assembly: GCA_001550305.1. Lineage (GTDB taxonomy): Bacteria > Actinomycetota > Actinomycetes > Streptomycetales > Streptomycetaceae > Streptomyces > Streptomyces mirabilis_D. Next base: position 1,854 of record LRTP01000444.1, read on the forward strand.
GGCCCGCTCAGCAAGACCCAGGAAGCACAGCGCGAAGAGGCCCTGAACCAGGTCATATCCGGGGACGCGAAGGTCCAGGACCGGAACGGTTCGCAGGTCGTCAAGCTCAAGGGCAAGAACAAGTACGTCGAGCTCGGCCGCGAGAAGACCGACAAGATCTTCACGATCCTGGTCGAGTTCGGCGACCAGGTCGACAGCCGCTACGGCGGCACCGTGGGCCCGCTGCACAACCGGATAGCCGCGCCCGACCGCACCCAGGACAACAGCACGGCCTGGCAGGCGGACTACAACCAGGCGCACTTCCAGGACCTCTACTTCGGCACCGGCAAGAACACCGAGTCGCTGAAGAAGTACTACGAGAAGCAGTCCTCGGGCCGCTACTCGGTCGACGGCGAGGTCACCGACTGGGTCAAGGTCCCCTACAACGAGGCCCGTTACGGCTCCAACAAGGCGTCCACGGGCGCCTGGTACGCGGTCCAGGACGGGGTCACCGCCTGGGTCGCCGACCAGAAGGCGGCCGGCAGGTCCGACGCGGACATCAAGGCGGACCTGGCCAAGTACGACCAGTGGGACCGCTACGACTACGACGGCGACGGCAACTTCAACGAGCCCGACGGCTACATCGACCACTTCCAGATCGTGCACGCCGGTGAGGACGAGTCCGCGGGCGGCGGCGCGCAGGGCGAGGACGCGATCTGGGCGCACCGCTGGTACGCGTTCGGCACCGACGCGGGCGCCACGGGTCCGGCCGGCAACAAGCTGGGCGGCGCCGCGATCGGCGACACCGGCATCTGGGTCGGCGACTACACCATCCAGCCGGAGAACGGCGGCCTCGGTGTCTACGCGCACGAGTACGGCCACGACCTCGGTCTGCCGGACGAGTACGACACCACCAACTCGGCCGAGAACTCCACGGGCTTCTGGACCCTGATGTCCTCCGGTTCCTGGCTCGGCACCGGCAGGAACGCCATCGGTGACCTGCCCGGCGACATGAACGCCTGGGACAAGCTGCAGCTCGGCTGGCTGAACTACGACACGGCCAAGGCCGCGACGAAGTCGAAGCACAAGCTGGGTGTCGCCGAGTACAACACCAAGAACAAGCAGGCCCTCGTGGTCTCGCTGCCGGACAAGGCGGTCACCACCGAGATCGTCGCCCCGGCGCAGGGCTCGACCCAGTGGTGGAGCGGCAGCGGCAACGACCTCAAGAACACGCTGACGCGTTCCGTCGACCTCACCGGCAAGTCGTCGGCCGCCCTCACGCTCGACGGCTGGTACGACATCGAGGCCGACTACGACTACCTGTACACCGAGGTCTCCACCGACGGCGGCGCCAACTGGACCGCGATCGACGGCACGGTGGACGGGCAGCCGATCCCGCGCGACGGCAGTGGCAAGCCCGCGCTGACCGGCACGGTGGACGCGTACAAGAAGCTGTCGTTCCCGCTCGACGCCTACGCGGGCCAGAAGATCGACCTGCGGTTCCGCTACCAGAGCGACGGCGGCGTGGCGCTGAAGGGCTTCGCGGCCGACGAGATCTCCGTGACCGCGGACGGTTCGGCGCTCTTCTCGGACAACGCCGAGACCGCGGACGCCGCGTGGACCGCCGCCGGCTTCTCCCGCGTCGGCGCGTCCTTCACCGACGACTACCCGCAGTACTACATCGCGGAGAACCGTCAGTACGTCTCGTACGACAAGACCCTCAAGACCGGTCCGTACAACTTCGGCTTCTCGACGACGCGTCCGTCCTGGGTGGAGCACTACCCCTACCAGAACGGCCTGTTGATCTGGAAGTGGGACACCTCGCAGAAGGACAACAACGTCAGCGCGCACGCGGGCTCCGGGCTGATCCTGCCGGTCGACTCGCACTCCACCGCGCTGAAGTGGTCCGACGGAACGCTGATGCGCAGCCGGATCCAGTCGTACGACTCGCCGTTCAGCCTGTACCGCACGGACGGTCTGACGCTGCACAGCGCGGACGTGGCGACGAAGATCCCGTCGAAGCCGGGGGTGCCGGTCTTCAACGACCACACCAGCACCTACTACGACACGACGGCCCCGACCGCGGGTGTCAAGATCACTGACACCAACACCAAGATCAGGATCGCCAAGGAGGCCCGTGACGGGTCGACGATCTCGCTCGAAGTGGGCCCCGCGGTGAAGTAACCGGTATTTGCGCAGGTCAGAAGCGTATCGGCGGTGACCCCCTGGCGGGTTGCCGCCGATCGTGTTTAGGTGCGTCCTGTGGATCCCTTATTGACACCGGTGCGCACGGGGGTGTGACTGCATGGCCGCAGGAGGTTTTTGCAAGCTGCCGAACGGCAGCGTGGTAGTGGCGCTGAACCTGCCCAGCCCGGCGGGCCCGGGCCCCGGCTCCGTGCGCTTTCTGGTCGTGGCCCAGAACCGCGCCCGCGCCCTGACGCGCCTGCGCAACCTCGGCCTGCGCGCGGTCTACCTCCGCGGGAACGCGGCCCCGCCCACCCCCGACGAGATCACCGCCGTCCTGCACCACCCCGACGGCCTCATATGGCGCACCACCCCGGACAGCGGCGTCCAGGGCCCCGACCTCACCCAGGAACTGTGGCGCCCGTTCAAATCCCTCCTGAGACGCCCGGCACCCCAGGTATGACCGGCGACGGCTCGGCGGCACGGACGTAGGCGCCGGGCGGGCGGCCCGACAGCGGTTTCGGCCAGGACGGCTAGACGACCGGCTTTCCTGTCAGGTCCACGCCTGCTTCTCGGAGTTCTTCGAGGGCGCGGTCCGTGGTTTCCTCGGAGACCCCGGCCGTGAGGTCCAGGAGGACCTGGGTGCGGAAGCCGTTGCGGACGGAGTCCAGGGCGGTGGCGCGGACGCAGTGGTCCGTGGCGATGCCGACCACGTCCACCTCGTCGATCTCGCGGGCGCGCAGCCAGTCACCCAGCGCGACCCCGTTCTCGTCGGCGCCCTCGAAACCGCTGTACGCCGCCGCGTACGCGCCCTTGTCGAAGACGGCGTCGACCGCGCCGGAGGCGACCGCCGGAGCGAAGTTCGGGTGGAAGCCGACCCCCTCCGTGCCGGCCACACAGTGCGCGGGCCAGGAGTGGACGAAGTCGGGGTTGTCGGCGAAGTGGCCACCGGGAGCGATGTGGAGGTCACGCGTGGCGACGACATGCCGGTAGCCGGCGGGCGCCTGCCCGATCAGCTCCGTGATGGCGGCGGCCACATCGGCGCCTCCGGCCACCGCGAGGCTGCCCCCCTCGCAGAAGTCGTTCTGCACGTCTACGACGATCAAGGCGCGGCGCATGGTCGGTGTCCTTCGACTGTGTCGACTATGGGGTCGGTGGATGTGGCAGGGGGTGTGCGGGACCGGCCTGTGGAGCCGAGCCTAGAGACTTCACGTGCGGCGCGGGAGGGGGCATTCGGTTACGGCCCGTTGCGGCGGCCGTTGCGGTGTGCGTGTTGCCGTTGCATTCCCGCTGACCGCCCGTTCATTCGTGTTTGCCCAAGGGTGGCCGGAGACGGCCGGAGCGCCGCCCGCGCGCGCTCCGGCGCACCCCGCGCACATTGCGTGGGCCGTATCAGATGTATTCCGTCGGAATGACCGGTTCCCCGCGCGAGAGCTGTGTCGCCGACAGCGGCAGGTTGGCGCGGGAGGCCGCGTGCCGGTCGCGTACGACGTCGAGGGGCTCGCGGGACAGGACCTGCCCGCCCTTGACGAGCTCCACCAGCAGTTGTCGGTCGGCGAGTGCCACGGGGACCACCCCGGTGCCGATCACCTCGGCCTCGGCGACCCCCCGCTCGTCCAGCCGCCGCGCGGCCCACTTGCGCCCGCCGATCGAGGTCTTGCCGCCGGTGGACCTCTTGGCCACGGGCTCCAGCGGAGCCCTCGGGTCCGCCGACTCGGCGCGGGCGACCAGCTTGTAGACCATCGAGCAGGTGGGATGGCCGGAACCCGTCACCAACTGCGTACCGACGCCGTACGCGTCGACGGGCGCCGCCGCCAGCGAGGCGATCGCGTACTCGTCCAGGTCCGAGGTCACGATGATGCGCGTGTCCCTCGCGCCCAGTTCGTCCAGCTGCTGCCGCACCCGGTGCGCGACCAGCAGCAGGTCCCCGGAGTCGATCCGTACGGCCCCGAGTTCCGGCCCGGCGACCTCGACCGCCATCCGTACCGCCTCAGCGACGTCGTACGTGTCCACGAGCAGTGTCGTCCCCCGGCCCAGCGAGTTCACCTGGGCCTGGAAGGCGTCCCGCTCCCGGTCGTGCAGGAGGGTGAAGGCGTGTGCGGAGGTGCCGACGGTCGGGATGCCGTAGCGGAAGCCCGCGGCCAGGTCGGAGGTGGTCGTGAAGCCCCCGACGTACGCGGCCCGCGCCGCCGCCACCGCGGCCAGCTCGTGCGTCCGCCGGGCGCCCATCTCGATCAGCGGCCGGTCCCCGGCGGCGGAGGCCATCCGGGAGGCGGCGGCCGCGATGGCCGAGTCGTGGTTGAGGATGGAGAGGATCACGGTCTCCAGGAGCACACACTCCGCGAAGGACCCCTCGACCCGCAGGATCGGCGAGCCCGGGAAGTACACCTCGCCCTCGGGATAGCCCCAGATGTCCCCGCTGAAGCGGTACGAGGCGAGCCACTCCAGGGTCGGCTCGTCCACGATGGCGTTCTCGCGCAGGAAGCCGAGGACGTCGGCGTCGAAGCGGAAGTTCTCGACGGCGTCGAGAACCCGCCCGGTGCCCGCGACGACGCCGTAGCGCCGCCCCTCCGGCAGCCGCCGCGTGAAGACCTCGAAGACCGAGCGTCGCTCGGCGGTCCCCGCGGCGAGTGAGGCCTGCAGCATCGTCAGCTCGTACTGGTCCGTGAAGAGCGCCGTCGAGGGAACGTCCACCGGCAGCCCAAGGTCCGCTGTGTTCATAAGGCTGGATGGTACCCCCATCTCGTCACTCTGACGATTTGTGGAGGTCGCTGTATTCCGGTTGTATCCCGTTGTATTCCGGGGGTCCGTTTGTGCGGGCCCCCCTCTCTGGTGGCAGCATGGGCCGTGTGACCGCTCCCGCACCCCTAGAGATCGAAAAGACCGAGTCGGCGGAGGAGGTCTTCGCCGTACCCGAGCCCGACGTCCCCTGGGTCACCATCGTGCACAACGACCCGGTCAACCTCATGAGCTATGTGACGTATGTCTTCCAGACGTACTTCGGCTACACGAAGGACAAGGCCACCAAGCTCATGCTCGACGTCCATCACAAGGGCCGGGCGGTCGTCTCCAGCGGCACGCGCGAGGAGATGGAGCGCGACGTACAGGCCATGCACGGCTACGGTCTGTGGGCCACCCTTCAGCAGGACCGGAAATAGCGGGACCGGAAGTCGTCGGACCGGCGGCCGTCGGACCGGCAGCAGCCCGAGCCCTCCCTGTAAACCGCGAGCAGGACCGGAAGTAGCGAACTCACTCCATGCCAGGACACTTCGAACCGCTCCCCGGCGGCGGCGCGGCCGTCGCGCTCGACGAGGTCGAGATCTCCATCATCCGCTCCCTCGCCGTACAGCTCCTGGAGCTCATCGGTCCCGGCCCCGCGGAGAACGCCCCCGACGACCCGCTCGCCGAACTGTTCGCGGAGGGCCCCAGTGAGCCGCCCTCCGACCCCGTGCTCCAGCGCCTTTTCCCGGACGCCTACAGCGGCCCCGACGTCGAGGCGTCCTCGCCGGAACAGGCGGAGGAGCAGCGGGCGTACTCCTCCGAGTTCCGCCGCTTCACCGAGAACGACCTGCGCGCCGGCAAGCGCGAGAACGCCCTCGCGGTGATCCGCTCGCTGGACGCCCTCACCACGGCGGGCGACGGCGGCGCGGTCCTCAAGCTCTCCCCCGGGGAGTCCGAGCAGTGGCTGCGCGCTCTCAACGACCTGCGCCTGGCCATCGGGGCCCGGCTCGACGTCGTCGACGAGGAGGACACCGACCTCCTCTACCGCCTCCCGGACGAGGACCCGCGCAAGCCGATGGTGATGGCGTACCTGTGGCTGGGCGGTCTCCAGGAGACGCTCGTCGAGACGCTGATGCACTGATCGGGCGCCGAGATGTCCTGATCAGGGGTTGGTTCAGGGTTCAATCGGTGTTCGCTCAGAGGACGCTCAGATCCGGATAACGATCCCGTCACCGTCCTGGCCTGGTATGCACACCCGAGTGCTTTTTGTCCGCTTCTCCCTGTGGCCTGCCTTACATCATCCGCAGGCTGCCCATGTTGCGGCCGTGATAAATCTTCACGACCGCCCGACAGGACACCACCCATGTCCGGTCGGGTGCGCCACCGAGCCGGCGACCGCCGGCCAGGCACAGCTCCATCACATCCGGGGGGATCGGAACCCGATCCGAAGCCAAGTGACTGGCTCGGACCGGCATGGAGAAAGGCGCACCACACATGACCTCATCGCAGGTCGACAAGACCGACGAGCCGCGTACCGGCAGTGAGGCCGTGGGCGGCGACGCCCCCGAAGAGGGGTACGAGCGCGGGCTCGGCAGTCGCCAGGTCCAGATGATCGCGATCGGCGGCGCCATCGGCGTCGGCCTCTTCCTGGGCGCCGGGGCGAACATCGCCAAGGCGGGGCCCAGCCTCATCTTCATGTACGCCCTCGCGGGCGTGATCATCTTCTTCATCATGCGGGCGCTCGGCGAGCTGCTCCTGTACCGCCCGGTCTCGGGCTCCTTCGCGGAGTACTCCCGCGAGTTCCTCGGCCCGTTCTTCGGCTACTTCACCGGCTGGACGTACTGGCTGATGTGGGTGGTCACCGGCATGGCGGAACTCACCGCCGCCGCGATCTACGTCCACTACTGGTTCCCGTCCATCCCCCAATGGGTGACGGCACTGGTCTTCCTGGTCGTCCTCTTCGTGGCGAACCTGATCTCGGTGAAGCTCTTCGGAGAGATCGAGTTCTGGTTCTCGATGGTCAAGGTCACCGCCCTGATCGGCATGATCGTGATCGGCCTCGGCGTCCTCACCTTCGGCTTCAGCTCGGCCGGTGACACGGCCTCCGTCGCCAACCTCTGGCAGTTCGACGGCTTCTTCCCCAAGGGCATCGGCTCGTCCCTGATGACCCTCCAGGGCGTCATGTTCGCCTACCTCGCCGTCGAGCTCGTCGGCGTCACGGCGGGCGAGTCCGAGGACCCGGAGAAGACCCTCCCCAAGGCGATCAACACCCTCCCGTGGCGCATCGCGCTCTTCTACGTCGGCGCGCTCACGGTCATCCTCTGCGTCGTGAAGTGGACGGAGTTCGCCCCGGGCGTCAGCCCCTTCGTCGAGGCCTTCGCGAAGATCGGCATCCCGGCCGGCGCCGGCATCGTCAACTTCGTGGTCCTGACCGCCGCCCTGTCCTCCTGCAACTCCGGCATGTACTCCACGGGCCGCATGCTGCGCACCCTGGCGGACAACGGCGAGGCCCCCAAGGTCTTCAGCAGGCTCTCCTCGACCAAGACCCCGGCGATCGGCATCACCGTCTCCATGCTCTTCATGGGCATCGGCGTGATCCTGAACTACATCGTCCCGGAGAAGGCCTTCGGCTACGTCACCTCCGTGGCCACCGCCGCCGGCATCTGGACCTGGCTGATGATCCTGGTCAGCCACATCCTCTACCGCCGCGCGGTCGACGCCGGACGCCTGCCCGCCTCCTCCTTCCCGGCCCCGGGCGGAGCGAAGTGCAGCTGGATCGCGGTCGTCTTCCTGCTCTTCGTCACGGGCCTCATCGCCTACGACGCCGACTCCCGCGTCTGCCTGTACGTGATGGCCGGCTGGGCCGCGGCCCTGGCCATCGGCTGGTGGGTGCTCAAGGCACGCAACCCCCAGGTCACCGAGCGCCGCGAACCGGCGTTCGAGAAGGTCGGCTGACCTTCCCGGTTCAGCATGTGGGCCGCTCCGTACCACCCCTCGGTACGGAGCGGCCCTTCTGCTTATCCTGACCGACATGCTGACCATCACCCAGGCCCTCGTCGACCAGATCGTCGCCCACGCGCGCCAGGACCACCCCGACGAGGCGTGCGGCGTCGTCGCGGGCCCGGCGGGCTCGGGCCGCCCCGAGCGCTTCATCCCGATGCTCAACGCCGCCCGCTCGCCCACGTTCTACGAGTTCGACTCCGGCGACCTGCTGAAGCTGTACCGCGACATGGACGACCGCGACGAGGAGCCGGTGATCATCTACCACTCCCACACGGCGACCGAGGCATACCCCTCCCGCACCGACATCTCGTACGCCAACGAGCCCGGCGCGCACTACGTCCTCGTCTCGACGGCGGACACGGACGACGCGGGTCCCTTCCAGTTCCGCTCGTACCGGATCGTCGAGGGAGAGGTGACGGAGGAGGAGGTCACGGTCGTGGACGCGTACTGACACCGCTCCGACTGCGCCCCGATCCCGGACTTCGGGCAGAATTCATCCACCATCTGAGATCACACTCCGGGACCCGGACCGGGAATCGATACGATGAGCCCATGGTTTCCCAGGACGTGAGCGACAAGACGCCGGGCATGCTGCTCGTGGCGCGGCTGCACGTCGACCTGTGCAGGCTGCAGAGCGCCATCTGTACGCGCTGAACCCTGCCGCCGTACGGCCGTGAGCCACGGCTCCGCGGGGCCGCCACCGGCGTCCCGCTGCCCTTCCCGCGCCGCCGCGCGCCCACCGACCTGACTTTTCCTTCCGACAGGAGCCCGCAACCATGGCCATCGAGGTCCGCATCCCCACCATCCTCCGCACCTACACCGGCGGCGAGAAGGCCGTCGAGGGCGGCGGCGCGACCCTCGCCGATCTCTTCGCCGACCTCGAGACCCGGCACGCGGGCATCCAGGCCCGGATCGTCGACGACGGCCAGCTGCGCCGCTTCGTCAACGTGTACCTGAACGACGAGGACGTCCGCTTCCTCGACGGCATCAACACCAAGCTCACCGACGGCGACAACGTGACGATCCTGCCGGCCGTGGCCGGCGGCATGGTCTGATCGGCTGCTGATCGCTGATGCGCTACGACTCCCCGCTCGCCGCGGTGGGCAACACCCCTCTGGTGCGCCTGCCACGCCTTTCGCCGTCCGCCGACGTCCGGATCTGGGCGAAGCTGGAGGACCGCAACCCGACCGGCTCGGTCAAGGACCGCCCGGCCCTGCACATGGTCGAACAGGCGGAGAAGGACGGCCGGTTGACGCCGGGCTGCACGATCCTGGAGCCGACGAGCGGGAACACCGGCATCTCGCTGGCCATGGCGGCGAAGCTCAAGGGCTACCGCATGGTGTGCGTGATGCCGGAGAACACCTCTCAGGAGCGGCGGGACCTGCTGGCCATGTGGGGCGCGGAGATCATCTCCAGCCCCGCGGCCGGCGGTTCCAACACCGCCGTGCGCGTCGCGAAGGAACTGTCGGCCGAGCACCCCGACTGGGTGATGCTCTACCAGTACGGGAACCCCGACAACGCGGGCGCCCACTACGCGACGACGGGCCCCGAAATCCTGGCGGACCTCCCCTCCATCACGCACTTCGTCGCCGGCCTCGGCACGACGGGCACCCTGATGGGCGTCGGCCGCTACCTCCGGGAGAACAAGCCGGACGTGAAGATCATCGCCGCGGAGCCGCGCTACGACGACCTCGTGTACGGCCTGCGCAACCTGGACGAGGGGTTCGTTCCCGAGCTGTACGACGCGTCGGTCCTCACCTCCCGCTTCTCGGTCGGCTCCGCCGACGCGGTCACCCGTACCCGTGAGCTCCTCCAGCAGGAGGGCATCTTCGCGGGCGTCTCCACCGGGGCCGCGCTGCACGCCGCGATCGGCGTCGGCAAGAAGGCGCTCGCCGCAGGGGAGTCCGCCGACATCGTCTTCGTCGTCGCCGACGGCGGCTGGAAGTACCTGTCGACGGGCGTCTACACCGCCGCGACCACGGAAGAAGCCATCGAAACCCTCCAGGGCCAGCTCTGGGCGTAGGGGTGAGCGGTCGTTCGGCTGCGGGTGGGCGGGGGCTGGTCGCGCAGTTCCCCGCGCCCCTGAAGGGGCGCTGGCGCGCAACTTTCAGCCCGTCCGGCGTTTGAGGACGAGGCCGTTCAGGCCGATCGGGGGGCTGGGGGCGGAGCCCCCAGGTTGGGGATGGGACGGGTAGGGGCGGCGGGGGCGAGGAAAGGTGGTTCCCGTCCTGGCGTGGCGCGGCGTGGCGTCCAACAGCTTCGCCCCCACGCATATTTTCTCCGCCCACCAGTACCCCCATTCGGGTCGGATCGTTGACCTTTCAGGGCGCGCAGGCCCATCCCCGTACAGGCTGGTACTCCCCCTGCCGCGCGCCCACCGGAGGACACCTCATGAGCACGCCGCCCCTCGCCTCAGGCCCCGAAGGTCCCGGCGCGCTGCGGCCGCTGCTCGACACCGTCCTCGACGCACTGCGCGACGGCGGCGAGGCACGCGGCGGACCGCTGCCCGCCGGCGGACCGGAGGGCGTGGCCCGGCGCGTACGGGACGCGGTCGGCGACGTACTGCCCGAGCAGGGAACCGAAGACGCCCTGCACGTCCTCGTACGGGCTCTCGCCGAGGGCGCGGCCGACCCCGCCCACCCCCTGTGCGCCGCCCACCTGCACTGCCCACCCCTCGCCGTCGCCACCGCCGCCGACCTCGCCGCCTCCGCCCTCAACCCCTCCATGGACTCCTGGGACCAGGCCCCGGCCGCCTCGGAACTGGAGGCACTCGTCACCCGGGCCCTCGCCCAGGAGATCGGCGCCGACGACGCCCTGGTCACCACCGGCGGCACCGAGTCCAACCAACTCGCCCTCCTCCTCGCCCGGGAGGCACACGCCGGCGTGCGGCTCATCCACGGCGCCAACGCCCACCACTCCCTGCCCCGCGCCGCCTGGCTCCTCGGCCTGCCCGACCCCGTCGTCGTCCCCGCCCCCGCCGGCACCATGGACCTCGCCGCCCTCGACGAAGCCCTCACCGAACTCCAAGGCCTCCGCGGCTCCCTCCTCGTGGCCGCCACCGCGGGCACCACCGACGCCGGACTCATCGACCCCCTGCCGGACATTGCCGACCTCTGCGAAGCCCACGGCACCCGCCTCCACATCGACGCCGCCTACGGCGGAGGCCTCCTCTTCAGCGACCACCACCGCGGAAAGCTCGACGGACTCGACCGCGCCCACACCGTCACCCTCGACCTGCACAAACTCGGCTGGCAGCCCGTCGCCGCAGGCCTCCTCGTCGTCAAGGACCCCCACGACCTCGACGCCCTGAGCCACCGCGCCGACTACCTCAACGCCGACGACGACACCGAAGCGGGCCTCCCCGACCTCCTGGGCCGCTCCCTGCGCACCACCCGACGCCCCGACATCCTCAAGGTCGCCGTCACCCTCAAAACCCTCGGGCGAGCGGGACTCGGCGCGCTCGTCGACCAGGTCTGCGCCCACGCCGTCGAACTGGCGGACCTCGTCGAAGCACACCCCGGCTTCGAGCTCTACGACCCGCCCACCCTCACCACCGTCCTGTTCCGCCCCGCCGAGGCCTCCGACGAAGCCGTCGCCGCCGTACGCCGCACCCTGCTCCACGAAGGACGCGCCGTCCTCGGCCGAGCCCTGCTCGACGACCGGCTCTGGCTCAAAGCCACCCTCCTCAATCCCCACACCCGGCCGGGCGACCTGGCCGCGCTCCTGAAACTGGTGGAAGGACACACACCCCGATGAGCCCGACGCCCCTCCCTCCACCCCACGAGTCCGACGCGCCCCGCGACCTCGTGGGCATCGGCATCGGCCCGTTCAACCTCTCCCTCGCCGCCCTCGCCCACCCCCTTCCCGAACTCGACAGCGTCTTCTACGAACAGCGCCCCGGCTTCGACTGGCACCCGGGCCTGCTCATCGACGGCGCCACCCTCCAAGTCCCCTTCCTCGCCGACCTGGTCACCCTCGCCGACCCCGCCAGCTCCTGGTCCTTCCTCAACTACCTCAAGGACCGCGACCGCCTCTTCCCCTTCTACTTCGCCGAGCGCTTCCACATGCAGCGCGCCGAGTACGACGCCTACTGCCGCTGGGTCGCGGGCCGCCTCCCCGGACTCCACTTCGGCCACCAGGTCGACGCCGTCCGCTGGAACCCTGAACGCACCCTGTTCGAAGTCGACTTCACCCAGCTCGACAGCGAGGGAGAAGCCGAGGCCCTCGGCCGCACCTACACCCGCAACATCGTCCTCGGCGTCGGCACCGCACCCCACATCCCCGAGCCCCTCAAACCCCTCGTCGACGCCCCCGGCGTCCCCGTCATCCACGCCGCGGACTACCTCGCCCACCGCGAAAGCTTCCTCACCGCCGAACACATCACCGTCATCGGCGCGGGGCAGTCGGGCGCCGAGGTCTTCCTCGACCTCCTGCGCAACCGGCCCGCCGGCCGCGAGAGGATCCACTGGCTCGCCCGCACCGAGGCCTTCGCCCCGATGGAGTACTCCAAGCTCGGCCTCGAACACTTCACCCCCGACTACACCCGCTACTTCCACGCCCTCACCGAGCCCGTACGCGACCGGCTCGTCGCCGCCCAATGGCAACTCCACAAGGGCATCGACGCCGACACCATCGCCGCCATCCACGACGAGCTCTACCGCCGCACCCTCCACGGCGGCTGGCCCGACGCCGTCCTCACCCCCGCTGTCACCGTCCGCACCGCGGGCCGCGTCGCCACCACCAAGGTCGAACTCCACCTCGAACACGGCCAGCAGAGCGCCCGCACCCGCCTCGTCACCGACGCCGTGGTCCTCGCCACCGGCTACCGCGAACGCCCCCTCGGCCAGATCCTCGCCGGGCTCGACCCCTACCTGCGCCGCGACAGCGCCGAACGCCCCCGCATCGACGACCAGTTCCGCCTGGCCCTCGACCCCGCCGTCACCGGCCGCGTCTACGTCCAGAACGCCGAACTCCACACCCACGGCGTCGGCGCCCCCGACCTTGGCCTCGCCGCCTGGCGCAGCGCAACCATCCTCAACTCGCTGACGGGCAAGGACCCCTACCCGCTGCCGCGCCGTACGGCCTTCACCACCTTCGGACTCGAACCCCAGTCCCAGGTCCCGCCCGCCCGCCACACCACCCAGACCCTCACCCCGCTCGTCGACGGACGGTGAGAAGAAGACCCCGGACACGCGTCCGGGGTCCAGAGAACAAGCGAGCCGCAACGGGCGGGCCAGAAAACAGGCGGCCCAGAAAACAGGCGGCCTAGAAAACAGGCGTGCCGTCCCGCGTGAGCTTCCAGTCCACCGAAGCGAACTCCTTCGGGTCGAGCACACCCTTCGCGGTCACCCACTCGGCGATCCGCGTACGGATCTCCGTCGACTCCGACCAGACCTCCTTCGCGGACGCCACATGCGGGAAGGCGCCGCCACCGTTCGCCCGGTAGTTGTTCACCGCGAACACGAACTGCTGCGCGTCGTCCAGCGCCGCACCGTTGTACGTCAGGTTCTTGATCCGCGAACCCTCCGCCTGCGCGATGTCGATGTCGTACCGGAGCCCCGACACGTAGTCGTAGTTGTAGTCCGGACGGTTGTTCGCGTTGGTCAGCTTCTCCGTGTCGACCACCGCACCGGCCGCCGTCCGCACGAAGTAGTTCGCCGAGTACTCCAGGTACGCCCGCACCTGCGCCCCCGTCAGCACCTTCGCGACCAGCGTGTTGTCGTACACGTACAGGCTCGACAGATCCCGGATCGTCACCTTGCCGGCCGGGATCTCGGAGGTGCGCGAGAACGGCGAGGCCTGCGCGATCACGGGCAGCGACGCGTACTCCGTGCCCACCAGCGCCGCCTTGACCACGTCCTCCTGCACCTTGGTGATCAGGTCGATGATCGGGGCGTCCTTGTAACGCGCCTCGACCGTCGTCAGCGTGTCCGTGGCCGTGCCGACCACCTGGTTGACGTACGCCACCACCAGGTCGTGCTCGTCCTTCAGCAGCCGGGTGATCTTCGGGTCGTCGGCGACCGAGTTCGAGTTGCGGACCGAGGCCTTCACCGACTCGACCTGCCACTTCCCCTTCTCGAGGACCAGCTCGAAGTCGAACACCGACAGCCGCTCCGCATACGCCAGCGGCTCCGACAGCACCACCGTCCCGCCGGTCTTGGCGTTGGTGACCTTCAGCTCCGGGATCTCCACGTGCGCGTGCCCGACGAGAATCGCGTCGATCCCCGCCACCTGCTGGGCGACGAGCGCCGCCGAGTTCTCGACGTACGGCAGCTGGTCACCGTAGGAGGACGTGCCGGACGAACCGGAGTGCGCCGACACGACGACCACGTCCGCGCCCATCGACCGCAGCTTCGGCACCCACTTCGCCGCCTGCTCCTCCAGACCCGGGAACGTCAACTTCCCCTGGACGTACGCCTTGTCCCAGATCGCGATACCCGGGTTCGTCAGACCGAGCACCGCCACCTTCACCGACGGGGCACCCGGCACGTGGAACGTCTTCATGAAGTACGGCGGGAAAGCCGGCTTCAGCGTCTTCGCGTCCAGCGCGTTCGCACCCAGCAGCGGGAAGCGGCACTGCGACTCGAACTTCCGCAGCGTCTCGATGCCGTAGTTGAACTCGTGGTTGCCCAGCGCCACCGCGTCATAGCCGATCGCGTTCATCGCCTGCGCCATCGGGTGCACCGGACCGCCCTTGGCGGTGATCGGGTCCACCTTCGCGTAGTAGTACGTCAGCGGGGTGCCCTGGATCGTGTCGCCCGCGTCCAGAAGGAGGGTGTTGCAACGCCCCTTCTCCTTGCGGATCTCGTTCACCAGCGTCGAGATCCGCGCCAGCCCCTGCGCGTTGCCCGCCGTGTCCTTGTATTCCGCGTCCTTGAAGTAGTCCCAGTTGAAGACATGTCCGTGCAGGTCCGTCGTGCCCATGACGGTGAGGGAGTGCCGCTTCACGGGCTTCTTCCCACCCCCTGCCGCCGCCGAGGTCGCCGCCTGCGCGGACGGAGCCGCGACCGCACCGGTCAGCGCCACCCCCGCACCCGTCACGGCGGACTTCTTCAGGAACTTCCGGCGGTTCAACGGCATGTCTATGGCTCCTTGGGAATTGGTCAACGACGCGCGTAGATTCTGACCTACGCATGACACTCCAGAACAGGTCCGGGAGGTTTCCATCTGGTGACCACCGGGCACCACGCCCACCCTTCCGGTGACAGAGTGGGGCGTATGGCCCCCACCGCAGAGGAACCCCGACCCGCAGTCCCCTACGGAACCCCCGAATCACCCCGCATCGCCGTCCGCGGCGAAGCCCACCTCGAAGTCGACCCCGAGATCGCCCGCATCGGCATCACCGTCAGCGCCCGCGGCACCGACCGACGCGAGGCCCTCGCCGACCTCACCCGCCGCAACGCGACGGCCATGGACCTCGTGAAGTCCTACGGAGACGCCGTCGAACGCCTCGAAACCGGTGCCTTCTCCATCAGCCCGGAACTCACGAAACACGGCCGCGGCGAACGCGTCCGCGCCTACCACGGACGCGTCCACCTCACCGCCGAACTCACCGACTTCACCGCACTCGGCGAGCTGACGACCCGCCTCGCCGACCTCGACCTCACCCGGGTCGACGGCCCCTGGTGGGCCCTGCGCCCCGACTCGCCCTCCCACCGCCAAGCCCGACAGCAGGCGGTCCGCGAAGCCGTCCAACGGGCTCGCGAATACGCCGAAGCCCTCGGCACCACCCTCGCCGCACTCGTCGAACTCGCCGACATCGGCGCCGAGAACGCCCAGCCCTACCCGGCGGCCCCCGGCCGCGCCATGCGCTCCATGTCCTTCGCCGGCGGCACACCCGAAGAAGCCGCCCCCCTCGACCTCGAACCCGAGCGCCAACACGTCTACGCCCAGGTCAACGCCCGATTCACGATGGCCCCGCCGGAACTGTAAAGCGCGGACCGGTCGCCATAAAGTACCGACGCGCTCATCAGAGCACCCCCGCGCACAATTCAACTGTTGTCAATAAGGCTTCATGCAAAGGTTGTTGAGTAGTCATGCTGGACCAATTCTCTACCGACCGGTAAGGCCTAGGCTCAAACCATGCGCCGAGCAAAAATCGTCTGTACATTGGGCCCCGCCACCGATTCGTACGACCAGCTCAAAGCCCTGGTCGACGCCGGAATGGACGTAGCCCGCTTCAACCTCAGCCACGGCACCCACGCCGAACACGAGGAGCGCTACCAGCGCGTGCGAAAGGCCTCCGACGAGATCGGCCGCAGCGTCGGACTGCTCGCCGACCTTCAAGGCCCGAAGATCCGACTCGGCCGCTTCACCGAAGGCCCCGTACTCCTTGAACGCGGAGACACCTTCACCATCACCGTCGAAGAAGGCGCCGAGGGCGACCGCCTCACCTGCGGCACGACGTACTCGGGCCTCGCGGCCGACGTCACCCCCGGCGAACGCATCCTCGTGGACGACGGCAAGGTCTGCCTCGAAGTCGCCGCCGTCGACGGCCCCCGCGTCCACACCACCGTCGTCGAAGGCGGCATGGTCTCCGACCACAAGGGCCTCAACCTCCCCGGCGTCGCCGTCTCCGTCCCCGCCCTCTCCGACAAGGACGAAGCGGACCTCCGCTGGGCCCTGCGCACCGGCTTCGACGTCATCGCCCTCTCCTTCGTCCGCAGCGGCCGCGACATCGACGACGTCCACCGCATCATGGACGAGGAAGGCCGCCGCCTTCCCGTGATCGCCAAGGTCGAGAAGCCCCAGGCGGTCGACGCGATCGACGACATCGTCGCCGCCTTCGACGGCATCATGGTCGCCCGCGGTGACCTGGGCGTGGAGATGCCCCTCGAGCAGGTCCCGATCGTCCAGAAGCGCGCCATCAAGCTGGCCAAGCGCAACGCCAAGCCGGTCATCGTCGCCACCCAGATGCTCGACTCGATGATCGACAACTCCCGCCCCACGCGGGCCGAGGCGTCCGACGTCGCCAACGCCGTCATCGACGGCACGGACGCCGTGATGCTCTCCGGCGAGACGAGCGTCGGCAAGTACCCCGTGGAAACCGTCCGGACGATGTCCCGCATCGTCGAGGCCGCCGAGGAGGACATCCTCGCCAAGGGTCTGCCGCCCCTGACCGACCGCAACAAGCCCCGCACCCAGGGCGGTGCGGTCGCCCGCGCGGCGGCGGAGATGGGCGACTTCCTCGGCGCCAAGTTCCTCGTCGCCTTCACCCAGTCCGGCGACACGGTCCGCCGCCTGTCCCGCTACCGCTCCCCGATCCCCCTGCTGGCCTTCACTCCCGACCCGGCCACCCGCTCCCAGCTGAACCTGACCTGGGGCGTAGAAACGTTCCTGGGACCGCACGTCGACTCCACCGACGCGATGGTCGACCAGGTGGACGAACTCCTCCTGAAGTACGGCCGCTGCAAGAAGGGCGACATCGTCGTCATCACCGCCGGCTCCCCGCCCGGCGTCTCGGGCACCACGAACCTCGTACGCGTCCACCACATCGGAGAGGACGACAGCCCCAAGTAGACCCGGCTGTCAGTACTTGGAACCGACGTGGGCGTCCATGAGAGCGACGGAGGCTTTGCGGGCGACGGAGATGGCGAACGGGTTTCCGTCGCGGGTGCAGTGGGTCCACCGAATGCCGAGTTTGTCGAGTGTGTCGGTGTAGAGCTGCCGGATGTCGTCGCAGACGTTGGTGAAGAAGTACCGGGGGTATTCGTAGCGCTTGCGCTCGCCGGCGATGACCTTCTCGGTCCAGTTGGTGATCCGGCAGCCGTCGGAGTGGACGAGCCCGCGGATGAATTCCCAGGGATGAGAGTCGACGATTTCCTGTTGCCAGGATTCGAGGACGATAGGGCGCTCGTGCTTCTTGCCGGGGCCGTGCTGGGGGAAGAGGCAGGGCCAGTGCCGGCTGTATCCGACGACCGAGACGTACCCGACTGCTCGGACCCGGTTCGACTTCTTGCTGGGGTTGATGGCTTCGACGGCGGCAGCGCAAGCTTCGATCAGGCCTGGCCAAGCGTTGGCGCACGCGATGCGGAGAACGTAGCCGGCTCGCATGCCGGGGCTGATACAGCCGTCACCGAGGTAGAGCCCCAAGAGGTAGCTGTAGGACGCCGTGTTGGAGGGTGGCTCCGTCGTTGGGCCGCATCTTGAGCATGGTGTGCGCTGCATGCGCGGTAACGGGTCGACGCGCGATTGCCAGCAACGGATCGCCGACCTGGATACCCCGGTCTCCTTGCTCACGGAATTCAGGCTGCGCCCCTGAGCGACAAGTGCCAGAGCTCGCTCGCGTGTGCCCATGTTGTACATGTGGTCACTTTGCGCGAGCGATCGCGACCGTGCGCAGCAAAAAGCGGATGTTCACGAGAACGGGAACATCCGCTTTTCTGTGACGACCTTGGAATCCAAGGAAAAGTGCCCCGAGTCGGACTCGAACCGACACTGTATGGGTTTTGAATCCATTGCCTGCTGCCAATTGGGCTACCGGGGCCCGCTGAATCGAAGGTTTACCCCGACCCGCTGCCCGTCCACCATACCGCAGCTGGGTAGGCTCTTGGGAGCAGTACCCGCCCCTGAACGAGGAGCCCCCGTGACCGCCCCCGAGTCGCCCCAGCCCGTCGCCGACGACGACAAGTCGCACGTGCCTCCGCTGACGACCCGTGTCGTCATCGCCGAGGACGAGGCGCTGATCCGCCTCGACCTCAAAGAGATGCTCGAGGAAGAGGGCTACGCCGTCGTGGGTGAGGCGGGGGACGGGGAGCAGGCCGTCGAGTTGGCCCGTGAGCACCGGCCCGACCTCGTGATCCTGGACGTCAAGATGCCCAAGCTGGACGGGATCTCGGCGGCCGAGAAGATCGCCGAGGAGAGCATCGCCCCCGTCCTGATGCTCACCGCGTTCTCGCAGCGCGACCTCGTCGAGCGGGCCCGTGACGCCGGCGCGATGGCGTACCTCGTGAAGCCCTTCAGCAAGAGCGACGTCGTACCGGCGATCGAGATGGCCGTCTCGCGGTTCACGGAGCTGAAGCAGCTGGAGAAGGAGGTCGCCGACCTCAGCCAGCGTCTGGAGACCCGCAAGCTGGTCGACCGGGCCAAGTCCGTGCTGCAGACGCAGTACGGACTGACCGAGCCCGCCGCGTTCCGGTGGATCCAGAAGACCTCCATGGACCGTCGTATGTCCATGCAGCAGGTCGCCGAGGCGGTCATCGCGGACGCCGAGGAGAAGAAGGCCTCCAAGGGCTAGGGAGCGGCGGCGCCCCGCTTAGGGGTGCCGCGTCTTGCCCGCGCGAGCCCGGCGACCGCGTGTCAGGCTGGTTTCGGGGCCGCGTGGCCTTCGGGTCGGCAAGGCAGCAAAGGAGACAGCGCGTGGAAGAGAAGGCGTTCGTCCAAGCGGTGTCGGAACGTACGGGCCTGACTCGGCAGGAGTCGGCCGATCTCACGCGTGCCACGCTCGAGACGCTCGCCCATCGGCTGAGCTCGGGTGAGGCGCGGAACCTGGCGCTGGAGCTCCCGGAGGGTCTGGCGGAGTCCGTTCGGCGGGGTGCCACCGCGGAGATCGAGCGCTTCGACTACGACGAGCTCGTGCGGCGAGTGGCCCAGCGCAACGTGCTCAAGCCGGACGAGGCCGACGGCGGCGTCCGTGCCGTGCTGGTCACGCTCCGTGAGGCGATCAGCGAGAAGGAGTTCGGCCACGCGATGTCGCAACTCGGTGCCGACTTCTCCAGGCCGATCGAGAATTTCGTCGGCTGATTCCCCGGCGAGCGGTATGGGTGAGTGACGAAGAGGCCCGCGCCCCCGACTGGGGGCCGCGGGCCTCTTCGTGCGGCGGCTGTACGGTCGTACGGCCGGAGCCTGGTCTCAGTCCTCGCCCAGGTAGGCCTTGCGTACCGACTCGTCGTGCAGCAGGTCCTGTCCGGTGCCGGAGAGGACGATGTTGCCGACCTCCATGACGTGTCCCTGATCGGCGAGGGAGAGCGCCGCCTGGGCGTTCTGCTCGACGAGGAGGATGGTCGTACCGTCGGCCTTGAGTTCGGCGATGGTGGCCATGATCTTCTGCATCATGATCGGCGAGAGACCCATGGAGGGTTCGTCGAGCATGAGCAGCTTGGGCTGGGACATGAGCGCGCGGCCCATGGCCAGCATCTGCTGCTCGCCGCCGGAGAGGGTTCCCGCGGCCTGCTTGCGGCGTTCACCCAGGATGGGGAAGAGGTCGTAGGCGCGCTGGATGTCCTTCTCGATGCCCGCCTTGTCGGTGCGCAGGAACGCGCCGAGCTGGAGGTTCTCGGTGATCGTCAGCCGGGGGAAGATGTGGCGTCCCTCGGGGGAGTGGGCGAGGCCCAGGGAGACGATCTTGTGGGCGGGGATGCCGCTGAGGGGTTTGCCGTCGAAGGTGATGCGGCCCGCGGTGGGCTTGAGGAGCCCGGAGAGGGTGCGCAGGGTGGTCGTCTTGCCGGCGCCGTTGGTGCCGATGAGGGTGACGATCTGGCCGGCTTCGACGGAGAAGGAGATGCCCTTGACGGCTTCGATCTTGCCGTAGGCGACCTTGAGGTCTTCGACCTCGAGCAGTGCGGTCACTGGGCGTTTCCTTCCTTGCTGGTGGTGCCCTCCGCGGCGGCGTCGCTCTCGGCGGCCTCAGGAGTCTCGGGGGCCTCGGGAGTCTCGTCGGACTCGGGAGCCTCGGAGGCTTCCGCGGGCTCGGGAACGGCCGTGGCCTCCGCCGCCTCGGCGGCTTCGACCTCGGCGAGTTCCTCCGCGCCGGGGGCGCCTTCGAACGGGGTGCCGAGGTAGGCGGCGATGACGCGTTCGTCGCCCTGGACGACCTCGGAGGTGCCCTCGACGAGCTTCTCGCCCTGGACGAGGCAGGCGACGCGGTCGGACAGGTTGAAGATGAAGCGCATGTCGTGCTCGATGACGAGGACGGCGATGCCCCTGTCGCGGATGGCGAAGACGAGGTCTTCGGTCGCGCGTGTCTCCTGGGGGTTCATGCCGGCCGTGGGCTCGTCCAGGAGCAGCAGTCCCGGTTCGCTCGCCATGGCGCGGGCGATCTCGAGCTTGCGCTGTTCGCCGTAGGGGAGGTTGCGGGAGAGGTGGTCGGCCTTGTGGTCGAGGCCGATGAACTCCAGCAGTTCCATGGCGCGTTCGCGGGAGGCGGCTTCTGCCTTGCGGAAGCCGGGGCCGCGCAGGAGGGCCGACCAGAGGCCTTCCTTGGTCCTGGTGTGGCGGCCGACGAGCACGTTCTCCAGGACGGTCATGTTGGCGAAGAGCCGGATGTTCTGGAAGGTGCGGGCGATGCCGGCGCTGGTGACGAGGTGGGGCTTGGGCGGGAGGACGGTGCCCTTGTAGGAGACCTTGCCCTCGGTCGGCACGTACAGGCCGGTGAGGCAGTTGAAGAAGGTCGTCTTGCCGGCGCCGTTGGGGCCGATGAGGCCGACGATCTCGCCCGAGTTGACGGTGAGGTCGACGCTGCGGACGGCGGTGAGGCCGCCGAAGCGCATGGTGACGCCGCTGGCCTCGAGTACGGGGCTGGTGGCCGTGGTGGTGGTCATGTGGGTCACGCCCCTGCCTTGGTGACGCCGACAGTGGAGTCGGGCAGGCCTTGTTCGGGGATGTCGATGCTGTCGTCGGACTCGTGGAATTCGAGCTGGCGACGGCGGTTGGCGATGATGCCTTCGGGGCGGAAGCGCATGAGGATCACGAGCGCGATGCCGAAGGCGAAGAGCTGGTACTCCTTCAGGAAGCCGAGCTTCTCGGGGAGGAGGTAGAGCAGGGTGGCGCCGAGGATGGGGCCGTTGACCGTGCCCATGCCGCCGAGGACGACCGCGGCCAGCAGGAAGGCGGAGTTGGGCGGTACGGAGCCGGCGAACTGGTACGGGGCCGGGTTGACGCTGTAGCCGACGTGGGCGCTGACCGTGCCGGCGAGGCCGGCGAGGGAGGCGCCGAGGGCGAAGGCGATGAGCTTGACGCGGAAGCCGTTGATGCCCATGGCGGTTGCGGCGGTCTCGTCCTCGCGGATGGCGATCCAGGAGCGGCCGATACGGGAGTCGGCGGCGCGGTTGAAGACGACCACGACGATGCCGGTGATGATCAGCATCAGCAGGAAGTAGTTCGCGAAGCGGCCGAGGGTGATCGAGCCGATGTCGTGCGAGTTCCCGAGGTTGAACCCGAAGATGTCGAGGTCCGGGATCATCGAGATGCCGTTGGGGCCGTTGGTCAGGTTCGGTCCGGAGGAGCCGTCGAGGTTGTTGACGGAGATGCGGAAGATCTCTCCGAAGCCGAGGGTGACGATGGCGAGGTAGTCGCCGCGCAGTCGCAGGGTGGGGGCGCCGATGAGGACGCCGAAGACGAGCGACGCGGCCATGCCGGTGAGCATGGCGGCCCAGAAGGGGAACTGGACGCCGGAGAAGCGGGAGAACTCGGAGCCGGAGACGAGGGCCGCGGCGTAGGCGCCGACGCCGAGGAAGGCGACGTATCCGAGGTCGAGGAGTCCGGTGAGGCCGACGACGATGTTCAGGCCGAGGGCGACGGTGGCGACGACGAGGATGTTCACGCCGAGGTTGGCGTTGTGCTCGTTGTTCTCGACGAAGGGGAAGATCGCCGCGGCGAGGAACGCCATGGAGGTGGCGAATCCCTTGTGGCGGGCGTTGAGCGTGGCGAACCGGTCGAAGAGTCCGGCGGCCTGGAGCGCCCAGGTGCCGAGGACGACGAGCAGCAGGTAGCCGATGAACGTCTCGCTGGCGTCGGGGTCGACGCCGATGCCGTACGTGAAGACGATCAGGGCGACGGCGGTGGCGCCGGTGATGACGAGGCGCTCGGCCCAGCCGGGGAGCTTCTCGGCCGCGGGGATGCGGTCGGGCTTGCTGACCCAGTCCTTGAAGGTGTTGCCGGGGCTCGGGAGAGCGAGGGCGCCGAGGAGGGCGATCAGGGAGCCGATGGCGGTGACGTAGGCGCCGGGGTCGAGGGCGACGAGGCCCTTGAGGTCGACCGCGATGGCGATGGCGCTGAACCAGCTGACGGCGAACGCGGAGCCGGCGGCGAGGACGACGGGCGCGGTGGCGCCTGCCGGGTTGAGCCAGCGCAGGCCGCGGACGCCGAAGAGGGTGAGCGCGAAGAGCAGGGTGATCGCGCCGGCGACGAGGTCGAGGATCTGGAGGCCGGCCGGGGAGCCGTAGTAGGTGAGGTCCCCGGGGAAGGTGGCCGTGTAGGTCCACGACATGAAGGTGCTGGCGATGGTGGCGACGGCGCCGACGGCGACGAGGGCGCGCGCGGCGGTCTGGGGGAGTGCGATCAGGCCGCGCGCGGGGGCGGTGATCTCGGCGGTGTTCTCGGTGGTTGCCATGGTGTTCACGCCCTGTCCGCGACGCGTTCGCCGACCAGGCCTTGTGGCCTGAACAGCAGTACGAGGATGAGGAGGACGAAGGCCCAGACGGAGGACCAGCCGCCGCCGCCGAGCTGCTGCATGCCGGGGATGCCGTCGATGTAGGAGGTGGCCATGGTCTCGGCGAGGCCGAGGACGAGGCCGCCGATCATGGCGCCGTAGATGTTGCCGATGCCGCCGAGGACGGCCGCGGTGAAGGCCTTGAGGCCCATCTGGAAGCCCATGTTGTACTGGATCGAGCCGTAGCGCAGGCCGTAGGAGACGGCGGCGACGGCGGCGAAGAAGCCGCCGATGGCGAAGGCGATCACGATGATCTTGTTGGTGTCGATGCCCATGAGCTGGGCGGTGTCAGGGTCTTGGGCGGTGGCCTGCATGGCGCGGCCGGTGCGGGACATGCTGACGAAGAGGGCGAGGGCCGCCATGCAGAGCGGGGCGGCGACGATGACGAAGAGCGAGCCGCTGCTGATGCTGATGGACCCGATGTGCCAGGGGCCGGCGTTGATCTGGGGGAAGTTGCGGTCGGTCTTGGCGTTCGGGTACCAGTTGAAGACGGCCTGCTGGAGCGCGAGGGAGAGGCCGATGGCGGTGATGAGGGGTGCCAGGCGTGGCGCGCCGCGCAGTGGTCGGTAGGCGAACCGTTCCGCCCCGACGGCGATGAGGACGGCGACGAGTCCGCCGCCGATGAGCATCGCTGGGAGGGCTATCCACATGGATGTGCCGTCGGGCAGGACGTAGAGGTAGACCGTGAGTGCGCCGAAGCCTCCGGTCATGAAGATCTCGCCGTGGGCGAAGTTGATGAGCTGGACGATGCCGTACACCATCGTGTAGCCGATGGCGATCAGCCCGTACATCGAGCCGAGGAACAGCCCGTTGGCCAGCTGCTGCGGCAGGGTGTTCACCGCATGGCCTCCATGTGGGTGGGGAGAGTGAACGGGGGGATATGGGACGGGCCGCGCGGTGACGTGTGGTCTTGGCCGCGCGGCCCTGGGTGTAGCTAGCGGCGGATCTCGAATCAGCTGGGATCAGCTGGAGTTAGCTGGGATCAGCTGGAGTGAGCTGGGATCAGCTGGACTTGGCCGGAATCGGCTGGAGTCGACTGAAATCAGCTGGGATCGGATCAGCCGTTGAACGTGCCGCTCTTGACGGCCTTCCACTTGCCGTTGACGACCTGGTAGACGGTGAGCTGCTTGTTGGTGGTGTCGCCGTACTCGTCGAAGGAGACGGGGCCGGCGATGCCCTCGAACTTCGTCTTCTGGACCTCGTCCACGATCTTGGCGCGGGCGCCGTCGGGAACCTTGCCGTCCTTCACGACGTTGGCGATCGCCTTGATGATGGCGGTCGCGGCGTCGTAGGAGTAGCCGCCGTAGGTGCCGTAGTCGCCCTTGAGGCCGGACGCCTTGTACTTCTTGATGAAGTCCGCGGCGGAGGGCAGGGAGTCGACGGGCTGGCCGACGGAGGTGGCCAGGTCACCCTCGGAGGTCTTGCCGGCGGTCTGGATGTAGGTGTCGCTGAACATGCCGTCACCGCCGAACAGCGGGATCTTGACTCCGCCGTCCTTGAGCTGCTTGGTGAGCTTCTCCGACTCGTCGTACTGGCCGCCGTAGTAGACCAGGTCGGCCTTGGAGTTCTTGATCTTGGTGACGAGGGCGGAGAAGTCGGTGTCGCCGGTGTTGACGTGGTCCTCGCCGGCGACCTTGCCGCCGTTCTTGGTGAAGCCGGCCTTGAACAGCTTGGCCAGGCCCGCGCCGTAGGTCTGCTTGTCGTCGACGACGAAGACGTTCTTCTTCTTGAGCGTGCTGGACGCGTACTCGGCCGCGAAGCCGCCCTGGAGGGCGTCGGTGGTGGCCGTGCGGAAGTACGTCTTGAACGGGCGCGACTTCGAGGTCTGCCAGTTCTTGCCCTGGGTGAGCTCGGGCGCCGTGTTGGAGGGCGAGATCTCGACCAGGTTGGCGGTCGCGAAGACCTGCTGCATCTGCGTGGCCACACCGGAGTTCAGCGGGCCGACGACGCCGAGGACCTTCTCGTTGTTGACGAGAGCGGTGGCGTTCTGCTGGCCGCTGGCCGGGATCGCCTTGTCGTCGAGCGCCTGGACCTTGAAGGTCACGCCGGGGACGGTGTTGTTCTTGTTGGCGTCGTCGACGGCGATCTGCACGCCGCCCTGGATGCCGAGGCCGGTTGCGGAGTTCTGACCGGTCAGCGGAGCGTCAACGCCGATGATGATCTCGGTCTTGCTGCTGCTGCTCTTGTCCCCGCTGTTGTCACGCGAACCGCAGGCGGTCAGCGTGAGTGCTCCGGTGGTGAGCACGGAGGTGAGTATGACCAAAGAACGCTGTCGCACGTTGAATCCTCTCCCTGGCGCAGCAGCCCTGCTGAGCTGCCGTGTGTCTCGCCGGGCCGTACTGGGTGATACCGAGCCGTGCTGCAGACGCGCCCGGCGGCGCGGTGACTGGCCGTGACTCTAAGCCTGTCTGTGGGCCCGGGCATCGCCGTGGGCTGGCTTGTGACTTTCTTGTTATGACGTGCCGGTTGGTGGGCTTCAGGGACGGGTATTCTCGGCCGATTTGGCGGAAATTCTTCTCGTTCCACATGTTGAGAATCCGCACCTCCGGTTGTGCGTGGACGGAGATCGCGGTCGGGTGCCGTCGCAGGTCGCGTGGCGAAGTCGAGAGAGGTCGCGGGAGTACGGGCCGTCGAAGAAGGAACTCCGATGCCGTATTGCGTGCGTGTTACGCAGCGTTACGTCGAGAAAAGGGAACGCGGAGTTCGGTCGGCGTACACGGTATTAGGGCGCATGAGGTGCGGTCCGGGCGTGCGGTCTCGTGAAGGCGCGTGAAGTCGCCCGAAAGGGTGATGAGTTGCCGCGGATTTCCGATAACTCCGGCGTATTGGAGCGCGGTTGCGGCGCGCGATGCGCGCGAGTGCCGGTGAGTGGGGGCAGTTGTCTCCTGCCCCCTTGCTCCGTGGGCGGCTGAGGGGGGGTCAGGACTGGCGTACGTGGGCGGCGTCGGAGGGGTTGACGTCGCGCAGGAGGCAGGTGAGGCGGGCGGTGCAGACGCGCTTGTCGTTCTCGTCGGTGATGACGATCTCGTACGTCGCTGTCGTGCGCCCGCGGTGTACGGGAGTGGCCACGCCGGTGACGAGGCCGGAACGGGCGCCGCGGTGGTGGGTGCAGTTCAGGTCGACGCCGACGGCGATCTTGGAGCTGCCGCCGTGGAGCATGGAGCCGACCGAGCCGAGGGTCTCCGCGAGGACGGCGGAGGCGCCGCCGTGCAGGAGACCGTACGGCTGGGTGTTGCCCTCCACCGGCATGGTGCCGACGACCCGGTCCGCGGAGGCCTCGATGATCTGTACGCCCATGCGGGTGCCGAGGTGGCCTGCCGAGAAGAGGGCGGGCAGGTCGACGCCGAGTGCGGCGTACTCGTCGATGACCTCTTGCGGGAACTTCACTTGGCTCTGCTCGCCCATGGGGGCCGGCTCCGATCGTCGTCGATCTCTCTGGCTGACTGGCTGAGCAAACGCTCAGTCGGTGGCCGATTGTTCCAGACGGACCACGACGGACTTGCTGGCCGGGGTGTTACTGGTGTCCGCGGTGGCGTCGAGCGGGACGAGGACGTTGGTCTCGGGGTAGTACGCGGCGGCGCAGCCGCGGGCGGTCGGGTAGTGCACGACACGGAAGCCGGCGGCGCGCCGCTCCACGCCGTCCCGCCATTCGCTGACGAGGTCGACGTACGAGCCGTCGGTGACGTTCAGCGCGCGGGCGTCCTCGGGGTTGACGAGTATCACTCGGCGGCCGTTCTTTATGCCCCTGTAGCGGTCGTCGAGGCCGTAGATGGTGGTGTTGTACTGGTCGTGCGAGCGGAGGGTCTGGAGGAGGAGGCGGCCTTCGGGGAGCTTCGGGTACTCGACGGGCGCGGCGGTGAAGTTGGCCTTGCCGGTGGCCGTGGGGAAGCGGCGTTCGTCGCGAGGGGCGTGGGGGAGGGTGAAGCCCGCAGGGTCGGCAATGCGTGCGTTGAAGTCGTCGAAGCCGGGGATCACGCGCGCGATGCGGTCGCGGATCGTGGCGTAGTCCTTCTCGAACTCCTCCCAGGGGGTGCGGGAGGAGTCGCCGAGCGCGCGGCGGGCGAGGCGGCAGACGATGGCCGGCTCGGACAGGAGGTGCTCGCTCGCGGGCTTCAGACGGCCGCGTGAGGCGTGGACCATGCCCATGGAGTCCTCGACGGTCACGAACTGCTCGCCGCCGCCCTGGAGGTCGCGCTCTGTGCGGCCGAGGGTGGGCAGGATCAGGGCGCGGGCGCCGGTGACGACGTGGGAGCGGTTGAGCTTGGTCGAGACGTGCACCGTGAGGCGGGCGCGGCGCATGGCGGCCTCGGTGACCTCGGTGTCGGGGGAGGCGGAGACGAAGTTGCCGCCCATGGCGAAGAAGACCTTGGCGTCGCCGTCGCGCAGGGCGCGGATGGCCCGTACGACGTCGTAGCCGTGCTCGCGGGGCGGGGCGAAGCCGAACTCCTTCTCCAGGGCGTCCAGGAAGGCCGGGGCGGGGCGCTCGAAGATGCCCATGGTGCGGTCGCCCTGCACGTTCGAGTGGCCGCGGACCGGGCAGACGCCCGCGCCGGGACGGCCGATGTTGCCGCGCAGCAGCAGGAAGTTGACCACTTCTCGGATCGTGGGCACGGAGTGCTTGTGCTGGGTGAGGCCCATGGCCCAGCAGACGATGGTGCGCTGGGAGGACAGGACGAGGCGGAGGGCCTCGTCGATCTCCTCGCGGGTGAGGCCCGTCGCGGTGAGGGTCTCGTCCCAGTCGGCGGTGCGGGCGGCGGCCGCGAACTCCTCGTAGCCGTGGGTGTGTTCGGCGATGAAGTCCTCGTCGACCGCGCCCTCGGTCTCCAGGACGAGCTTGTTCAGGAGCCGGAAGAGGGCCTGGTCGCCGCCCAGGCGGATCTGCAGGAACAGGTCGGTGAGAGCGGCGCCCTTGAGCATGCCCTGGGGGGTCTGCGGGTTCTTGAAGCGCGCCAGGCCCGCCTCGGGCAGCGGGTTGACACTGATGATCTTCGCGCCGTTGGCCTTGGCCTTCTCCAGGGCGGAGAGCATGCGCGGGTGGTTGGTGCCGGGGTTCTGCCCGGCGACGATGATCAGGTCCGCCTTGTAGAGGTCCTCGAGCAGGACGCTGCCCTTGCCGATGCCGATGGTCTCGGAGAGCGCGGAGCCCGAGGACTCGTGGCACATGTTCGAACAGTCCGGCAGGTTGTTCGTGCCGAGCTCGCGGGCGAAGAGCTGGTAGAGGAACGCGGCCTCGTTGCTCGTGCGCCCCGAGGTGTAGAAGAGGGCCTCGTCGGGGGAGCCGAGGGCGGCGAGCTCCTCGGCGACGATGTCGAAGGCACGCTCCCAGGAGACCGGCTCGTAGTGGTCGGCGCCCTCGGGCAGGTACATGGGGTGGGTGAGGCGGCCCTGCTGGCCGAGCCAGTAGCCGCTGCGGCCGTGCAGGTCGGTGACCGGGTGCGCGGCGAAGAAGTCCGGGGTGACCCGGCGCAGGGTGGCCTCCTCGGCGACCGCCTTCGCGCCGTTCTCGCAGAACTCCGCCGCGTGCCGGTGCTCCGGCTCGGGCCAGGCGCAGCCCGGGCAGTCGAAGCCGTCCTTCTGGTTGACGCGCAGGAGGGTCAGCGCGGTGCGCTTCACCCCCATCTGCTGCTGGGCGATGCGCAGTGTGTGCCCGATGGCGGGCAGCCCGGCCGCGGCGCGCTTCGGCTCGACGACCTGCGGCGCGTCCTGGACCGGATCGCTCTTGGGCGGCTTGCTGGCCATCACGGGACCCCTTCGCATGCACGTATGAAGTACGTCGGCGAGTCTCGCATGCGCCGGTGACAACGAGGGTGGCCGGTCCCGGGAGGTCCGCACTGTCAGTGGGGCGTGCGAGGATCGGGGGCGTGGCAGAAACAGCATCGAAGAAGACCGAGAAAACCGCAGGTGCGGGCCGTCCGCGGCTGATGCTCATGGATGGGCACTCGCTGGCGTACCGCGCGTTCTTCGCGCTGCCCGCGGAGAATTTCACGACCGCGACGGGTCAGCCGACGAACGCGATCTATGGTTTCGCGTCGATGCTGGCGAACACGCTGCGCGACGAGGCACCCACGCATTTCGCGGTGGCGTTCGACGTCTCGCGCAAGACGTGGCGCTCCGAGGAGTTCACGGAGTACAAGGCGAACCGTTCGAAGACCCCGGACGAGTTCAAGGGGCAGGTCGAGCTGATCGGCGAGCTGCTGGACGCGATGCACGCGCAGCGGTTCGCCGTCGACGGCTTCGAGGCCGACGACATCATCGCGACGCTCGCCACGCAGGCCGAGGCCGAGGGCTTCGAGGTCCTGATCGTCACCGGTGACCGCGACTCCTTCCAGCTGGTGTCCGAGCACACGACGGTGTTGTACCCGACGAAGGGCGTCTCCGAGCTGACCCGCTTCACTCCGGAGAAGGTCGTCGAGAAGTACGGGTTGACGCCGGCGCAGTACCCCGACTTCGCGGCGCTGCGCGGTGACCCGTCGGACAACCTGCCGGGCATCCCCGGTGTCGGCGAGAAGACGGCCGCGAAGTGGATCAACCAGTTCGGTTCGTTCGCGGACCTCGTCGAGCGTGTCGACGAGGTCAAGGGCAAGGCCGGGCAGAACCTCCGCGACCACCTGGAGGCGGTGAAGCTCAACCGCCGTCTCACGGAGATGGTGAAGGACGTCGAGCTTCCGAAGACGGTCACCGACCTGGAGCGCGCGGCGTACGACCGTACGGCGGTCGTGATGGTCCTGGACACCCTGGAGATCCGCAACCCCTCCCTGCGTGAGCGGCTCTTCGCCGTCGACCCCGGGACGGAGGAGGCCGAGGCGGCCGCTCCGGTCGTCGAGGGGGTCGAGCTGGACGGGACGGTCCTGGGTGCGGGCGAGCTGAAGCCGTGGCTCGCCGAGCACGACGGCAAGGCGGTCCTGGGTCTGGCCACCGTCGACACGTGGGCGCTGGGTTCGGGGTCGGTGGCCGAGGTCGCGCTGGCCGCGGCGGACGGGGCGGCGGCGTGGTTCGACCCCTCGCGGCTGGACGAGGCCGACGAGAACGCGTTCGCGAAGTGGCTCGCCGACCCCGAGAAGCCCAAGGTGCTGCACAACGCCAAGGGTGCGATGCGGGTCTTCGCCGAGCACGGGTGGACGATCGAGGGTGTGTCCATGGACACCGCGCTCGCCGCGTATCTGGTGAAGCCGGGCCGCCGCTCCTTCGCGCTGGACGCGTTGTCCCTGGAGTACCTGGGCCGGGAGCTGGGGCCCGCCGCGGCGGCCGACGGTCAGCTGGCCTTCGGCGCGGACGACCAGGCCGAGGCCGAGGCGCTGATGGTGCAGGCCCGCACGATCCTCGACCTGGGCGAGGCGTTCGGCGAGAAGCTGGCGGAGGTCGGCGCGGCCGAGCTGCTGCGCGACATGGAGCTGCCCACGTCGGCGCTGCTGGCCCGGCTGGAGCGGCACGGCATCGCGGCGGACCGGGCGCACCTGGAAGCCATGGAGCAGATGTTCGCCGGCGCCGTGCAGCAGGCGGTGAAGGAGGCCCACGCCTCCGTCGGGCACGAGTTCAACCTCGGCTCGCCCAAGCAGCTCCAGGAGGTCTTCTTCGGCGAGCTGGACCTGCCCAAGACGAAGAAGACGAAGACCGGTTACACGACGGACGCGGACGCGCTGGCCTGGCTGGCCACGCAGACCGACCACGAGCTGCCGGTCGTCATGCTGCGCCACCGTGAGCAGGCCAGGCTGCGGGTGACGGTCGAGGGCCTGATCAAGACGATCGCCGCGGACGGCCGTATCCACACCACGTTCAACCAGACGGTGGCCGCGACGGGTCGGCTCTCGTCGGTGGATCCGAACCTGCAGAACATCCCGGTCCGTACGGAGGAGGGCCGCGCGATCCGCCGCGGCTTCGTGGTCGGGGAGGGCTTCGAGTCCCTCATGACGGCCGACTACAGCCAGATCGAACTGCGTGTGATGGCGCATCTGTCCGAGGACGAGGGCCTGTTGG
This sequence comes from Streptomyces diastatochromogenes, assembly GCA_001550305.1. Lineage (GTDB taxonomy): Bacteria > Actinomycetota > Actinomycetes > Streptomycetales > Streptomycetaceae > Streptomyces > Streptomyces mirabilis_D. The sequence continues at coordinate 33,142 of LRTP01000444.1, forward strand.
AGGCGTTCACGTCGGGCGAGGACCTGCACACGACGGTGGCGTCGCAGGTGTTCTCGGTCGAGCGTTCGGCGGTCGACGCGGAGATGCGCCGCAAGATCAAGGCGATGTCGTACGGCCTCGCCTACGGGCTGTCGGCGTTCGGTCTCTCCCAGCAGCTGAACATCGACGCGGGTGAGGCGCGTGCGTTGATGGACACGTACTTCGAGCGTTTCGGAGGCGTACGGGACTATCTGCGCCGGGCGGTCGACGAAGCCCGCGCCACGGGCTACACGGCGACGCTCTTCGGGCGCCGCCGCTATCTGCCCGACCTCAACAGCGACAACCGGCAGCGTCGTGAGGCCGCCGAGCGCATGGCGCTCAACGCCCCCATCCAGGGCACGGCCGCGGACATCGTCAAGATCGCGATGCTGAACGTGGACCGGGCGCTGCGCGAGGCCGGGCTCAAGTCCCGCATGCTCCTGCAGGTCCACGACGAAATCGTCCTGGAGATCGCCCCAGGAGAGCGTGCGCAGACCGAGGAACTCGTCCGCCGCGAGATGGCGTCCGCCGTTCATCTCCGGGCGCCGCTCGACGTCTCCGTCGGCGCGGGCCCCGACTGGGAATCCGCAGCACACTAGCCCCCGACCAACAAGCCCCTGAAACCCCGACCCACATTTCCGCCCCAGACCCCCGACGCCGACGCCGTGGCCCGGTTCCGACCCAGGGCCCCGGTTCCGGCCCCGGGTCCCGGCGTCGGGCCGGGCCGGTTCGGTGCCCGGTGGCGCTGGTCGTGGCTCTGCCCGCTCCCGGCGTCGGGTGCCCTGCGGGCGGCTTGCGCGCCGGTGTGGACACGTGGTCCCGCGCTCTGCCGTGCGAGCCGCTGGCAAGGAATGTCAGCCTCAGCCCCGTCGTGCGTGCCGCCGCAGGGAGAGTCGCCCCCGCTCCCCGTCGTGCGTGCCGCCGCAGGGAGAGTCGCCCCCGCTCCCCGTCGTGCGTGCCGCCCGCCCGGAGGGAAAGTGGCCCCCGGCCCCGCCGTACGAGCCGCCCGCAGGGAATGGCTGCCTCAGCCCCGTCGTGCGCGCCGCCCGCAGGGAAAGTCGCCCCGCGCCCCGTCCTGCGAGCTGCACGGAGGGTGGAGTCCTTCTCCTCGCCGCCCGTAGGGCATGGGCCTTTTCCGGTGGGCCGGAGGCGCAGGGGAGGGGGGTCCGCTCAGCCCCCGGAGGGAACCGTCACTCGCGTGGCCCTCGCAAAGACGCCCCCCGCGCGGGGGGACGGCAAGGATGCGGGCATGGGTATACACATGCTTCACCGTCGCACGGCCATGGCCACGGCCATCGTCTCGGCGCTGCTCGCGCCGGTACCCGCGGTGGCCGCGAGGGCGAGCACCGCCCAGGTGCCCCCGGCCTGCCGTTCCACCCGCAATCCCGAGCTCGCCGCCCGGATGTCCCGCGACATCAGGGCGGTGCTGTCGTCACGCCAGGGCACCGTCGCCATGGCGGTGCGCGACGACCACAGCGACCTGACCTGCGCCCTCGCGAGCGAGCGTCGGTACGACTCGGCGAGCGTCGTCAAGGTCACGATCATGGAGGCCACACTGCAGCGCGCGGACGAGTTGCAACGCAGCCTCACTGAATGGGAGCGCGCCAACGTGCAGCCCATGATCATGACCTCGGACAACACCGCCGCCCAGCATCTGTGGAACGACCTGGGCCGCACCTACCTCGGCCGTTTCCTGGACCGTGTCGGAACGCGCCGCACCGAGCTCGGCCCGGCCGGCTACTGGGGCCTGACCCGCACCACGGCCGCCGACCAGATGCGGCTGCTGGGCGTGCTCTCCAACGCCGGTTCCTTCCTGAAGAGCCGCGCCTACGGCCTGAAACTGCTCAACCAGGTCCGCGAGGACCAACGCTGGGGCGTCCCCGCCGGCATGCCGAGGAAGCTGCAGGCGCACATCAAGAACGGCTGGCTGCCCCGGTCCACCCACGGCTGGCGCGTCCACAGCGTCGGCGTGTTCACCGGCTCCGACCGCACGTACCGCATCGTCGTCCTGTCGCACGACAACCCGACGATGGCGTACGGGGTCCGCACCATCGAGCGCATCGCCCAGGTCGTCCACCGCGGCCTCAACCGCGGGCGCGGCGCCGTCCAGGGCCTCACTCCGGAGAACAGGATCAGCGAGGTGTCGGACGGTTCGGCGCCACGCGGACCGGTGCCGGGCTGGGACGAGCCGGAGCGGGGCGCCACACCCTGACCCCGACGGCGTACAGCGCGAGGCCGAGCACGAGACCCGCACCCGCGCCGAAACAGAGCGCCGGGATCAACTCCCAGGGCTTCGCGCGGGTGCCCCACGAGGCCCACCAGCGTGAGGCCCGCTGCACGGCGCCCACCAGCCCGCAGCCACCGATGACGGCGGCGGCCAGCCACCGGTCGGACCGCGAAAGCACCGGCACCCCCACCGGTTCGGCCGAGGGCGCCCGGCGCAGCGCGACGCTCACGAAGGCCACGATCACGACGGCCCCCACCAGCGAACTGCCGTACTGCGCGTAGGTGAACACCGGCGTGCCGTCGGCGTTCCGCGACAGGACGGGGACCAGCCGAACCCCCCAACGGTCGTGGTGCGTGAACGCGTCCCACACGACGTGTGTCAGCGCGCCGAGCACCGCGGAGGCGTACCACCACAGTGCGGCCGAGGAGCGCACCGGCCCGCGCGGTGTCCCGCAGCGCAGCAGGGCCGCGGGCCGGCCCTGACGGGCCCGTGGCAGCAGCGCCACCAAGGGTTCGCGCAGGACCAGCCAGGCACCCACCAGCGCGCAGGCGACGAGTGCGTCGCAGGTGAGGACACCGGTGAACGAGTGAGTGAAGTCGCCGAACTCCATCGCTCCGGGGACCACGCTCGCCGCGTAGTAGGTCATGTCGGGGGCGAAGGAACCGGCCACGAGTGCCGCGGGCGCGAGGCGGCCGCGGCCGCTTCCGTCGCCGCGCAGGGCGGGCAGTACGGCCGCCGCGTGGCTGAGGGTGAAGGGCAAAGCGTCCCCCTGTGGCAGACGGTGGTCTGATATGTCGGCCCCGGTGATCTCCGTCGCCCAGTATGAGGGACGTATGAAAATGTCCGCGGGCTCCACCCCGCGCCGCGTGTTCTCTTGGACAATCCCACATGGCCAACCGGTGAAAATCGGGCACGAACGGGTGCCCGGGCGACGGAAGTTGTCGTAGGGTCGCCTGGGTCACTGAGCCAGCGAACGCGCGGTGCGCGGGCGGTCGTCCACGGGAGGGGTTCACTCAATGGCGGCGCATTTCGGCAGACTGCGCAAGGGAGCGACGACCACCGCCGTGGCCGCGGTCGCGGTCGCGGCCCTGTCCGCTTCCCAGGCACCCGGAGTGACCACCGACGACCTCGGCAGACAGGCCGCCGGCGCCGCCCAGCCATCGGGGGACGCGAAGACCGGCGGCGCAGGCGGCGGCGCGACCGGCGACTCGCCGTACTACACCGACCTTCCGCCGCTGAAGAGCCCCAACCCGAGCCCGTCGGCGAGTCCGACCACCGGCACGACCGTCTCCGTGGGCGAGGCCGAGGCCGGCATACCCGCGACCGTCCTCGACGCCTACAAGAAGGCCGAGGCCGAGCTGCGCGCCTCCAAGCCGGGCTGCAACCTGCCCTGGCAACTCCTCGCCGCCATCGGCAAGGTCGAGTCCGGCCAGGCCCGCGGCGGCCGGGTCGACGCGAGCGGTACGACGTACTCGCCGATCCTCGGCCCCAAGCTCGACGGCAACGGCTTCGCGCTGATCGCCGACACCGACCACGGCGCGTACGACGGCGACCCCGCCTACGACCGGGCCGTGGGCCCCATGCAGTTCATCCCCTCCACCTGGGAGTGGGCGGGCCGCGACGGCAACGGCGACGGCAAGAAGGACCCCAACAACGTCTACGACGCGGCGCTCGCGGCCGGCCACTACCTGTGCCGGTTCGACCGGGACCTGTCCGTGCAGTCGCAGATGAACGCCGCGATCCTGAACTACAACAACTCGACGGAGTACCTCAACACGGTTCTGTCGTGGCTGGAGTACTACCGCAAGGGCACCCACGAGGTCCCGGACGGCACGGGGACCCTGCCCTCGCACAGCAGCAACAGCGACCCCGGGTCGAGCCCCAGCCCGACCACGCCCGCGACACCGAGCACGCCGAGCACACCGAGGACGCCGAGTACCCCCAAGCCGGGCGGCGCCGGCTCGACGAGCCCCACCCCGAAGCCGCCCACGCCGAGTTCGCCCGCGCCGAGCCCGACGCCTCCCACGCCCACCCAGACGGTGGACCATCTGGAGGACGCGAACACCGGGAAGCTCACGGCGACGGCGGGCAGCGCCTTCGGCAACAACGTCGCCGTGCGGGCCGAGTCCAAGGCGAGCAAGGGCGTGGCGAAGGTCCGGGTGCGGTTCACGATCATCGGTGACACGGACGCCACCTTCACCGGCGGCGAGAGCGTCGCCACCGTCGTCACCGGCAGCGCGGGCACGGCCACCGCGCCCGCACTCGTGGCGGGGGAGAAGACCGGCGACTTCACCGTCCGCGCCACCGTCGTGGGCCGCGTGCTGGGCGGCCTCGACTACACGGCCACCGTCACCCCGCGCCAGGCCGACACCCTCACCCGCACCAGCGACACCGCGCTGACCTGCGTGCCGGGCGGCGAGTTCGCCGACCAGGTCGAACTGAAGGCCACCTACAAGGGTGCCGTCGCGGGCAAGGTCGCGGCCACCGCGACGCTCATCAAGTCGGCGGACGACGCGACCGAGAACGACAAGGGCCCGTACTTCAAGGACGCGGACGGCAAGACGATCCGCACCCTCACGGACCTCACGACGGACGCCGACGGCGTGCTCAAGCTCCCCAAGCTGTACGCGGACGACGCGACCGGCACGTTCCTGCTCCGCGTCAACACCACGGGCGGCGCGGTGCTGACGGTCGAGCTGAAGGTCGCCGCGGCCGCCTCGTAGGCCGTACGCGCGTCAAAGGGCGCCCCTCCGCCGACAGGCGGAGGGGCGCCCTCGTTCGTGTGCGCAATGTGTTCTCATCTCGCCCCGCCGTTGCTACGGTGCCGGATCTGACGAGGTATCAGTTCTCGATCCGCCGTCCCCCGGGAGGCCCCGCATGCGCGCCCTCATCGCCGCCGCGACCGGTCTCGCCGTGGCGTTCGCCCTGGTGCTCACGATCACGGCCATGGGCTCACCGGCAGGCAAGACCTCGCCCAAGCCGCTGCTGACGACCGTGCCCGCGCACCCGTAGCGCTCAGGGCATCCGCAACTCTCAGGGAGGGACGCCGAGATGCGTCGCAAGGCCAGCCTGATCCTGCTCGCCTTCGCCGTGTTCTTCGCGGCGCTGTCCCCGCTGCTGCGCTGGTACGCCTTCCCGCGGCTGGCGAAGATCCCCGCCAACCAGTACCAGGACATGGTCCTGGAGGCGAAGGACGCGACCCTGCTCGACTACGGCACCATGCAGGCCAAGAAGGTCCCCAAGGTCACCATCGTGCAGACCCTGAAGGGCAACGTCGAGGCCTCCGACCGCATCGAGAAGACGGCGGGCCGCGACGTCGTCGTCTGGGACAGCCTCTCCTATGTGCAGGGCCCCGACGGGAAAATGGTCTCCAAGCTCCCCGAGCGCTACATCTTCGACGCGCACAGCCAGGACCCCGTCCACGCCACCGGGGAGTCCGTCGACGGCGACCCCGTCACACGCGAGGGCATCGAGTTCAAGTGGCCCTTCCACACGGAGAAACGGGACTACGAGTACTTCGACGCGCAGACCCGCACCTCGGCCCCCATCCACTACAAGGGCACCCAGACCTTCCGCGGCGTCAAGGTGTACTACTTCGAGCAGACCATCCCCTGGACGAAGGTCAAGTTCCCCAAGGTCATGCCGGTCCAGGGCATCACTCCGGAGTCGGTCGCCAAGACGGGCACGACACGCTGGTACACGACCGTCCGCAGGTTCTGGGTGGAACCGGTCACCGGAGCGCCTGTCTATGGCGAGGAGATCCACAAGGAGGAGCTGCGGGGCGGCACCCTCCTCGGGGACCGCGACAAGGTGACCGCCTTCGCCGGACACGTGAAGATGCGCGAGGACTACATCAAGCACACCGTCGCCCTGGTCAAGTCCAACCGCACCCTGATCCTGCTGCTGACGTCGTATCTGCCGTGGGGCTTCCTGCTCCTGGGCGCGGCTCTGCTGTCCCTCTCCCTCTACCTCGAGGCGCGCAGCCGCCGCCCGGGCGACCCGGCCCCCACGGAGGCGGTGGAACCGGAGCCGGTCAACGCCTGAGCCGCGCGTTCGTGTGCCGGGTCGGCTCGGCGGTGGCCGGGTCCTCGGGCCACGGATGCCTGGGGTAGCGGCCCCGCAGCTCCGCCCGCACCGCCTTGTACCCGTCCTTCCAGAAGGAGGCGAGGTCGGCGGTGACGGCGGCGGGGCGCCCGGCGGGCGAGAGCAGATGGACGAGTACGGGCACCCCGGCGACGGTCGGTGACTCGTGCAGCCCGAACATCTCCTGCAGCTTGACGGCGAGCACCGGCTGCTCGGGGTTGGCGTAGTCGATCCGGATCCTGGACCCGCTGGGCACCTCGATCCGCTCGGGCGCGAGCTCGTCCAGCCGGGCCGCGTCTCCCGTGGCCCAGGGCAGTAGCCGGTTCAGCGCCTGCCCGGCGTCGATCCGCGCCAGATCGGCCCGCCGCCGGGCACGGCCGAGCTCCGGCTCCAGCCACTCGTCCACGCGCGCGTGGAGCGCGTCGTCGGACACGTCGGGCCAGGGGTCGCCCAGGTGCAGCCGCACAAACCCGAGCCGCCGCCGCAGCCCCTCGGCGTCCGGGGACCACCGCAACAGCCCGAACCCGTCCTCCCGCAGCCCTTCGAGCAACGCCTCCCGTACGAGCGCGGGGTCGGCTTTCTTCAGCGGACGTACCGCCAGCTCCACGGCCCCGAGCCGCTCGACCCGCCGCGCGACGACGTCGCCGTCGGCCCAGTGGACCTCGTCCCCCTCGGTGTGCAGGGGCGCCGCGGCCCGCCGTGCCGTCTCCT
>LRTP01000445.1 GCA_001550305.1 Streptomyces diastatochromogenes
GTCGCTCGCGGCGACGTGCGCGGCCCGAAGCGACCTCGTCTGCCATCTGCCCCAGGGGCGGGCGGCTGCCGCGTCGGCGCCTCCCGCCCGCCGGCAGACCTCAGTGGTCCTGAACGCATGGTCTCGTGGTGCCGTGCGGCGGTGGTGCGGCTGCCAACCGGCCCCGCCCGCCCTAGCATGGAGCCCTGGGCGGGGAAAAGAGAAGCCGCCGCGGTGCCATTGATGCCCGCGCGGACGCTACCGGGCCGGTCCTGCGCCCCCGCCGCTTCCGGACAAGTCAACCTTCGCGTCTGCGGATGAGAGCTCTCGGTGTCCGGCGAAGCAGGCGGATTCCGCGGACAGGCTGGAAGGGAGTCTCCATGCCCCCCACACACCCACCTGACTTCGAGCACGCCATCCACAGCGCGAACATCTGGCTCAAGGCTGTGTCGGAAGCCCTGGACACGGAGGACCGCCACTACGCCCACCGAATCCTCCGCACCTGGCTGCACACGTTCCGTGACAGGCTCACCGTTGACGTGGCTGCTCACTTCGCCGCTCAGCTCCCCGATCTGCTGCGGGGCGCCTACTACGACGGCTGGGACCCCAGTGTCGTACCGGTCAAGTACGACCGTGAGGGCTACGTGGACCGCTTCGTCCAGGAGGCCAAGGTCACCGCCGAGGACGTCCCGCGGATCGCCGCCGTGGTCACCGCCGTCGTACGCGAGCACGGCTCGCCCGGGCATCTGGAGGCGGCGCTGGAACAACTCCCGCACGACATCCGCTCTTTGCTCCTCCAGCCGACTGCCTGACGGTGGCAGGAGACGGCGCGCAGCACTGTGCCGCGTGGCTCAACCGACCCTCGGTACGTCTGTCAGGACTGACGTGCTCAGGGCGAGTGGATGCTACGTCGGTTCTCACGGGCGCACCGGGCGGACGGTGTGAGGGGAACCGGCCCCATCGGAGCTTGACCGGAGCTTGAGGAGGGAGCGGGGACATGCGGCACCGGAGAGTCGGAGAGCTCATGACGACGGCGGTGGTGTGCGTGCGGCGCGACACGGGCTTCAAGGACATCGCCGTACGGCTCGCGGAGCACGACGTCACGGCGGTCCCGGTCGTCGACGACGAGGAGCACCCGATCGGCGTGGTGTCGGAGGCGGACCTGTTGCGCAAGCAGCAGCGTCAGCTGGACCCGGGGGGACATCTGGCAGATGCTCACCTGCCGCCCGCGGAACGTGCCAAGGCGCATGCGCTGACCGCCGAGGGGCTGATGACCAGCCCGGCCGTCACAGCACGGCCGGACTGGTCGGTGGTGGAGGCGGCCCGCACCATGGACCGTCACCACGTCAAACGGCTGCCCGTCGTGGACGACGCCGACCGGCTGGTGGGCATCATCAGCCGCGCCGACCTGCTGCGCGTCTTCCTGCGGCGGGACCTCACGATCTACGAGGAGATCACGACCGAGGTCCTGACCCGGACCCTCGGTCTGGACCCCGCCTCGGTCACGGTCCAGGTCACCGGCGGACGGGTGACGCTCAGCGGCATCGTGCCGCACAGCAGCCTCATCCCCGTCGCGGTACGTCTGTGCGAAAGCGTCGACGGCGTCATCGACGTCACCAACCACCTGAACTACGCCGTCGATGACACCGGGGGTACACCACGGCCATAGCTCTCTCCGAGAACCCATACCAGGCATAAGCCCACATCAGAAAGGCAGAAGCCATGACCACCGCACGGGACATCATGCACACCGGCGCCACCTGCATCCGCGAAAGCCAGACGCTGGAGGACGCAGCGCGCAGGATGAAGGAACTGGACGTCGGCGCCCTGCCGATCTGCGGGGAGGACGACCGACTCCACGGGATCATCACCGACCGAGACATCGTGTTGAAGTGCCTCGCCAAGGGCAAGGACCCCCGGACCATGACCGCAGGGCAGCTCGAGCAGGGCAAGCCGGTCACGATCGACGCGGACGCCGACTGTGACCGTGTTCTCCAGGTCATGGAGGAGCACAGGATTCGGCGGCTGCCGGTCATCGAGAACCGCCGCCTCGTGGGCATGATCAGCGAGGCGGACCTCGCCCGCCGCCTGCCGGAAGAACAGGTGGGCCACTTCGTCGAGGTCGTCTGTGCGGCCACCTGAATTCTGATGGCGTGCACAACCTCCTGGTCGTCACCGCGCCACGGCCCGTTTCCGGATGGCCACTGCAGCGACCGGGCCGGGCGCGGGATGGACCGGTGTCGCCAACTGCCAACCGACGCTGTCGAGAGCAGGGATCAAGGTTGCTGGTCCAGCACGTGATGAACGCGCCCCCGGCCACTGTGCTTCCGACGGAGTCCCTCGAGGACGCGGCGCGGCACATGGCCGATGCAGGCGTCGGCGCCTTGCCTGTGGTGGACGGCGACGCAGTGATCGGCATCGTGACCGATCGCGATCTGGTGGTGCGGGCCCTGGCCCGCAGGCTGTCACCGCACACCCGGGTGGAAGAGATCATGTCCCCGGCGCCCGTGACCGTGGAGGCTGATACAACTGTTGCGGTCGCCGTCATGAAAATGCGTGCGGTTCAAGTGCGTCACCTTCCCGTGGTGGCCGAGGGGCGCCTCATGCATGATCTCCTTCGACGACTTCTGGCGGCTGACCCGGCGGTATTCAGGGAGAATGCGAGGGACGCCACCTGTCCGGCGGCGTCATGTGCTTGTGTACGCAGGTACGGGGCAGCGGTGGGCGGCACCGAAGCCATACCCGTCTCAGTCGTCCAGCAGTGGCGCCTGCCTCGTACCGCGAAAGGTCTCGGGGATTTTCCGAGCGGCGTCGACCACGGCGGCCAGGTCCGCCAGGTATTCGGGACCATCGGCCCGCCCGGGAAGCGGCCGCACGCGCAAGGTGCACAGTGGAAGGCAAGGGGGACGCGAGCCGGCGTCCGCGCGATGCGCGCACGCAGGAAGGAGCTGCGACGATGACCGCCCAGCACTGCACCGTCAGCGAAGTGATGACACGCGACGTCGTCACTGTCAGCCCTGACACCCCGTTCAAAGAGATCACCTCCGTCCTGACCACCCACAGCATCAGCGCCGTGCCCGTGGCCGACACACGTGGCGCGCCCATGGGCCTGGTCTCCGAAGCCGACCTGCTCCGCAAGCAGGCCGAGCAACCCGACAAGTACCGCGAGCAGGAAACACCCCCCGGGTGGCCGCACGAGAGGGCGAAGGCGCGCGCGGAGAACGCCGCCGGGCTGATGACCGCCCCCGTGGTCACTGCTCACGCCGACTGGCCGGTCGCCCAGGCGGCCCGGACGATGGACCGCAACCGGGTCAGGCGGCTGCTGGTCGTGGACGAGGCCGACCGCATCGTCGGCATCGTCAGCCGCTCGGACCTGCTCCGCGTCTTCCTGCGCCCGGACGAGGAGATCCGCGAGGAGATCCGCGACGACGTACTGAAAGGGATGCTGCGCCTGGCCGGAACGGAGGTACAGGTCCAGGTCCACGACGGTGTCGTCACCCTGCGCGGGGAGGTCGAGAACCGCAGCACCGCCCAGATCGCCGAACGACTCGCAGGCGGCGTGGACGGTGTCGTCACCGTCAGGCCGATGATCGACTACACCGTCGACGACATGGTCGAGTAGGACCGGCCGCCACCGCATGGCCGGTGCGCATCACGGCCGACAGGCTCGTTCGACGCCCGGGAACAGCAGCCAACGACCACGACGGACGCGACATGTCGGGTGCATCGCAGATCGGGTCTGGCTCGCGCACGGATCGCGGCTCGCACACGGATCGTATAGACGCCCGCATGGACGTCTGCCGCGTGGCAGGCCGCCGCTGTGAGGTCTGGCTTTGGCGCAGCCGGGACAGGAACTGACGGGGTGGGAGGACGCAGGCGACGGAGGAGGCGCCATCAGGGCCTGACCTGCCTGTCCGTACGTGGCCGCTCATGTCGCGGTGTCCGGCGATCGACGTTGTACTGGTGGCAGGAGTTGCTGCCGAGCGAGGGGAGCAGTCGTGTCGGCGTCCGACGTTTCTGGTCCCGCGAAGCCGAAGACGGTTTTCGACCGCGACGCCGAGTGGGACGCACTCGTCGCGTTCGCCGGGGACACCCGGCCCGGACCCGGCCTCGGTGTGCTCTCGGGACGGCTGCGACAGGGCAAGACGTACCTCCTGAAGGCACTCACCGCGGCCTTGGGCGGCTTCTACTTCGGAGCGCAGTCGGCGGCTCCGGCCGAGTCCCTGCGCCGACTTGCCGACGAAGTGGCCCAGTACACGGGCACATCGCCGCCGAGCCCCTGGCGTGGCTGGGAGGACGCCGTCGACGCGCTGCTCGCGCTGGGAGACCGGCGGCCCGTCCCGATCGTCATCGACGAATTCCCCGACCTCGTACGGCAGAGCCCCTCGCTGCCCTCCGTCATCCACGGCGCCTGCCGACGCCTGCGCGAGACGGGTCGTGATAATCGCGCGCGCCTGCTGCTGAGCGGCAGCGCCCTGCCGGTGATGCACCGACTGTTCAGCGCCGCCTCACCGCTGCGTGAGCTGACCGACCTGGAACTCACCCTTCGTCCGCTGGACCACCGACAGGCCGCGCGGCTGTGGAACATCGAAGACCCCGGCCTTGCCCTGCTGGTCCATGCCGTCGTCGGTGGAACGCCTGCCTACCGGGGCTACGCCGGTGAACAGACACCCAGCGGGCCGGACGACTTCGACGCCTGGGTGTGCAGAACCGTGCTCAACCCCCGGACCCCCTTGTTCCAGGAGGCACATCACCTGTTGCAGGAGGAGACCGACCACTGGGACCGTGCGCTGTGCCACTCCGCACTCGCCGCCATCGCCTCGGGCTGCTCGACACAGGGCGAGATCGCAGCGCACCTCGGCGCTCCGCTCACCGATGCCGTTCGCTGTCTGGCGCTTCTGCGGGACAACGGTCTGCTGCAGAGCGAGCCCGACGCCTTCCGCCCGAACCTGATCCGGCTGCGCATCACCGAGCCGCTGCTGGCCTTCGAACACGCGACCGTCTCACCCCACCGCTCGGCGCTGGAGCAGCAGGACACCGGTGAGGTCTGGCGGCGTATGCGTCCCGTCTTCGACTCCGTAGTGGCCAGCCCCCATTTCGCCCGGATCTGCCGGGACTGGGTCATGGACTTCGCCGACCCGGCTGTCTTCGGCGCACACTCCGTGACGGCCGCCCACGGCTCACTCGCCGACCCCGCGCGCCATGCCGGCCCCGACGCACAAGCGGAGGTGGTCGTACGCGGCCCGACCGACACATGTCCCTCGGCCCTGCTGTCCGTGGGGACGGCGCGCTGGAACGAGGTCATGGACCTGCATCACCTGGAACAGCTCCGTCACCTCCTCGACCTGCTTGCCGCCCACGGTGAGGACGTCACCCACACCCGGCCCGCCTGCTACAGCGGCGTCGGCTTCACCTCCGCGCTCCGCGCGGCCGAAGCCAACGGAGACGTGGTGCTCGTCGACCTCGACCGGCTGTACCGGGGCGGTAGCCCGGCCGATTCTCGCGAAGCGAGCGGTACTCGGTGGTGATCCCGGTCAGCCGGACCCCCGCTTGTCGTGCCCACCCGGGCGGGTGCCTTCCGGTGCTCCCCGGAGACCGTTGCCAGAACGCCGATGGCGTGGGGCCGTTCGGCCCACGACTCGGGAAAGGGTCGTGGTCCACGATGTAAGGGAGAGATAAGGGATCTCCGTTCTGAACAATTTCTACCCAATGCGAATCGAGCGCAGTGGGTTCGGAATGACACGGGAGGTGTCTGACATGGCCGAACGCACATTCCCGGGTATCGAACAACACCCGGACATCCTTGCGCTGCGTGCCAGCTCCGAGCGGGCAACGACGACGAGGACAGCGCAGATCATGGAAGGACTGGCCTTGCTGGCCGGCCTGTATCTGGCGTCATCGGCATGGATCGTGGGCTTCCACACGACCCTGCCGACACTCGCCGTCACCAACCTGATCGCCGGCCTCGCCTACGCGTTCTTCATGGGCGGCGGCTTCGGCTCCGCCTACGAACGCACGCACGCAATGTGCTGGGCGGCGGCCGGAATCGGCGTGTGGACCGTCATCGCTCCGTTCGTCGTGTCCGGCGCCAGGAGTTCGCACCCCGCCACGGTGATTGTCAGCAACGCAGTGGTCGGCGGCCTCGCCGTCGTCTTCGCCGCTGGCACGGGGCTGCTGGCACTGAGGGTCAAGCGCCGGTCGTGACGATCCTCCCGTATGCCGGTGGGGCTGAGTCCGCTCAGCCCCACCACGCGTGCGGTGCTGAGCTCATGGGCTCCCAGGAGTCGGCAGGTCAAGGGGCGCCCCGGTGCCCCGGGAACGCACGGGATGGGATGCTGCGCGTCGTCACGGCCGGGCCGGCGTGCGCGTAGCAGGTGTTGACGGTGTACGGCGCCCGTCACTCGGTGCGGGCGACGAGAAAGTCGGCGCTGCCGGAGAGCGTGGTGAGGGAGGGGGTGTCCTCGTCATCGATGCGGACGCCGGTGCGTTCGCTGAGGGTCTCGATGAAGCTGAGGAAGTCCAGCGAGTCCATCTCGAGGGCGTCGCGGAAGGTTTCGTCGAGCCCCAGCCCCTCCAGGTCGGCGTCGGGGACGACCTGGGCGATCGATTCCTTGACCACGTCGAGTGCCTCGGTTCGGTTCACAGCTGCTCCGGGTTCTGCAGAAGGTGGTCGACGGCCGTGAGGTAGTGGGCTCCGACGGCGCCGTCCGTCGCTCGGTGGTCTGCCGACAGGGTGGCTGTGACGACGGGTCGTACGCCCAGCAGGCCGTCGACGGCGCACGGCCGGTCGACGATCCGTCCTGTCATCAGCTGGGGGAGTTCGAGGGCGTCGGCCTCGTGCAGGGCGGGGGCGACGAGACCGCCGCCGCGCAGGGACACGGCCACGCCGAGGTGTACGCCGCCGCCGGCGGTGAAGTGGTCGTCGGTCCAGAAGCCGTTGAGTTCGGGCACCTCTCGCGCCGCCAGGGCGGCTGCCTTGAGCAGCAGGGCTGCGGGGAGTATCCGCTCGGCGACGGGGCTGCGCCGGTTGTGTGCGTGGAGCCAGTCCATCGCTGGGGCCATGTCGATGGTGGTGGACAGGTAGTAGTGGGGGATGTCCCGGTTGGCGCGGGTCATCAGGTCGGCGATCGCCTGGCGCATGGCTGCCGTCCGGTCCTCCGGAGGGTGAGAAGGACGCACCGGGATGGTGATGTGCCGCGGGGCGGGGCCGCGGGGCCGGAGGCTGCCTTGCGCACGTCCACGGCACGGATGGCGGAATCCCTGCCGGTGCCGGTCACCGTGGCCAGGTCGACGCCCAGCTCGGCCGCGAGCCGCCGGGCGAACGGGGTGGCCCGTACACCTGCCTGCCCAGCCGCCGTCGTGGCGGCCGCCGCCTGCTCGACGTCGGTCCGGGTGACACGCCCTCCAAGACCGGATCCCTGGACGGCTTCCAGATCGACGCCAGTCTGCTCCGCGGGGTGTCGGACCAAGGGGCCTGCCTCGATGTGCCCGCGGTCCTGGGCTGTGGTCGGCGCTGATACCGGGGCCAGCGCGGGCCGGACCGACGGCTTCGCCTTGGCCTTCTCGGGTTTCCCGGCGCTCTCCGCCGTCGGTTTGATCAGCGCGAGCGGCGTGCCGACCGGCACCGTCGTGCCTGGCTCGATGAGCAGCTCTCCCATCCTGGCGGTCTCGAAGCACTCCACCCCGATCGCGGACTTCGCGGTTTCGACGACGGCCACCGGATCGCCCTTGTGGACCGGGTCACCGGGCTGTACGAGCCATTCCTGGAGCGTGCCCTCGTCCATGTCGGCGCCCAGGGAGGGCATGGTGAACTCGGCCATGGTTCAGTCCACCGCCCGGTGTGCGGCCGCGACGATGCCAGCGCTCTGCGGCAGAGCGGCTTCTTCCAACTGCCGGGCGTAGGGAATGGGTACCTCTGTGCTGCACACCCGTTCGACGGGCGCGTCCAGTTCGTAGAACGACCGCTCGGCGATGCGGGCGCACACCTCCGAGGCGAGACTTCCGGTGCGCCAGTCCTCATCGATGACCACCGCACGGTGAGTACGGGCCACGGAGGCGGTGATAGCCGCGTCGTCCAGGGGCCGGAGAGTGCGCAGGTCGATCACCTCGGCGTCGATGCCCTCGGTGGCCAGTTCGTCCGCCGCGGCGAGGGCTTTGGGCAGCGAACCCCCGTACGTGATCAGGGAGATGTCCGTGCCGGGTCTGCGGATCGCGGCGTGGTCCAGGTCCACGGGACGGGTGGGCGGGCCGAGTTCGCCACTGAGGTTGTACAGGCTTCCGTGCTCCAAGATCAGCACCGGGTCGGGGTCGGCGAGCGCAGGGGCCAGCATGCGGCGGGCGTCCTCGAGGGTGGCGGGGGTGAGGACACGGATGCCAGGGATGTGGGCGTACCAACCCTCAAGGCTGTGCGAGTGCTGGGCGGCGAGCTGCCGTCCGGCGCCCGTGGTCACCCGGATCACGATCGGTACGGGCAGCTGACCTCCGGACATGTGCAGCAGTGGCGGCGTTGTTGAGGATCTGGTCCAGGGCGAGCAGGCTGAAGTTGACGGTCATGATCTCGACGATCGGCCGCATCCCGGCCAGGCCCGCGCCGATGCCCCCGCCCACGAACGCGGACTCCGACAGCGGGGTGTCGCGAACGCGTTCCGGGCCGAACTCCTCCAGCAGGCCGAGACTGACGCCGAAGCATCCGCCGTAGCGGCCCCACGTCCTCGCCCATGAGGAAGACGCGGTCGTCGGAGCGCAGGGCCTCACGGATCGCCTCGCGCATCGCCTCCCGGTAGGTTGTCTTCGGCTCTTGCGTCCCGTCAGCGCCATGGTCAACTCACCGACCCCGTCGAAGCACTGGTGACATGGCGGAGGAGGTTCTCGACCGGCTCCTCGGGCGCCTTTTCGGCCGCTTCCACGGCGTGGTCGATCTCCTCGGTGATCTGTTGCCCGATCTGTTCGAACTCCTTGTCAACCAGCTGACCGTCCTCGCGCATGCGGTCCGTCAGCCGGTTGATCGGGTCCCGGGCCTTCCACTGTTCGATCTCCGCCTTGTCGCGGTAGCGGTCCGGGTCGTACATCGAGTGGGCGCGGAAACGGTACGTGCGCAGCTCCAGGAAGTGCGGTCCGGTGCCGGCCCGGATGCCCTCGGCGGCCCGGCGGGCAGCCTGCTCGACAGCTTCGACATCCATGCCGTCCACGGCCCAGGCGGGCATGCCGTAGGAGGCGGCGCGCATCGCCAGGTCGGTCTGCGCATGCTCCCGGGCGAGCGCGGTGCCCATGGCGTAGAGGTTGTTCTCGCAGGCGAGCAGCAGCGGCAGATTCCACAGGGCGGCGAGGTTGGCCGTCTCGTGGAACTCGCCTTCGGCGAAGGCCCCGTCACCGAAGAAGCAGCAGGTGACACGGTTCTGCCCGCGCATGCGGTCGGCGAGGGCGAGACCGGCGGCCAAGGGGAGACCGCCGGCGACGACCGCACTGCCGCCGTAGAAGCGGCGGCTCGCGTCGAACAGGTGCATGGATCCGCCCCGGCCGCCGCTGCAGCCGGTGGCCTTGCCGTACATCTCGGCCATGACGGCCTCGGCCGTGATGCCGCGGGCCAGCGCGTGGCCGTGCTCGCGGTAGGTGGAGACGACCGCGTCCTCGGGTGTCAGTGCCTCGTTGATGCCGACGGCGACGGCCTCTTCGCCGATGTAGAGGTGGACGAAGCCGCAGATCTTCGCGGCGCTGTACAGCTCGACGCAGCGTTCCTCGAAGCGCCGGATGCGCAGCATCGCCTCCAGCAGGTCCGCTCGGTGCCGGGCAGCCGACTGGCTGGCAGGAGGCGCGGTCCTCGGGCTCTGTCTGCTTGTCGCGGTCTTCTTCGCAGGCTTCGGGGCGGCCGTGGTCTTCCGGGTGCGTGCGGGTCGCGCCAGACTCATGCGGATCCCTCCAAGGTGGACAAGTCCCCGACAGGGAGGCCAAGTTCGCGTGCCCGCAGCAGACGGCGCATGACCTTGCCGCTGCGGGTCTTGGGCAGGTTCTCGTCGAACACGATTTCCCTCGGCGCGACGGCCGGACCCGACGGGCGAAGGCCAGCAACTCCCGCTCCAGTTCCGGAGACGGCTCG
The DNA here is from genome assembly GCA_001550305.1 of Streptomyces diastatochromogenes. Lineage (GTDB taxonomy): Bacteria > Actinomycetota > Actinomycetes > Streptomycetales > Streptomycetaceae > Streptomyces > Streptomyces mirabilis_D. The sequence continues at coordinate 10,073 of LRTP01000445.1, forward strand.
ATGCCGGGACGCAGCGACACGAACGCCTTGACGACGTTCCCGGCAACGGGGTCCGGCCGGCCGATCACTCCGGCCTCGGCGACCGACGGGTGCTCCATCAGCGCGCTCTCCACCTCGAACGGGCCGATGAGGTGGCCCGCCGATTTGATGACGTCGTCGGCGCGCCCCACGAACCAGTACCAGCCGTCCGCGTCCCGGCGGACCAGGTCGCCGGTCAGGTACCAGCCCTCGGCGAACGCGGCCTCGTACCGCTCGGTGTCGTGCAGATAGCCGCGGAACATCGACGGCCAGCCCGGGCGCAGCGCCAACTCGCCGTTGACGTCGGGGCTTGCCACCTCTCGGACCTTGCCGTCGGTGACCAGGGTCCCGCCGTCCTCGCCATGTTGCAGTATCACGGCTTCGACACCGGGCAACGGGCGTCCCATCGAGCCGGGCCGGATGTCGCAGGCCGCGAAGTTCGCGATCACGATGCAGCCGGTCTCGGTCTGCCACCAGTTGTCGTGCACCGGCAGTCCCAGCACGTCCCGGCCCCAGGCCACGGCCTCGGGGTTGAGGGGCTCACCGACGGAGGCGATGAAGCGCAGGGCGGACAGGTCGTAGGAGCGCGGCAGGTCGTACGGGCCCTGGCGGGGCGTGGCGCGCATCAGCATCCACAGGGCGGTGGGTGCGGTGTACCAGACGGAGACCTGTTGCTCGCCGAGGATCCGGTACCAGCGCCGGGCGTCGTAGTCGCCCTCGTCGACGACCACCGTCACGCCCTGGACGAGCGGGGCGATGATGCCCGGGCTACGCCCCGCGCCTGTGACCAGGTGAAATCGGAGCGAGCCCGGTCGTAGTCGGTGAGATGCGGCGTCACACGCGGTGCAGCGTCCTTGCGGATCGTCTCCCAGGGTATGAGGCGCTCCTCCCGACACCTGGCCTACGTCTCCAGAATCGCCGAGCCTCTCCCGGACCGCATCGCGACGGACGCGTCGGCTACGCCCCCGTCTACTGAGCGGCCGTGCCGAGGGGCCAGTGAACGACCGGACCCTTTGGCGCGGGGCAGAAACCAGGAGGCACGAGGTGTCGCAGCCGCTGTCGGCGCGGGTGCTCACTCGCGATGCAGTATGACCTTGAGGGCGCCGGTGTCGGTGCCGTGTGCGAAGACGTCGTAGGCGTCCTGTATCCGGTCGAGGTTGAAGGTGTGCGTGACGAGCCGGGAAATCGGTAGGTGTCCGAGCGTCACCAGGTCGAGCAGCCATGGCGTGGAGGAGGTGTCGACTTGTCCGGTGCTGATGGTGATGTTCTTGCGCCAGAGCGCCTCGAGATGCAGTGTGGCCGGTTTGCCGTGCATGCCGATGTTGGCGATGTGCCCCCCTGCGCGCACCACGCGTGTGCACAGGACGAAGCTGTCCGGATCGCCTGCGGCCTCGATGACCACGTCGGCGCCGGGCCCCTCGGCCAGGTCGGCGATCAACCGTCCAGGCACTTCGGCGGAATCCGCCCCGAGGCGGGCGGCGGCTTCCAGCCGGGCCGGAGAAAGGTCGACCGCGATGATCCTGCGGGGCGAGTAGATGCGCGCGATGACGACCGCAGCAAGCCCCACGGGACCTGCACCCACCACGACGACGGTGTCCCCCGGGCCCACATGTCCGTTGCGCACCCCGACCTCATAGGCGGTGGGGAGGAGGTCAGCGAGCAGGACCGCGTCATCGAGCGCGAGAGAGGAGGGCCGCTGGTAGGTGGAGGAGTCGGCGAAGGGCACGCGCACGGACTCGGCCTGGGTTCCGTTGACCAGATTCCCCAGGATCCACCCCCCACCACCGCGACACTGCCCGTACATGCCGTCCCGGCACAAGGGACAGTGGCCGCAGGCCGAGACGGACGACACGATCACCTGGTCTCCGGGACGCAGCGTGTGAACCCCGCGGCCCACTTCCACCACCTCGCCCACGGCCTCGTGGCCGAGGACCGTCCCCGGCTTCACCTCGGGGAGGTCTCCTCCCCGAATGTGCAGATCACTGCCGCAGATGGTGGTCGCGTCGACGCGCACGATCGCGTCGGTGTCCTCCTCGATCGTGGGCTCGGGGACCGTGTCCCAGGAGGTCTGCGCCGGACCGTGGTAGACGAGTGCGCGCACGGTACTCACTCCTTCGCTGCCCCCTCTCCACCGTCACCCTCGGAGAACTCCCGGGCAACACGGACCGTGGGGGCTCTCGCCAGGGGCGATGGCTCCCATCGGGTGGTTGCCGTGTCGCCGCGTCGGCGTGTCCCCTCAGCCCGGCTCCACGTGCGGGCGGCGGAAGACCGGGGCCTGGTCGGTCCCTCGTGGGCGTACGGCTGCCAGCGCCTGGACGACAGCGGAATCCGCCGGGCCGCTGGTGTCGATCGGGACGGCCTCTGTCCATGGCGGCTCCTTCGACGCCATGGCGGTGGCCACATGAGCACGGACACATTTCCCTGAAGCGGCGGCATCGCCAGCTCCCTGGGGCGGTTCGGCTCAGTCATGGGCGACTACGGCGACGGGACAGCGCGCGTGATGGATGGCGGCCTGGGCTACGGCGCCCAGGCGTGGCGCCATGCGTCGGCCGACGACCAGCAGCCCGGCGCTCTCGGCAGCCCGTACGACGGTCTGGGCGGGACTTTCGAGGCCAATGCTTTCGGCCACTTCCGCGCGCGGGAACTTCTCGCGCCAGGGACGGAGAACCTGGGTCAGGTGCTTCTGTGCGTCCTGCCTGACTTCTTCGGTGATTCCGTGGTCCAGGCCCCACGGGGCATGTGCGTGGACCGGCACGCTTCGGCCATGGACGGCCCGAAGTGGCGCGCCCCGCGCCGCGGCAGAGGCGAAGGCGAATTCGAGCAGGTCATCGCAAGGGCCGTGCAGTTTCAACGCCACGACTACCCGTTCTGCCGTACTTGGTGTCGGTGATAGCTCTTCCTTGAGTGTTTCGGCACGGACCAGGACCACCGGCCGTTCGGCCCGGGCCACGACCGGCATGCTGATATCGCCCAGGAAGTAGCTCTCCACGAGTTCCAGACCTCGCGAACCGAGCACGAGCATCTCGGACTCCGATGCCGCTTGCAGCAGTGCGTTCTGGGCGTCGTCGGCCACCAGATCGCCGATGATGGAAAGGTCCGGGTGGCGCGCTCGGAGCTCTGCCTGAGCGTTGTGCACGATCCGCTTCGCCCAGTAGTTCTGATCGATCTCCGCGGGGACCCGCGTCGGTTCTGGCACGAGCAGGGGCCACGCGTGCAGCAGGCGCAGCGTCAGCTTGCGCCGCTTGGCTTCATCGGAGGCCCACCGGGCGGCGGCAAGGCTCTCGGGTGAACCGTCGAGGCCCACAGTGACGACCGGTTGCATGGCGGCTGCCTCCGTCCCATAAGAAGCTGGAATCGACGGTGAGTGACGGTGGACGAGTGTGATCGCGTGGATGGTCCGGACGTCGCCGACATGCCGGGCGTGGTGCGTTCCCTCATCCGAGGATCACACCAGTCCGCTCCGTGGCGCATGCGGACCGGTGGAGGAGAGGCCCACGGCGTGGAATCCGGCAGGAGAGGAGTCAGCGGCGGTGACGATTCCCCTGGTGGTCGGCATCGACGGCTCCGAGGCGAGCCTGGAGGCGGTGGACTGGGCCGCCGACGAGGCGGTGCGACACGGGGTGCCGCTCCACCTCCTGCATGCGGCGGTGCCGGACCACGTAGCATCCGACGTGATCAGCGCCGCCTCAGAACGTGCCCGGCGAGGCGCTCCCGCAGTGCGGCTGTCGAGCGAGGTCCTGCGGGAGGACGCGGCCTCCGCCCTGGTCGACAAGGGGCGCAACGCCTTCGCTCTGGTACTCGGGTCCAGAGGGCTCGGCGACCTGGCCGGCATGCTCCTGGGCTCGGTCAGCCTGGCCGTGGCGGCACGAGCGGACTGCCCGGTCGTCGTGGTGCGCGGCGCTGTAGAGCATCGGAACGCCCGGTTCGGGTGCGTCGTCGTCGGTGTCGAGGAGGGAGAAGGAAGCGACACGGCCGTGCAGTTCGCGTTCCGCGAGGCTCATGTGCGGCACTGCCGACTGGTGGCGGTGCACGCCTGGAGCGCCCCGTTCGGTGCTCTCACTACGCCTCAAGCCCCGTCGTGGCCTCTGGAGGCTCACGAGCGCCGGCCGGCGCAGGTGCTCGACGAGGCTCTGGGCGGCCCGGCGGAGCGGTACCGTGACGCGCAGGTGAGCCGAAACGTCATCGAGGGACCGGCCCGCCAGACCCTGTTGGAGGCGGCGTCAGGGGCGGACCTGCTGGTCGTCGGTGCCCGCAGGCGGCAGGGGCACCTGGGCCTGCAGTTGGGCCTGATCAATCACGCGGTGCTGCATCACGCACCATGTCCCGTCGCGGTCGTTCCCCGGATATGACCGCGACCGGCGGAGACGGGCCATGTCGCCAACCGGTCGCTCGGGGCCGGACCTCGGTCCCGAGCGACCTTTGTCAACGGCCTTGTTCTCCCCGGAAGCGGCCTAGAGGTGTCCCCACTCTTCGTCTAAGCCGTCTGGGGGGTGGAGGTTGCTGCTGGCCGCGATCGAGCGCCGTTCGTATGCGGCGTCGACCAGAGGGGCGGGATCACTCACCGACCACGATCGGTGCCCGCTCACGGGCCGGTGGGGGAACGCCGGGCGTCGTCGGTCCGGTACGTGAGGCGTGCGGAGACCGAGATCACGCCGTCGACGCTCTGGCACAGCCGTTCGACGATGGGGATCAGGCTCTTGTGTTCGACGGATCCGCTGACGGTGACCTGCCCCTCGCGTACCTCGGCTGTCACTTCTCGGGGTGCAAGGCCCAACGTCCGCTCCAGTACGTCCCGGGTGATCTCGTCGCGGATGGCGTCGTCGCGGCGCAGGAAGATCCGCAGCAGGTCGCCGCGGCTGACGACGTCCTGCAGCTTGTCCCTCTCGTCTACCACGGGCAGCCGTTTGGCGTGGTGGACTTCCATCAGGCGGGCCGCCTCGACCACACTCCATTCCGGGGTGCGCACACCGCGGGAGCCGACATCAGCTCCTCGGCCCTGGCCCCTTCGGCCTTGGCCCGCTCCCACGCCTCCAGGTGGGGAATCGGTGTCCGGCCGGACGGGTCGGCCTGGTCCGCCGATTTGCGCAACAGGTCGGCCTCCGAGACCACCCCCATGGGGCGGTCCAGTGCGTCCACCACGGGTACGGCGGTGACGCCGTTCTCCGCCAACAGCCTGACGATCTCCTTGAACGGTGTGTCACGCCGGGCCCGGACGACCTGTCGGATCATGAGTTCTGCGACCGTTCGGTGGTGCAGGCCGCCTTCCCCTTCCGGGCCGTGAGAGCCGGTCGTGGTCACGTGGCCGACGTGGTCGGGAACCATCCTGTGCGGAGGCGGTTCGTACGTGGCACGTTGGATACAGCAGAATTCTGCGGAAACGGCGGCGATCATGCGAGCTCACCTCGGCGACCAACTCGTCATCGAAAGCCCCACGACCGGCGCTGCCAGGCGCGACGGCGAGATCGTCGGACTCCACCATCCGGATGGAACACCGCCCTACGACGTGCGCTGGTCGGACACGGACGAGGTGACTCTCGTGTTCCCCGGGCCCGACGCGCACATCCGTCACGTCGAACACGTGCCCGCGAGGGCCCATGAGCCTTCCCGGCCGGGCACGGACGAGGCGAGCGCCAGGTCCGACGCTACCCCGCCCCACGGGGTGGCCAATCCTGGTGACATCGGCCGGCGCGTGTACACCGAGCGCAAGCGGCAGGGCCTGTCCCGAGAGGAAGCGGCCCGCCGCGCCCGAATGGCACCGGATTACCTGGCGTACCTCGAAGAACGGCCGGCCGACCCGAGCCTGGCGACTCTCATCGGACTGGCCGCGGCGCTGAGCACCAGCGTGGCGGCGCTGCGCGGGGCCGGTATCGATCTGCCGCCCGGCCAGGGACAGGCGCTTCTGCACCCTCAGCTACGGGATCTTGGCTCCGACGAATGCCGCGCCCGGCTTTCCACGCACGGTGTGGGCCGCATCGCGGTGTCGACACCCGACGGTCCGGCGGTCGTCCCGGTGAACTACGAGGTCGTCGACGATGCGATCGCCTTTCGGACCGCGCCCGAGTCCGTACCTGCGGCGGCCGTGGGAACGGAGGTCGCCTTCGAGGTAGACCACGTGGACGAGGCCATGAGCCAGGGCTGGAGCGTGCTCGTCGTCGGTCCTGCGATCGTGGTCACCGAGCCCGATGCGGTGCGACGGCTCGCCGAGCACGCCCACACCGAGCCGTGGGCCGGGGGCGAGCGTGAGATGTGGGTGTCGATTCGGCCCACGCGCCTCACGGGCCGCCGCATCAGCCCGGCCGACCGGTAGGCGGCCACGGAGTTCCGCTCACCGGCGCGCATTCCACGACCAGGCTTCAGAGACAACCAGGCTTCAGAGACAACCGGGTCTGTCAGCTCGCGAAGGAGGAGCCTTAGGTGAGCCAACAGCCACTCCCCGAAGAGCGCGTGACGGCCCTCGTCCACGACGCCGCCGCTGCCCCGTCGATGCACAACGCGCAGCCGTGGCGCTTCCGTTACCTCCGGGGCAGCCACACCTTCCACGTCCGTGCCGATTTCGACCGCGCCATGCCACACGCCGATCCCGACACCCGCGCCCTCAACATCGGCTGCGGCGCTGCCCTGCTGAACCTGCGGGTCGCGGTGTTCCACGCGGGCTGGTACCCGGCGACCCGGCTCCTGCCCGACCCCGCCGACCTGGCCTTGCTCGCCACCGTGCGGCTGACGGACCTCGGAAGCGGCGAGCACAACCTCGCTCCCCTGTATCCGGCGATTCACCAGCGGCACACCAGCCGCTTCCCGTTCGAGGAAAGGGAGATACCCGAGGCCGTTCAGAGGGCTCTGTGCGATGCAGCCCAACTTCAGGGAGCGTCGCTGTCCTTCCCCACCGGACGGCACCTGCAGGAGGTGCTGGAGTTGATCGAGGAGGCCGAGGCACGCAACAGGACCGACGAGGGCAGCGCCGAGGATCTGGCCGCCTGGACCCAGATCGACGCCCCGGACGCCCCATCGGCGGACGCGGCCCCTGACGGGATCCCCGGGTACGCCTTCGGCCCGCGCAAGCGCGGTGGCAGGGCCCCGATGCGCGACTTCGCCGGCACAAGGCCGGTGGAGGGCCGCGGCGCGACCGACTTCGAACGCTCCCCTCACCTGGCCCTGCTCAGCACGCCTGGTGACCGGCCGGAGGACTGGCTGCGTGGCGGCCAGGCCATGGAACACGTGCTGCTGCTGGCCACCCTCGCAGGCCTTTCCAGCTCGTTCGCCACCCAGTCCCTGGAATGGACGGACCTGCGCTGGCCGCTGCGGGACCCGATATCGGGCACCGGCTACACACAGATGGTGCTGCGCCTCGGATACGGTCCCAAGGGCCCCGCCACACCGCGCCGCCCGGTGCCGGACGTACTCGAGATCCAGCCCTGACGGTCCCGCGCCAGCGGTTTCCGCCGTCGACGGACCCGTCACCGCGCGCTTGCCGGTCCGGCCGGATCCTCGGACGCACCGGTGAGATGGGGCTCGACGTCCACAACCCCCTCTATGGCGCGGATGAGGCGTACGGCCACCGAGATGAGCGCGGTGTCCCGGATCCGGCCGCGGAGGGTGACGACGCCCTCGTGCACGTTCACGTGGATGGTGTGGCTGAGGGCGGGGAAGAGGTAGGACACCACCGTGCGGCGAACCTCCTCCTCGATGTCCTCGTCGGACCGCAGGAAGACCTTCAGCAGATCGGCACGGCTGACGATGCCCTGAAGCATGCCAAGGGCATCGACCACCGGGAGCCGCTTGATGTGCCTGACGGCCATGATCCTGGCCACCTGGGCCAGGGTGGCGCCGGCGTGCACCGTGACGGCAGGGGTGCTCATGAGTTCCCCGGCGGTCACCGCTCCTGCCTTGGCTACGTCGGACAGGCGCTGACGCTGCTCGTAGAGGGTCGGCACGCTGTCGCGGAACTCCTCCTTGGGCAGCAGGTCGGCTTCGGAGACCACGCCGATGACGCGCCCCTCGCCCTCCAGGACCGGCAGGGCGCTGACCTTCCACTGCTCCATGGTCTCGACGATCTCCTTGAACGGCGCGTCGCGTCCGACGGACACCACCGTCACGGTCATCACATCACTCACGATGTGCGGGGTCTCCGGCACTTCAGATCGCCTCCTCCATGTCCGAGACGCGCGCAGCGGCCCCCTTCGCCTTCTTCTTTTCGGCCGTATGACTCCACCATCGCCGCAATCCGGCGCGGTGCAACCCGGGCCGAAGATCCGCCCCGAGGGACGGTCCGCATGTCGCGGCGGCATCTGGGCGGTGCGACGGTAGTCATAGGGGGTGCTCGCGGGGGCCGCACAGGAAGGCGGTGGGGGCGATGGAATTCCCGCTGGTCGTGGGCGTCGACGGATCGGATTCCAGCCTGCAGGCGGTGGACTGGGCCGTAGACGAAGCAGCACGCCACGGGCTGCCGCTTCGCCTCGTCTGTGCCTCCCTGTGGGAGCGGTACGAGGGAGCCCTCCCCTCCTTCAGCGTTGATCGTCCCGCCGAAGAGGTCACGGCGGAGCACATCATCGCCTCCTGCGTGGAACGCGCCCGGCTTCGCAACCCCGAGGTGAAGGTGTCGGGCGAGGTGCTGCCCGACGATGCGGTGTCCGTGCTGCTGAGGACGGGGCCTGAGGCATTTGCCCTGGTCACGGGTTGTCGTGGCCGTGGCGAGGTCGCCGGCATGCTGCTGGGGTCGGTCAGCCTCGCGGTGGCGGCTCGTGCCGTGTGCCCTGTCATCGTGGTCCGTGGCTCGGAACAGAACCGGCAGGGAACCTTCGGGCGGGTGGTGGTCGGGGTCGGCGACTCGACAGGGGGCTCGGCCGCCGTACGGTTCGCCGTGCGCGAGGCTGAGGCGCGCGGCTGTGCCCTGAAGGCTGTGCGTGCCTGGCGCAGCCCGGCCCATGAGCACGTGGACCACCCTCTGATCGCGGATGACGCCGCTCGTGTGCACGGTGAACGGGCCTCGACCCGCCTCACTGATGCGCTGGTCGAGGCCGTCCGGGAACATCCCGACGTCGAAGTCGACCGCCAGCCGGTCGAGGGCCCCGCTCACAAGGTTCTGCTGGGGGCATCGGCCGATGCTGATCTGATCGTCATCGGCGCTCTGAGGAGGCACGGCCACTTCGGTCTGCAACTCGGCAGGGTCGCCCACGCCCTGCTGCATCACTCCCAGTGCCCGGTCGCCGTCATCCCTCAGCGAGCCTGAAGGCAGGGGGGTGAGGGCGGCGGATGTCGGAGTGGACGTGGGAGTACGAGGGCTACGACCCCTCCACCGAGCGGTTGCGGGAAGCGTTGTGCACGCTCGGCAATGGCTACTTCGCCACCCGTGGTGCGGTGCCCGAGTGCAGGGCGGGCCTGGTGCACTGCCCGGGAACCTACGTGGCCGGGTGCTACAACCGCCTGGAGTCGACCGTGGCGGGGCGACAGGTGGTGAACGAGGACCTGGTCAACCTCCCGAACTGGCTGCTCCTGCGCTTCCGTTGCCGCCGCGCCCAGGGGCCGTGGGGCCCGTGGTTCTCCCCGGACGCCTGCACTTTCCTGGACTACCGGCACACCCTGGATCTGCGCCGCGGCACACTGACCCGCACTCTTCGCTATCAGGACGACGCCGCGGGCGTACTCAGTGTGGAGCAGATCCGCTTGGTGCACATGAGGGAACCTCACCTGGCCGCGCTGCGGACCGTCTTCACGGCCGAGGACTGGTCGGGAGAGATCGAGGTCGAGGCCGCCCTCGACGGCGGCGTGATCAACAGCAACGTACACCGTTACCGGTCTCTCAACCGCAGGCATCTGGCCCATGTGCGCACCGGGGCGCAGGAGCCGGACGTGGTGTGGCTGCACTGCCGCACCAGCACCTCCGACATCGCCGTCGCCATGGCGGCCCGGACGGTCGTCACCGGACAGCAGCCGGTCTCCTCGGCGGTGCGCTCCACCCCGCGCCGCTCCGTCCACCGCCTGCTGATACCGATCTCCCGAGGCCGGCCCGTCCGCGTGGAGAAGACATTGGCCCTGCACACCTCACGCGACAGGGCGATCAGCGACCCACTCGGGGCCGCGGTCGACCAGCTGTCCGCGGCTCCGGGCTTCTCAGCCCTGCTGGACTCCCATGTCGCCTCGTGGGAGCAGTTGTGGCGGCGCACCGAGATCCAGGTGCCCGGCCAGGCCGGTCGTGTCCTGCGCCTGCATCTGTTCCATGTCCTGCAGACATTGTCACCGCACACCGCGGATCTCGACGTGGGGGTGCCGGCCCGAGGGCTGCACGGTGAGGCGTACCGAGGTCACGTCTTCTGGGACGAGCTGTTCGTGCTGCCGTATCTGAACCTGCATCTTCCAGAGGTCTCGCGGGCCCTGCTGAACTACCGTCACCGGCGCCTGCCCCAGGCATGCCGGGCGGCCGCCGCTGCCGGCAGGGCGGGAGCGATGTACCCGTGGCAGAGCGGCAGCGACGGCCGAGAGGAAACCCAGCAGCTCCACATCAACCCCCGCTCCGGCCGCTGGCTGCCGGACCACTCGCGGCTCCAGCACCACGTCGGCTCGGCGATCGCGTACAACGTGTGGCAGTACTGCGAGGCCACCGGCGACACCGAGTTCCTGCACACCAACGGCGCGGAGATGCTGCTGCAGATCGCCCGCTTCTGGGCCGACATCGCGGTCCTCGACCCCGAGTCGGGCCGTTACCGCATCCGCGGCGTCGTCGGCCCCGACGAGTACCACGACAGCTACCCGGGCAGCGCACAGCCCGGGCTGGACGACAACACGTACACCAACGTCACCGCCGCCTGGGTCCTCAGCCGTGCACTGGACCTTCTGCGACGCCTTCCCGCGTGGCGTCGCGAGGAACTCTTCCAGCGCGTGCAGTTGGACGACGAGGAACTCCCGAAGTGGGAAGAGACCTCCAGGCGGTTGCGGGTGCCGCACCACCAGGGCGTCATCAGCCAGTTCGAAGGCTACGACGACCTCGCCGAGCTGGACTGGGACGCCTACCGCGCGCGGTACGACAACATCCGGCGGCTGGACCGGATCCTGGAGGCCGAGGGCGACACGGTCAACCGCTACAAAGCCTCAAAGCAGGCCGACGTCCTCATGCTCGGCTACCTCTTCTCACCCACGGAACTGCAGCAGCTGTTCCGGCGTCTCGGCTATCGCCTGGACGACGAGATCTGGCGAAAGACCGTCGCCTACTACCTCCAGCGCACCAGCCACGGCTCCACCCTCAGCGAACTCGTCCACGGCTGGGTCCTCACCCGGGTCAGACGGGCCGAGGCGTGGCAGTACGTCCACGAGGCCCTGGAAGCGGACACCGCCGATATCCAGGGCGGCACGACCGGCGAAGGCATCCACCTCGGAGCCATGGCCGGCACCCTCGACCTCGTCCAGCGCGGCCTGACCGGACTGGAGACACGCGAGGACGCCCTGTGGCTGGACCCAGTGCCGCTTCCGGCACTGTCCGAATACGGGTTCTCACTGCGCTACCGCGGCCACTGGGGCGTCAGCGTACGGCTGCAGAGCGGACAGCTACGGATCGGCGTGCCCGATTCGGAGGAGAAACCGATCCGCGTGGTGCTGCCTGACCGGGCCGTCACCATCGCTCCCGGAGAGACCTGCACGCTCGTGCTGCCGCCGAGGTGATCAGCCCGGCGGACCAGACGGTGGAGGGGCGGAGGCCCCCACCAGAGGGAAAACGCGAAGAAGTGGAGTGCCGGACGACCGTGGGCCGTGCGCCACGGCGCGGCGCTCCGCACCCCTCCGAAATGTCCCGATAGCGTGCATGCTCTGAGCAATCCCTCAGTGCTCAGGAGCCGTGATGGAAAGAGACGGCATGACGGCGGTGCTGATCGGACCGGAGATCGGGACGGCCGCCGGGGTGCTGTCGGGGCTCGTTGGCATCGGTGGCGGTGTCGTCATCGTCCCGGCTCTGGTCTCGCTCGGGTTGACCGCCCACGCGGCCAGCGGGACCTCGCTGGCCGCGCTGCTGATGCCGGTCGGACTGCTCGGCGTGTTCGAGTACGCCCACAGGCACCAGATCAAGATCTATTACGCGATCGGTCTAGCGGTAGGGCGCACACTGGGAGCAGGCGTGGGTGCCTATGTTGCCGGACGATCGCCCGATCTTGTGCTTCAGCGCGTGTTCGGGGTGCTTCTGGCACTCCTCGCCCTCAAGTTCCTGGTCTTCCCGACTAGCACACACGGGGGTGAGCTTCGTTGATTGACGGCGACGAAGCGAGTCTGTCCGTCGGATCCTGGTCGCCGGCTTGTGGCCGACCGTGAGCCTGGGCGGGCTCTGACCGGATTGCCCCTATCAGGGCCTTTCGACCCCTGCCACCCAGGAACGGCTGGGTTGAGGCTGGTAGACGGGGTCCGGGGTCAATGCCGACCGAAGGGCGTGGGATTGGTGATCACACGAGTGCGGATGCCGCACCGGCATCTGACGCCGCCCGCCAAGCCCGGGCCGCCGCGCGAGCCACCCAAGCCTCCGTCCCGGCAACCGCAGCCGCTCGGCGGACGGTGGATGTTCTGGTGGATCCTGATGACGGTCCTCATCGTCCTGCTGCTCTCGCGCGCCCGGTCCGGGCCACATACGACTTCACTGTCCTACAGCGACTTCGTGACCAAGGTCGGGGCCAGCCAGGTACAGATGGTCGACATCAACGACAAGGGCGCCGTCAGCGGCAGCCTGAAGGACGGCGCGAAGTTCACCACCCAGATCCCCACCGCGCTGGGCACCGGCGCCCAGCTCCAGCAGCAGCTGACCTCCCACCACGTGCGCATCACCGCCAGCCAGAGCAGCAGCGGCGGCTCGGCCTGGTCGTCCGTGCTCTTCTCATTCCTGCCCTTCCTGCTGCTGATCGGCTTCTTCGTGTGGATGGGACGCCGGGCCGCAGGGTCGGTGACCGGCGGACTGAGCGCCATCGGACGCTCACGGGCAAAGATCATCGAAGCGGAGCGGCCCACCACCAGGTTCAACGACATCGCCGGCTACGACGGGGTCAAGCAGGAGATCAGCGAGGTCGTCGACTTCCTGCGCAACCCCGGCCGGTACACCGCCGCAGGAGCCAAGGGACCCCGTGGCGTGATCATGGTGGGACCGCCCGGTACCGGCAAGACGCTCTTCGCGCGGGCCGTCGCCGGCGAGGCGGACGTACCGTTTCTGTCGGTGACCGGCTCCGCGTTCGTGGAGATGTTCGTCGGAGTTGGCGCCTCCCGGGTACGCGACCTGTTCGGCGACGCCCGCAAACGCGCTCCGTCGATCATCTTCATCGACGAGATCGACGCGCTCGGATCACGTCGCGCCGGCGGGGCCCGGCTGGGCGGCAACGACGAGCGCGAGCAGACCCTGAACCAGCTGCTGGCCGAGATGGACGGCTTCGACCAGTCCAGCGGCATCGTCGTCCTCGCCGCCACCAACCGGCCCGATGCCCTCGACCCGGCCCTGCTGCGCCCCGGGCGCTTCGACCGCCAGGTCACCGTGCCACTGCCCAACCAGGCCGAGCGGGCCGCGATCCTCGCCGTCCACGCCCGCGACAAGACCCTGGCCCCGGACGTCGACATGGATGCCGTAGCGCGCGCCACGCCAGGGTTCTCCGGCGCGGACCTCGCCAACCTGGTCAACGAGGGCGCCATCAACGCCGTCCGCGGCGACCGCACCCGCATCGAGCCGCACGACCTGGACGCCGCCCGCGACCGTGTGCTGCTCGGACGCCGGGAGTCCTCCAACGCACTGCTGCCCGAGGAACGCCGCTCCGTGGCCGTCCACGAATCAGGGCACGCCCTGGTCGCAGCACTGTGCGAGCACGCCGACCCGGTGGCCAAGGTCACCATCCTGCCCGCCGGCGTCACCCTCGGCGTCACCGAGCAACTCCCTGAAGCGGAACGACACTTGTATAGTGAGAGCTATCTGACCGACCTGCTGGCGGTGCGCCTGGGTGGGCGCGCGGCCGAACTCGTGGTCTTCGGTGAGGGATCGACGGGAGCCGCCAACGACCTGGCCGGAGCCACCCAGATCGCCACCCGCATGGTCCGCGAGTTCGGCCTCTCCCGCGAACTCGGCCCGATCGGCTACGCCTCCTCCCACCCGCACTACCTGGGTGAGACCACCGAGGAGCCCAGCCGGCCGGCGTACTCGGAGCAGACCCAGCGCATCGTCGACGAGGAGGTCGCGCGTCTGCTGCGCCAAGCCGAACAGCGTGCGATCACGCTGCTCCGCAGCCACCGGCCCGCCCTGGAACATCTGGCCGAACAGCTGGTCATCCACGAGACCGTCGATGGCTCCGCCGTCCTCGACGTCCTGCGCCAGGAACACAGCCAGACAGACGGGAAAGGTGATGACCACGCCGTCAACGCGTCACCGCCCCCTGACCGTCCGGAGCCAGGAGTTCACACTCAGCCTCACTGATCGTCAGCAACACGGTGGTGGCGGCCTTGCCATCCTCTTCGCCGCCGACAAGGGGTTGCCGGCGCGCTGAGGAGCAAGCACCTACCGTGACGGCGGCCCACCCGTACGCCGGTGGGGCCGAGTCGGACTGCTCGGCCCTACTACGCGTGAAGCGGAGACTTCGTTCTCCGGATGCGATTGCCAAGGGAGGGAGCGCCGTATCCGGGCCGGGGCCATGAGCCAGAACCGAGAAGACCTCCACCAGCTCGGACACCTTTCCTGCCCGGCGCCGACGCGTGACCATCAGCGTCCGCGGCCAGATCTGCGGCATCGTCATCACCCTTGCCGACGCCGCTTCAGCGGAGCTACCGGAGGGCATGCTGCTGTATCGGACGCCGCGGCAAAGTACCGGCGGGTGGACCTCATAGGCTTACTGGCGGTGGCTGGAATGCGCCAGCTCGGTGAGGAGTTCCTCTGCCTCTGACGCGGGAAGCCGCTCTTCGAGCAGCGGCAGGTAGATCTCCTCTTCTTCCGCGAAGTGCACCTTGACCAGCGTGTACAGCCCGTAGAGGACGCGTCGTAGTGCGGCCTGCCGCTCGTCGCTGAGTCCTTCCCGGTCCACCACCTCACGCAGCGTGCCCAGCTCGCGGGCGAGCCGACCAACCTCGACGTGGTCCTGGACAGGGACTGTCCTGAAGTTTGCGTGTCTGGCCTGGTGTGACCCGAGTTGGCATGAGATGGGTTCTCTGCCGGGAAGGATCACAGATGGGCAGCAAGGACGAACCAGGCCCCGTTGAGAGCGAGCACCAGGTGCGGACGGGGGCGGAGTTGGCGCGGATCGCTGAGAAGAACCGGGATTTGGCCGAGGAGCTGGTGGAACGGGCCCGACGGGACGGGCTCCAGTTGGTGGGCGAGAGCGGTCTGCTCACCGGGCTGGTGAAGCTGGTCCTGGAGGGCGCGCTGGAGGCCGAGATGGCCGAGCACCTGGGCTACGAGAAAGGAGACCCGGCCGGCGCGGGGTCGGGCAACCACCGCAACGGCACCAGCCGCAAGACCGTGCTCTCCCAGGTGGGGCCGGTGACCCTCGTTGCCGTCCGGCAGCCGCTCCGCCATGGCCTGGATGGACTTGCGCCGCCCGTCCAGCATCAGTCCGCGCAGATAGCAGTCACTCTTCGCCCGCTGATCCTTGCGCGGCACCGACGCGAACACATCAGCAACGAATAACGCCAACTGCGCCCGAGCACGGTTCACTTCATGTGCGTCCACACCCCCACCATGCCCTCAAACAGGACCGCGAGACAGACCTAACGGAGTCCTACTAGTGCTGTGACCGCGTAGGTTCGCCGGGTTGGTGGTGCTGGCGGTTGGATGTGCGGTGACGTCCATTCGACCGCTGGAGGCGCGGTGGCTGAGCCTGTCCGTGTACGCCGACTGACCGACCAGGAAGGACAGAAGCTGCAGCAGATCGTGCGCCGGGGAAGTACCAGTTCGGTGCGGTATAGGCGGGCGATGATGCTGCTGGCGTCTGCCGGCGGGGACCGCGTTCCGGTGATTGCCCAGCTGGTCCAGGCCGACGAGGACACCGTGCGCGATGTGATCCACCGGTTCAACGAGATCGGCCTGGCCTGCCTGGACCCTCAATGGGCGGGAGGCCGTCCCCGCCTGCTCAAGTCTGACGACGAGGACTTCGTCATCCAGACGGCCATCACCCGCCCGACCAAGCTCGGCCAGCCCTTCACCCGCTGGTCGATCCGCAAACTCGCCGCCTACCTGCGCCGCGTCCACGGACGCTGTCGGCGTACACCTGAACGTGGCTCTGGCAAGATTTTCGTAGCCGGAGATCACCTCGGTGACACGATGGGCCGGTCCGCACAGCGGGCAGCCTGTGGCTGTGCTCTGTTGAACTGGCAAGTCTGTTACCGCAGTTGGCTGATGTGCTGGTGGTCTCGGTCCAGGTCTCCGATGCTGTCGTGACGGTCCGCGCCCGCACGAGAGCCAGTGTTTCGGCAGGATGCACGGGATGCGGCCGGCTCAGCACCTGGTGCCACAGCCGCTATGAACGGCTCCTCGCCAATATCGCACTCGCAGGCCGGTCTCTGCGCATCCGCTTGTCGGTACGCCGCCTGTACTGCGAGAACCCGACCTGCCCGAAGAAGACCTTCGCCGAGCAAGTTCCGGGGCTGACCGTGAGATACCAGCGGCGCACCCCACAGTTGCAGCGCCTGGTCGAGGCCGTCGGTGTGGTGCTGGCCGGCCGTGGCGGTGCCCGGATGCTGCGGATCCTGAACGTCACGCTCTCGCGGTGCACCGTCCTGTCTCAGCTGATGCGGGTGCCGCTTCCGCCATGGGAGACACCCCGGGTGCTGGGGGTGGACGATTTCGCGCTCTACGGCGACACCTACGGCACCCTCCTCGTCGATGCCACCACCCGGCTTCCGCTCACCCTCTGGGAGGGACGCGACTCGGAGCAACTCACCGGGTGGCTCCGCGAGCATCCAGGTGTCGAGGTCGCCTGCCGTGACGGCTCCCTCGCCTACCGCCACGGTCTCACCGTCGGCGCCCCTGATGCCGTGCAGGTCAGCGACCGATTCCATCTGTGGCAGGGCCTCTCTCGACGCGTCCAGGACATCGCCTCCGCCCACCGCAGCTGCCTGCCCGCAGCACTGCCCCCGGTCAGTGCGACCGATCCGGCACTGGTCGAGGAGAGCGGCGAGAACACCGCGGCGGACACACGGGCGGGGCGGCATGCCCGACGGCTGTTCGAGGCCGTCCAGGCGCTGTCCCGCACCGGCCGGAGCCACCGCTCGGTGGCCAGGGAACTCGGCCTGGACCACCGCACCGTGGGCAAGTACGCCCGAGCCCGAACCTGGCAGGAAGTGATGCGCCGGCCGCCCCGCAAGCCCTCCGCCCTGGACCCCTACCTTGACTACCTGCAACAACGCTGGAACGAGGGGCAGCACAGCGCGAAGATCCTGCACGAGGAACTCCAGACCAAGGGCTACTTCGGCCACTACCAGCGCGTGAAAATGGCCGTCGCACCCCTGCGCCGGGGCCTGCCTCTGGACGAGCCACGGCAGCGGCCGCCCTCCCCGCGCGAGGCCGCCCGCTGGATCACCACCCATCCGAACCGCCGAAGCCCACACATCAACGACTGCCTGGCCCGGCTCCTCGACCAGTGCCCTGAACTCCGGCACACCCACGACCTGGTCCGTCGGTTCGCCGTAATGCTCGACAACCGTGACGCGGCACCCCTGGCAGGCTGGCTGGACGACCTCGCAAACAGCGGGCTGACCCCTCTCGCCGGCCTCGCCAGAGCCTTGCGCGAAGACCGGGATGCCGTCACTCGGGGAATCGCCACCCCCTACAACTCCGGGGTCAACGAAGGGCGCATCACCGACGTCAAGCTACAGAAACGCCTGATGGCCGGCCGCGCCGGCGTCCCCCTTCTCCGTCACCGCGTTGTCCTGATCGCCCACTTCCGCCGCCGCGATGCGGACCGGCCCATCGTGTCACCGAGGTGATCTCCGGCTACGAAAATCTTGCCAGAGCCACGTTCACGTGTACGCCGACACGCACCAACTGCCCCGCCACCGCCTGCCGGTTCACCTCCGGCAGCGCCGCCCACACCTGCCTGCGCCCGCAGCCAGAGCGCGAGCTTGGCCCGCTTGGCTCTCGACGCAACTGACCGACCGGATCCGCGAACTCGCAGGCCAGGGCATCGGCGCCAGCGGGATCGCCGACCGCCTTCAAGCCGAGGGCTTCCGGCCGGGCAAGGGCGGCAAACGGATCTCGGCAGCCACCGTCCGCGCCCTCATGTGCCGCCTCGCCTGCCCAGCAGGCCGTGTCCACCGGCACCGCCCCGCGCCACCCGGCGAGGAGCCCGGCCCGGACGAGTGGTGGCTCAAGCACCTGGCCGCCGAGCTGGACATGACCACCTCCACCCTCTACGCCTGGATCAACCGCGGCTGGATCACCACCCGCCGGGAGAGCTGCTGGCCCCACCGCCTTATCGCCCACGCCGACCAGCGGGAACTCGCCGAACTCCGCGAACGCCGGACACGTCCGCCTGGCTGGTACAGCCGCCGCATCTGGACCGAGACCGCCGAAACAGCACAGCAACAGACTCCATGAGTGCACTGTGCTTGACAGATCTCGACGACCCAGCGTCGCGGGATCACCTTGAAGCCTTTGACGCCGGGGTCGCGTTGGACGACTTCCACGTCGATGCCGAGGCGGGCGCCGTGGTCGATGGCTTTGGTGCGGTAGCCGGTGTCGGCCCATGCTTTGGTCACGCGAGGGCGAGTGGCGGCGATGTGGGACATCAGGTGCATGCCGCCGACGTTGTCGGAAACGCTCGCCGCGGTGACCCAGACAGCCAGGAGCAGGCCGAGGGTGTCCACCCCGATATGGCGCTTGCGACCTGCGATTTTCTTGCCGGCATCGATGCCCTGGCTGGTTGCGGGCACGTTCGCGGAGGTCTTCACGCTCTGCGCGTCCAGTACGCAGGCGGTTGGCTCGCCGTCGCGGCCTTCGGCTTCCCGGACCAGGCGCCGCAGGAGACCGTTGAGTTGGTCGAAGATGCCTTCTTTTTGCCAGGCGGCGAAGTAGCCGTAGACCGTTTCCCACGGCGGGAAGTCGTGGGGCAGGTAACGCCAGGCAATGCCGGTGCGGTCGACGTAGAGGATGGCGTCCATGAGGCGGCGCAGGTCGTGCTCAGGCGGGCGGCCGATGTCGAGACCCTTGCCTCTGCGCTCGGACCGCCAGGTGGTGAGCGTGGGCTCGATCAGTTCCCAGCGCGCATCGGAGAGGTCGCTGGGATACGGGCGGTGTCGCGTCATGTTTCGGTAGTACCGTCGAGCAGGCCGCCTCCCCAGGGCGCAAACGAATTTAACCGGGGGCGCGTTGGGATCAGACAGGAGCGAACGCAACGAAACGGGTCGCCGAACGACGACACGAATCCCTTGCCCCGCATCAGGCACGTCTGCCCCGAGAGCCCCATACCGGCTCGGTCTGCGAATCGACGCCAAACAACCCCGGCGGGACAAAACGCTCTTTAAGGGTCGGTACCGGCGTTGACGGATTTGAGAGGCATCTGGCCGTCCGCTTCTCACGCCCGTCAACGCCGCGCCGCTGCGGGCGGCTGCCGGGAGCCGCCCATCGGCCGCGGGCGCACACTGATCGCAGACTCCCCTGGCTGCTGCTGACAGCCCCGGCGCAGATGGAACCAACCTCCGTCACACGCAGAGGAGGGTCTTGCAGCGGGCTCCTTCGAACGGGTAGGCGACGGGGGCGTACTGAGATCCTCTCTGACAGGGAACAACATGATCACGGCGATCGCAGCACTATCGTGCCACTGCCTGCCGCGGCGCCGCCCTTCGCGCAACCGACCACCGGTTCGACAAGTAGCCGCAACACAACGCCTTATGCAAGGCCGATAAACGCGGACAGAATAGCGCCGAACAACAGCGCCAGAAGCCTCTTACGGTTGCCGTTCACTCCGGTTCTCCTTCTCAACCTGGGAGGTAACCGGCGAGCGCACGAAGACTCGACCGGCCACATACGGATCATGCGCCGGGCCTTGCTGCCCGACATCGACATGGAGTCCGCCCATCGGCTGGAGTGCTACGACGCGACCTTCGAACGCTTCGGCAAGGAACGAGTCGCGGTCACCGCGATGCCCGAGATCTATCGGGCGCGCAGGGCCCTGCGCGACG
The DNA here is from genome assembly GCA_001550305.1 of Streptomyces diastatochromogenes. Classification (GTDB taxonomy): domain Bacteria; phylum Actinomycetota; class Actinomycetes; order Streptomycetales; family Streptomycetaceae; genus Streptomyces; species Streptomyces mirabilis_D. The sequence continues at coordinate 30,197 of LRTP01000445.1, forward strand.
TCGGCGTTGCTCTCGGAATCGCGCCCGCAGACATCAACCGGATCGCCAAAACGTCGGAATCCAGATGCGTCGAACATGGAAGGTGTCGGCCGATGGTGATTAATCGGCACCTTCCCTTCAGTCGAATCGATGACAGAGAGTGATCCGGCACTGGGCTTCGTGAGGTCACGTTAACCGGGCATGATTGACTTTGGTGTCGCTTCGTTGTCGAGAAGAGCAATGAGATGCCGCGCCTCACCAAGGAAGGCGGCTCCTGTCCGAGCGATGGACAGCGGGTTGGTCCGTGCGATCACGGTGGTGCCCAGGGCAGATTCGATATCCCGCAACTGTTTGCGGAGGGTGGTTGGACAGATGCCGAGCGATTTTGCCGCAGCCGTGACGTGGGGGTGACCGGGGATGTGTAGGAGGTTGCGTAGCCGTGTCAGGCAGTTTCGCGTTCTGCTCAGACGTTGCATTGTCGGCGAGAGGGTGACGTTCAGCGAGGCGAAGGGGTTCGAATAGGGTCCCTCGGGGCGTCGCGGGATGCCCCACCGCTGGAGCTGATCGGACACGCTGTCCTTGTGTACTCCGACCTCTCGTGCGATGTCGGGGACACTGCGGCCCTTGAGCGAGTATTCCGTGTCCAGCCACTCGCGGGAAACCTTGGCCGGCAGGAGAGGAGGACAGCCGCGAGTCCGTCGGGAGGCGATGTTGACCTCGGCGAGAGCTCGACGGACGGTGGTGTCGCTGCACCCCGCCATTTGTGCGACTTTGGTGAAGGAGAGTCCCTGTTCCAGGTAGAGACGTCGCAATTCTTCAGAAGCGAGAAGGCCCTGGCGAGGGATATTGCGTCCCTGAGCCGGTAAACGGGACGCAGACGGCAGCGGAGCACTGCTTCCTATCGATTCGATGTGCAGCAGGATGTGATCCTCGCTGATGCCCATGGTGTCCGCGATCTGTGCCAGTGGATGGCCCGGGACCAGCAACGCGCTGAGCTTTGCAGTGTTGATTGTGTCGGGATCTATGCCGGGGTAGGCAACATCGTCGAGCCAGGCTGGTGGTGGCTGCCAGAGCACGGGTTCATCAATGCCGTGGGCCTTGAGATTCGCAGTTGCCTGCTGAAGGAGAAAATCTCTGAACTCGCCGGAGAACTGCTGTGAAAGGTCCGCGTTCCAGGCCGGGGTGCGGGACGAGGTGCCGGGGTCGGCTCCGAGGAGGAGTCTGAGCAGACGCCATCGCAGTCTCTTGGTGTGCACTGGGCCGTTGCGCAGCCCACGGCGTCGGCAATACTCCCGAAGAGCATTCAGGTCAAAACTCACGCTGGCCTCGGAGAAGGTAGTCCGCCGCCTGTGGTAGTCGATTGGGACCGGATGGGTGTCCAGGGCGCGGGCCAACAAAACGAGGACGGCGTCGAGTTCATCGGGTCGTTGCTTGTCGAGTGAAGTGTCGAGCGCTTCCCTGTTGCCGTATGCGCGGGGGTTGCCCAGCAGTGTAGCGGCTTGGGGGTAGTCCCAGAAAGTTCCGGGCATCAAGAGCAGCGTTGCGCATGCCCGGCGAAGCCCCGCGAGCCGGAAGACGGGTTCGGGTAGCCGGGGCAGGATACGTATGGTCCAGGCTGGCCACAGCATCGCCGGAAGCCGGGATGCTCGAAGCTGTACGTCCTCGTCGGTGAGGGTCGGCCAGGCCGGATTGGCCGTGGCAGCGCCATAACGTAGCCGTGCTGTCCAGGTCAGTTCGCTGGCCACCACAGACAGGGCGCGCGAGGTCACTTCAGGTCCGGCTGGTACCCAGTTGGCGAGCCAGGGCGTCGGATGCGCACGGTGGCGCCGCAAGCGGTCGGTGCCCATCAGCCAGGAAAAGACAGCATCGCTGTCGTCCCGTTCTCGATGCAGCGCGATGCTGGCGATGGCTGTGCCGATGGCGGCGTTGTGGGAGTCGCTTCCGCCGTGGTGGCATTGAGCTTCTGGCAAGCCGCCGCCGCACTCTACGAGCACTGCGTGGACCACGGCAGGTGCCGAATCCAGTGTGCTGCGGAGACTGAGCAGGGCCGAGTGGGCAAGCGCCGCCAGTTCACGACCGCGCTGCGCGGCCGCATCGCGGGGCACCCCGATCCGCAGGACCTCCGAGTTGACCTCCTCCTGGGCCTTCATCACCAGGGAGCCCGGAGGAAGCAAGGGGGTGGCAGCGTGCGGGAGGAAGAAGCCGCAGCGGACGGCATGAGCAGAGCCTGTGCCGTAGAGACAGACTCCCGAAGGAGTGTTCCGCAGCTGGCGCCGCCCGTGGACCAGGGGCGGTTGTCCGCACTCCGGGCATCGGTCGAGCAACATAGTGCCGTGACGGGTGCAGGCGAACGACCACGGCAGCCGCCAGGCAATCTGCCAGCGTCCTGCGGTTTCGTCGAGGCAGCGGGGGCAGTAGCGGGTGCTGTTGCCGGTGTGCCGCCAATGCGGTGGCCGGATGAGACGGCGCGTCGGGCGGTCGATGGTGACGGCCAGGTCGTCCCAGGGTTGGAGCGTCATCGCCGTCAGACCGTCCGATCCGAGCCCCGTTCGTTTCGACAGCACCTCCTGTTCATGCTCTGTCAGACAGCGGACCATGAGATTGCCGCGGCCTTGAGGCAGACCAAGAAAGCGCACGAACTGAGGAAGGTCCGTCCGCAGCCGGCGGGAATACGCCGCAAGCCAGCTGTCGAGGGCCTCCCCTTCAAGCGGAGGCACCCAGAGAGGGATTCGCTCATTGTTCCACGCCATCAGGCAGACTTCCTGCCGCTTCTGCGTTGCGGCTTCGCGGTCAGAAGACCGGCCTCGATGGCAGCAACCAACTCCAGCCGTTCCTCCTCGGCCGCGGCATCGTTCTTGATCTTGCTCATGAGCTCGACGTCCAGCCGTTCGTGGCCGGTTTTGATTGCGCGGTAGCAACCGCGGTTGATCAGGGCCATGAGAGAGGCGAAGTGACCGCTGGAGTGGGCCAGGAGATGGTCCGCGAGGTCGTCAGCGAGCATGCCCGGATACTTGTCGGCCAACACGAGCTTCTTCTCGATCGTCAGCAACACCTTGCGGAACTCCACGCGCCCGGGCTCGTCCTCCACCTGGAATGGGCGCAGGGTCAGCGCCGTGGTGCGCCGTCCGAACTGGGCGTGCAGAGCCTCGGTCGAGGAACGTCCCTCGGTCAGAATCCCGCGGTCTCGGACACCCACGCCGACGTAGATCAAGGTCACCGGGAAGGTGTTGGACAGGAACTTCAGCTGATTGACGAGCCGAGCCGAGTTGGAGTTCGCCGACGCCAGGAAGTGGATGTCGTCGATGATGAAGACGGACGTTCTCAGGCTCAGCACAGCGTCGACTGCTCGCTCCGCCAGCGTGTCCGCGTCTCCGTTGGTGGGCAGCCGGTAAAATCGGCAGATCGCTGCGTTGAGACCGCGGATTTGGGTGTTGCCCGTCAACGCGATATAGATGACGGGCACTCGGCGATGACCTTCGGGTGTCGTCTCGCCGCGTACCCTGTTCTCCTCCTGGTGGAAGTCGCGGCCGAACTCACGCACTGCGGTGCTTTTCCCGATCCCGGGGTAGGCGTCGACCAACGCGGCGGGCTTGGCCTTGTCGCCGTCCTGGCGGTTCGAACCGACGATCTCGTACAGATCGTCGTGAAGTTCGAGAAGTTGAGGCGTTTTGATAGGGCCGATGTTGGCATGCCAGACGTGACGGATGTCGTTGTAACGCAGCAGATCCTGCCGCGACATGGCGGCCATCTGCTTACGCGTCAGCAACGGCGGCTGGAGCCGATCGGGTCCGTTGACCACCTCCAACCAGCCGTCTAGACGCGTGGGTGAGTACTGGCGGTCGTCACCCTCGAAAACGTCCCGCGTAAGCGACCTGGTCAACGACTCTCCAGGATGTCAGCGTAGAAGTCGTCCTGGTCGCTCCCGGTGCCGTCATCAGGTTCGTCCCCAGGGAAGAGAGCAGCGCACTCGTCGTCCGCGTCATCGTCTCCGCCTGGGATTTCCGTGGGGTCCGATACGGTGCGTACGTCCGGCGGCGCGCCTGGACCATCTGGGTGTGAGCCGTCCACGGATGATGTGGTGGTCAATGCGGCGAGGCGCTCGACCGTCGGCAGCGCCGTGACTTCAGTGTCCGTGGCGTCATCCTCACCGACGATGCGGAACCTCTGGTGTGACAACCGGACAGCCATCCGTCGTTCCGTCCGGTCCGCGGTCATCCCGGCGCCCCAGCGTTCCAGCAGTTCGATCAGGGCACGCCGGGTATCCGGGAAGCGATGGGTCTTCGCTGCGATCTTGCGGGCGTACTGCAATGCCTCCAGACTCGCCGGGCCATTAAGGGATGGGGCGTGCTCCCAGTCCAGCGCATGCCACAGATGAGTCTTAGGGTGCTGAAAATAGACTTTCCGGATGTCGTCGCGGTCCACCGCGATCGGCCATGCTCCCGGATGCCGCCCACGGTGGTGGCTCGTCTGGTTGTGGAGTCCCTTCAAGGCTTCCCCGTTGTAGCGCAGGCCGTTCACCTCCACTCCGTAGTGCTGAATGGTGCACCACTTCTCTTCCAGGAACTCGATGGCGAGGCCTGGTCGGGACGGGATTCTCAGCGGGCCCGCTCGCATGATCCCGTGCTCGTACATCTCGAGCGGACTGAGCTTCAGCCCCGGAACCTCCGGAATCTTGAGCCCTCGGTGGTGCCGACGGTGATAGACCAGAGTGATCCACTCGCGGATGATGGCCTCGAGCTCATCCAGGAAGAAGTAGGCCTCGTCCTCCACTTTCTCTCCTCGGCTGTAGACGTCCGGCCCCTTGTAGCCGGGCAGTGCAGCGAGGATTCCTTGGTTAAGCGTCCGGAACCAACGCTCCACCGGCTTGTCGGTCGGCGTGTGCGGACGAGCCGGCTGTAAGGAGATGTCGAGCTTCGCGCACACACTCTCGATGTGCTTCGACACGTAGATCTTCCCGTGGTCGAAGACGATCGCCTCCGCCGCTACGGAAGGCAGCAGGGGCTGTCCCTCTGCGTCCACCAGCTTCTCCGGGTCCAAAACCACCGTGGATGGCACTCCGCAATACGGAAGCGGCTCGCCTTTGCCGACGGTCCTCTCGCGCGAGCGCACGGTCTCGAACAGAACACCGGCCACGTCCACCGATTTCGTTGACACCGGAGTCAGTCGCAGCCCACAGATGGCCCGGCTGTACAGATCCATCGCCACAGTGAGTTCGCACCGCACCCACCTGCACGTCACCGGCTCCATGGCGTAGACGTCCAGGCTGTTGGTATCCAGGATCACGTACTCACCCGGGCGCGTTGCCCGCAGCTTGCCGTACACCCCCGGAGGGCGCTGGGCGATGGAGCGCTTGCCCTTTGTGCTGCCGTCGAAGGCGTTAGACCCCCGGCTGAGCTCCCGCAACAACTCGTACGCGGTCGTCCGTTTCGGGATGCGCACTGTGCCGCGGCCGTGTTCCTTGGCCAGGCGTTCCTCGATCTCGATGAGCGTCAAGTTCCGTACTGGGCGACTGGACTTCTCTCGTTCCTTGAGGACCGACCTGGCCACGTCGAGCCAGCGCGGATCCGCGCGGTCGAGGATGTGAGTGGCTTGGCGTTTTGTCACTAACCCAGCGGGGCCTTCGTCCTTGACCTTGGCGACCCACCGGCGGATGGTAGCCGGATCTACTCTGAGTTCCGCTGCCTTGGCATTGTAGCGGTGCATCATGGGCACGCCGGGGGCGTAGTCCGGACGGGGCTCGCCTTCCAAAGCCAGCTCGGACGAGCCCAATTTGTAGCCGAATCGAACTTCCTGAACGTGCTGGAAGCGCGTGTTCAGTTCGTCTTCATCGTCGTCCACCAGGTCGCCGAGCACCGTGGCGGTTGCTGGCCCCGGCGGAGGAGTCTCGACCAGAAACTCGGTCGATGGGTGGGTCATAAGCAGAGAGAGATCCACTTGCCGCCATTGAGGGCGGCCATCCGGTCCTGTCCGCTGCAGGAGGACTCGCCGTCCGTCCAACTCCGCGATGGTGAACTGCTCACCGTCGAACACCAGGGGAAGACCGGGGCGAAGGGGGGTAGTCCACACGTTCATTCAGACCTCCGAAGTACCCAGTTGCCAGACAACGGAGTCGTAAGATCGGTGGTCAGATGCCCCGCCCACAGCAGGGCCATAATGGACGGGCGGACTTCGTGGGGGTCTCTCCCTTCTGCAAGCCGGTGCTCGGCGGCCACAAGCTGATCCCCGTCCTGCACGCTTGCCCAGGCCCGCTCGATCTCCTCGGCAGGTACCACCCCCGGTCGGCGATAGGCTGCCAGGAATCGAACGTTCTCCAAGAGGATCGGGTCCGCTCCGGACCACACCTCATAATCCCAGCCGTGTCGCCCGACTAATTTCCCTGGCCATGCCAGGGCATCCTTCATTTTGGGATCGGCCAGTAGATCCGCGGGTTTGACGTTCACGACCTGGACTACGCCGGACTGCATGATCAGCAGGAAATCCGGTACGTGATGTCGCACTCGGCCGTCGACCTTGGCGGTCATCCGGAAGGGTTGGGCATAGATGGCTTGGACGGCTGGATCGAAGTCGGCCAGCAGCAAGCGGGCCAACTCCAGCCGACTCTCATATACAACGAGCCCGTTCGTCGTCGCCGAGGCATACGAGCCGGAGTGATGGGCCATGCCGTGAACCGACCGCACCGTGCGCCAGGGTGTGGATCCCCTGAAGTCCGTCAACCGTAGTTCGTCAAAAGGAACCGTCCGCACCGTCTCGTCCTCATATCGGAACGACGCGGTAGGGGCGCTGTGCCCCCGGCGAGCCTGGGTCGAACTCTGAGTCGCCATGCCTCGACGGTATGGAGCTTCAGTATCGCGACGCAGCTAAAGACCACAAAGGATCGACAAGAGGTAGTTACGGAGCGGAGTCAGTGCGCACCAAGTTCCGGAATTGTGCATCTAGTGCGCATCTCGTACCTGCATTGCGCACTGACCCGCGGATCCTACAGCCGCGATCAGACCGCCGGGGCCGGGAAGGTCGGGTACTCCACACCGGAGACGTGCTGGACGACGCGGACGACCTGGCAGGAGTAGCCGAACTCGTTGTCGTACCAGAGGTAGAGGATCGCGTTGTCGCCTTCCACCTTGGTCGCGCCGGCGTCGACGATCGAGGCATGACGCGAGCCGATGAAGTCGCTCGAGACCGCGTCGGGGGCGCTGATGAAGTCGATCTGGCGCTTGAGCGGCGAGGTCAGCGAGACATCGCGGAGGTGGTCGAGGACTTCCTCGCGCGTGGTCTCGCGGGCGAGTTGCAGGTTGAGGATGGCGATCGACACATCCGGTACCGGGACGCGGATGGAGCTGCCGGTGATCTTCGCCTTGAGGTCGGGCAGCGCCTTCGCGACGGCGGAGGCGGCACCGGTCTCGGTGATGACCATGTTGAGCGGCGCCGAACGACCGCGGCGGTCGGAGTTGTGGTAGTTGTCCAGCAGGTTCTGGTCGTTGGTGAACGAGTGGACGGTCTCCACGTGACCCCGCAGAACGCCGTACTCGTCCGCCATCGCCTTCAGCGGCGGGACGATCGCGTTGGTGGTGCAGGAGGCGCAGGACATGATCTGCTCGTCCGGCTTGATCGTGTCGTGGTTGACGCCGTGGACGATGTTGGGAACGTCACCCTTGCCCGGTGCGGTCAGGACGACCTTGGCGATGCCGGGGCGAAGGTGCTGGGACAGGCCCTCACGGTCACGCCACCTGCCGGTGTTGTCGATGAGGATGGCGTCCTTGATGCCGTACTCCGTGTAGTCCACCGACAGCGGGTCGTCGGAGTAGATCACCTTGATCTCGTTGCCGTTGGCGACGATCTTGCTGTTCGCCTCGTCGACGGTGATCGTGCCCCGGAACTGGCCGTGAATGGAGTCACGCCGCAGCAGCGAGGCGCGCTTGACGATGTCCTGGCCGGCACCCTTGCGGACGACGACGGCGCGCAGCCGCAGGCCGTTGCCGGAGCCGGCCTTCTCGATGAGCAGGCGGGCGACGAGGCGGCCGATGCGGCCGAACCCGTAGAGGACGACGTCGCGCGGCTCCTGGCGCTCGATCTTGTTGACACCCGTGGCGCCGGCCACGGCCTCGGCGGTGAACTCCGCCACCGACAGACCACGGTCGTCGGACTTGTAGGTCGCGGCGAGCATGCCGATGTCGATCTGCGACGGGCCGAGATCGAGCGTGGTGAGCGCCTGCAGGAACGGCAGCGTCTGGATGACCGAGAGTTCCTCGCCGGCGATCTGCCGGGCGAACCGGTGGGTCTTGAGGATGCTCACCACCGACTTGTTCACCAGGGAACGGCTGTGCAGCAGGACCGTGACGTCCCGCTCCCGGTGCAGCTTCCCGATGATCGGGATCATCGACTCCGCGATCTCCTCGCGGTTGTTCCAGTTGGTGAACGAGTCGTCATTGACAGTCACAGATTCATCTTTCGAGCTAGGTGGCGCTCAGATGGTAGCCCGACCCCCTTTTGATCATTCGAGCGGGGCCACCTGATCAAGAGGAACACGCAGCTGAGCCGCTCGTACGCCCTCGCGCCGGTGGCGCGGGTCCCGGCGACCGGCGTGCGAGCGCGCCCTCATGGCCGGTCTGCCTCGCGCCTTGGATGCCCACTTCGAGGACACGAATGCGCCCCATTCACGCGGTTCCGACCGCCACCGGTGACTGTTTCGCTTGACATGGGGCGCGCGCTGCCCAACTGCCCGGACCGTCACGAGATTACTGTCCTGGCGCCCACCTCCCCGGAATCCGTCTCCGACCTCCACCGCCTCCGTGAACCCACGCCGCACGGCTTCTCACGCGTCGCCGGGGCGCACCTTCGACACGGGTTCAGGTCAGACGTCGTCCATGGCCGGGCCGTAGGAGCCCCTGCCCGAGGCGTACGGCGTCGACGCCCCGCCCTGTTCGCTGATCTTCGTGCGTATCCACGCACGCCCGCTCACGTATCGGGAGGACATGTGACAATCCCGGAAAGCTCCCCAGAAAGCGCCGCCGGGCCCACCGCCGACGGACCACGGTCCACCAGTCTCAGCACCGACGCGGCACGTCAGCTGGCCACCACCACCAAGTCCGAACCTCAGATGCAGGCCATCACCTCGCGATGGCTGCTCAAGATGCTGCCTTGGGTGGACGTCAAGGGCGGCGCCTACCGGGTGAACCGGCGACTCCAACTCCGCGTCGGCCGGGGCCGGGTGCAGTTCGAGCAGAACGGCGCGGACGACATCAGGGTCATCCCCGAGACACTGACCGAGCTGCCCGCCCTGCGCGGCTACTCCGACACCGTGGCCCTGCAGGAGATCTCCTCACGGTTCAGGGTGCGGGAGGTGCGTACGGGCCAGGTCCTCTTCGACGCCGGACAGCCCGTCACCGAGGCCTATCTCGTCGTCCACGGCCGGTTCACCCGCTACACCACCGGCAAGTACGGCGAGCAGGAAGTCACCGGAGTCATCACGGACGGCGACGGAATGGGGGACGAGGCCATCGGCCAGGCCGACCCGCTGTGGTTCAGCTCGGTACGGGCCGAGACTCCCGGCGTGGTGCTGGCACTCAACTGGGACACGCTCATGGCGTTCGTGGAGCGCACCCCGTCGCTCGCCGCCCAGCTGGACGCCTTCGCGCAGCAGCAGAGCAAGCCCATGAACCGCAAGGGCGAGGCCGACGTACCCGTACAGGCCGGGCACGTGGGCGAACCGGTCCTCGCCGGCGGCTTCGTCGACTACGACCTCGCCCCGCGCGAATACGAACTGTCCCTGACCCAGACCGTCCTGCGCGTCCACACCAGGGTCGCCGACCTCTACAACCATCCGATGAACCAGACCGAGCAGCAACTCCGCCTGACCATCGAGGAGATCCGCGAGCGCCAGGAGTGGGAGCTGGTCAACAACCGCGAGTTCGGCCTGCTGCACAACGTCGACTACGGCCAGCGCGTCAGCACCTTCTCCGGTCCCCCCACGCCCGACGATCTCGACGAACTGCTGTCGATGCGCCGCAAGACCCGCCTCTTCCTGGCCCACCCGAAGGCGATAGCGGCCTTCTTCCGGCAGTGCAACCGGCGCGGGCTGGTGCCCGGCACCGTGAACCTCGACGGCCACGAAGTACCGGCGTGGCGCGGCGTTCCGCTCTTTCCGTGCGGCAAGATCCCGATCAGTCCCCAGCACACCAGCAGCATCATCGCGCTGCGCACGGGAGAGAAGGACCAAGGGGTCGTAGGCCTGCACCAGACGGGCATTCCGGAGGAGTACGAGCCGGGTCTGAACGTACGGTTCATGGGCATCGACAGCACCGCGATCATGAGCTACCTGGTCACCGCCTACTACGCGATGGCCATCCTCGTACCCGACGCCGCGGGGATCCTGGAGAACGTCCAGATCGGGCGGACCACGGAATGAGCACACCATCGGCTTCCGGATCGCCGACGCGACTGCCCGGGCCGCCCCGCCTCGTCCCCGTCACGCAAGCCCGGCGGAGCGGGGCGATCCCCGGGCTGCGCCACCGACCCGCCGCCCCCGCGGACCCGGGGAAGGCGGCGGAGGTCGACCGCAGGCTGGAGGCCTGGGTCCGTCGGCTCGACGCGTTCCCCAAGGCGTGGACGGGGGACTTCGCGGGGTTCCAGTTCGGCCGGGCCGTCGTACTCCAGCATCCGGGCGCGGCCGACCTCGAACGTCTCACCGCGGCCGGCAAGCTACTGCTGGCCGAGAACCTCGTCGACAACTGCTACTGCGAGGAGGACGAGGACAGAGGCGGCTCATCGCGCGGCCTCGGCGGCAGGCTGATCAGGGCCCAGTCCGCGCTCGACCCCTTCCACTCCACTCCCGATCTGGAAGCGCGGTGGCGGCGCGGCGTACAGGCCGACGGGCCGCTGCGCTCGTATCACGGGGCCCTCAAGGACTACGCCGTCTTCGCCACCCCCAGCCAGACCGACCGGCTGGTGCACGATCTCGCCCGGCTGCATCTGGGCTATGTCGGTGAGGCCGCCTGGGCCGAGATCCGGTACGTGCCGCCGGTCTGGGAGTACCTGATGATGCGGCAGTTCAACAACTTCCGCCCCTGCCTGTCGATCGTCGACGCCGTGGACGGCTACGAGCTGCCCGAGGCCCTCTACGTCCGGCCCGAGATCCAGCGGATCACCGCACTCGCCGGCAACGCCACCACGATCGTCAACGACCTGTACTCCTTCACCAAGGAACTGGCCAACGATCCCAGCCATCTCAATCTGCCTCAGGTCATCGCCGCGAACGAACGGTGTGGGCTGAAGGCCGCCTTCCTGAAGGCCGTCGAGATCCACAACCAGGTCATGGAGGCGTTCGAGGAGGAGGCGGCGGCTCTGTCCGCCACCTCGCCTCTCGTAGAGCGCTACGCCGAGGGCCTGGCCGCCTGGGTGTCCGGCAACCACGAATGGCACGCCACCAACACCCACCGCTACCACCTGCCGAACTACTGGTAACGCCCTGCCGCCCGGCCCGTCGTCCACCGCGCCACGAGGAGTCACCTTTGCCCATCACCGATGCCGGTACCGCGGCAGCACCGATGCCGACCCAGGCCACCTGCCAGTCGACGTACCAGACCCGCGTCGCGGACTACTGGAACGCCGAGGAGAACCCGGTCAACCTCGAACTCGGAAAGATCGACGACCTGTACCACCACCACTACGGCATCGGGGGCGTCGACTGGTCGGTACTCGACGAGAGCCGGGACGGGGGCGAAGACGGCGCTGCCCCGCGCCGTGACCGGATCACCGCCGAACTGCACCGTCTGGAACAGGCACAGGCCGACCTCCTCGCCTCCCATCTCGGCCCCCTCTCCGGCGCCGACCGCGTCCTCGACGCCGGCTGCGGGCGCGGCGGCGGAAGTGTGGTGGCCCATCTGCGGTACGGATGCCACACCGACGGCGTCACCATCTCGAGGAAACAGGCCGACTTCGCCAACGCCCAGGCCCGCACTCGGAACATCGACGCCAAGGTCCGCTACCACCACCGGAACATGCTCGACACCGGCCTGCCCTCCGGCGCGTATGCGGCTTCCTGGAACAACGAGTCCACCATGTACGTGGAACTCGACCTGCTGTTCGCCGAGCACGCACGGCTGCTGCGCCGCGGCGGACGCTACGTGACCATCACCGGCTGCTACAACGACGCCTACGGGCGGGCCTCCCGGGAGGTGTCTCTCATCAACGCCCACTACATCTGCGACATCCACCCTCGATCGGAATACTTCCGCGCCATGGCCCGCAACCGCCTCGTACCCGTCCACGTCCGGGACCTGACCGCCGACACCATCCCCTACTGGGAACTCCGCAAGCAGGCCGACCACCTGGTCACCGGCATCGAGGAAACGTTCCTGAGCGCCTACGAGAACGGCAGCTTCCAGTACCTGCTCATCGCGGCCGACCGCGTCTGACATCTCCCCCGCGTTGGCGCTCCTGCTGATGCGACCTATGGTGGGAAGTGGTGCAGAGGCTTCCCACGAGGTGTTCACAACGGGGAGGACATGATCATGTCCGAAGCCACACATCCCACACATCACCGTCCGCTTCGGCGGACGCACGACGATGCCGCAGGCGTCACGGCCACCATCAACCGGGCAGCGAGCGCCGCGGGCGCCGCCGGTCGGGCCGCGGCGGAAGCCGTACGGCACCCCCAGGCCGTGGTGGACCGGTTGCGGCAGCTGCCTCAGACACTGCCGCTGGTGCGGCAGGCGGTGACACCCATCCTGACCGGACGAGTGCGTGACTGGCGTGGCGAGTACGCCTACACGTTGGGTGAGCAGGCATTCGTCTACGGTTTTCCGTACATCTACAACGCCAGGCTGCGCCACCAGTGGGTGACCCAGCCGCGTGACCCGGCGACGGTGCCGTACGCCGCGGTCAACCATTTCTGGCACGCACAGCAACTCCTGGACGCCTCGTACCGGGACGGCGGTTGTCCCAACAACGACACCCTGTACTCGACCGCGTGGGTGCACCTGCGCGGCGAGCCGGTCATTCTCTCGCATCCGGACATGGGTGATCGCTACTTCTCCTTCGAGCTGATGGGCATCACCTCCGACAACTTCGACTACATAGGCCAGCGCACCACGGGATCCGAGGCGGGCCACTTCGCGATCGTCGGTCCGGACTGGAGCGGGAAGCTTCCCGATGGTGTGCGCCGTGTCGCGACCGCGCCGAGCCCGTGGATCCTGATCCTCGGCAGGACGCTGGTCGACGGCGAGGACGACGTGCCGAACGTGCAGACGCTCCAAGCCCAGTACCGGCTCACTCCGCTCAGCTTCTTCGACAAGGGCGGCGGGCCCGTCGACCCGGTGCGGCTCCCGGCGAGCCATGAGGTGCCGGCGCCGGTGGACCCCGCGCAGGATCCCCTCGGCCCCTGGAAGACGCTCAACGCCATGCTGGCCGAGAACCCGCCACCGGCGCATCACGCGATCCTGCTCAAGCAGTTCGCCGAGGTCGGCATCGGTCCCGGTCTCGACGTCGAGGCCCAGCCCGAGGCGGTCAGACAGAACCTCATCAGGGCTGCGGCTGTCGGCACGCCGATGCTCAAACAGCAGATGCTCAGCGGTGAGTGGGCACATGTGGTCAACGGTTGGCGTTATCCGCCACCGCAGATGGGCCGCTTCGGCGACGACTTCGTCAAGCGTGCCGCCGACCAGTCGTTGGCGGGCATCATGGCCAACGATCCCGACGAGGCGGTCTATCTGCTCAACTACGACGACGCGGACGGCAACAAGCTGTCGTCCGGCCGGTACGCGCTGCGCTTCGACGCGGGCGCGATGCCACCCGTCGATGCCTTCTGGTCCCTGTCCGCGTACGGCGACGACATGAACCTGATCCCCAACCCGGCCGGCCGCTACTCGGTCGGGGACCGCACGACCGGGCTCGTCATGGACCCTGACGGCGGTCTGACCCTCCATCTGCAGTCCACATCACCGGGAGAGGACCGCGAGTCCAACTGGCTGCCCACACCCGAAACCGGCACCTGGTTCGTGATCCTGCGCATGTACCGTCCGCACCGCGAGGTCGTGGACGCGGTATGGGAATGCCCTCCGCTCAGCCGCGTCGAGTGACCTGACGGGTCCGCAGGCCGCGCGCGGCGGCCCACGGACCCGTGCGCGGGGCCCCTCTCAGCCGATGTAGAGCTGGTATGTGGCGCCGTTGCTGGTGTCGTTCGCCGAGATGAGCCGGGGTTCCCACCGCCATCCGGTGCTGGGCTTGCGGTGGTGGAACTCGACCGACTGCCCGGCTATCCACCAGTAGCCTTCCGCCACGGTGCACCCCTTCGGGGCGATCTCCCAGAACCTCGAACCGCCCCAGTCGCCGTACTGGTTCTCCCCGACGAAGTAGAACTTCACCGTCTCGGTGGACCCGCTGCAGACCTTGAGCTGTACGTACTTGTTGGCGGCGTAGGCCGTTCCCGGAACCGCCAGGCTGCCGAACAGTGCGCCTGCGACGAGTGCCGCCGTGGCGACTTTGCGCGTGAGACTGTGCATGGGACTGTCACCATTCTTGTTCTTGGACCGGTTGGACCGGGTTGGACAGCGGGTTGTCGAGACGGGTCGGAGCCGTCAGCAGTGTGCGCCGATTTCGGCCGGGGTCATCGGCCGGTCCTTGAAGTTGACGTAGCCGTAGCTGGGGTTGTCCTTGTTGAAGCCGGACTGCTGGAAGTCGTAGATGTACCAGACGTAGTGGTCGTAGTACTTGTTCTTGAACTGGATCTCCCACCAGCCCTTGGCCTGCTGCTTCGAGGTTCCGCGCTCGAGCCACCCGACACTTCTCGGCGAGATGTTGATCGTGTTGGACTCGGTGTCGGTGTGGGAGTTCTCCCAGCTGTGGCTGTAGCTGGTCTCCACGGAGGCCTCGAAGACCAACGAGAACTTGTAGGTCGCCGAGACGGAGACGCCGACCGTGTTGCCGGCGGTGGTCGTGTCCGACCAGTCGATCCGATGCTGGTTGGTGTTGCTCCCGCAGTTGTACGCGGTGCTGCCGACCTGGTGCTTCGGCCCGGTGTAGCCCCAGTAGCTCTGCGGGTGGAACTTGCAGAGACTTGCCCAGTTGCAGGCCTTCAGGAGTTCGGCGTTGGTCGGACTACTGGCCGCGAATGCCTGGGGGGCCACGAGCAGTGAAGCGCCCATGGTCAGAGCTGCGAGCGTCCCGGCCGTACGGGAAATATGCCTGGCCGATCCGTTCCTGCGGTGCGCGAATACCATTGATCACTCCATGAGGAGGGCGGATTTCGGGGGATGTCGCGCCGACTGCGGTGGAGGAATTTCGGCGACGTGCGATCGGCGTTCATCTCGTTCATGAGCCTCGCAGCGCTCCATCAGGGTTTGGTCAGAGCCGGATCAGAGGTGGCTCACAACCGGGGGAGCTCGAGGGCGCCGTCGTGTGCGCGATGGTGGTGCGGGGACGCCGGGGTCAGTGGTGGTGGTCGTGACCGGCCGGGCGTTGGGCCAGGGTGAGCGCACGCGTGGCGACTTCGTCGCAGGAGACGGTTCCCTGCTCGTCCAGTACGTCTTCCAGCGCGGCGAGCCAATGGTGGTAGTAGCTCCACGGCCGGTCCTGGTCGAGTGCGTTCTCCCAGGCGGCGATGCGGGCGATGAGTGCGCTCTGGAACTGGGGCCAGGTGAAGGCGCCTGCCTCGTAGAGGGTGACGGCCATGCCGAAGGCGCGGCTCTCCCAGGGTTCGGAGAAGACGAGTTCCCCGTTGGCGCGGGGTGGGGCCGCGGTCCCGTCGATGTCGAGTGGGGCGCTCACGCGGCTGCCACCTTCGCCACGCCGACCATGGCGTCCCGGGTGACGAGCGGGACGAGTTCCTCCTCGGTCAAGTGCTCGGTGCCGGCGGGCCGCTCGGGCAGGACGAGCCAGCGAACCTCGCTCGTGGAGTCCCGCACGCTGATCTCGACGTCGTCGCCGAGGTCGAGGCCCATCTCGGAGAGGACGGTGCGGGGTTCCTTGACCACGCGTGCACGGTAGGCGGGGTCCTTGTACCAGCTCGGCGGAAGGCCGAGCACGGGCCAGGGGTAGCAGGAGCACAGGGTGCAGACGACGACGTTGTGGGTCGTGGGAGTGTTCTCGACGACGACGATGTGCTCGCCCTGGGGGCCGCCGAAGCCGAGTTCCTTGATGGCGGAGGTGCCGTCCGCCAGGAGCCGTCGGCGGTACTCGGGGTCGGTCCAGGCCTTGGCGACCACCTTGGCGCCGTTGAGCGGACCCACGTTGGTCTCGTAGTTGGTGATGAACGCATCGACCATCTCGGGGTCGATCAGACCGCGTTCGGTGAGCAGCTGTTCGAGTGCCTCGGTGCGCAGGGCCGCGGAAGGGGCCTCGCCGGATTCGCTGGAGGTCGTCATGAGGTGGTCTCCAGGTAGTTCTCGAACAGGTCCACGGTGACGGAGAAGGAGTCGGCACCCTCGCCCCACAGCTCGTGCGAGTCGAACCGTACGGAGTAGACGTGTTGGGGGTTCTCGCCCAGGAAGTGCGCGTGGGTGTCGGGGAAGACGGCGGCGGGCTGGATGACCTCGACGATTCCGGCGTGTCCCCGGACGTAGCCGGGCAGGCGGGTGTGCCCGGGCGGCGAGATGTTCTTGGCGCGGACCCGTTGGCCGACGGCGAAGGCGGGGGCGGCGTCGATGGTGCGCAGCGAACCGGGAGCGGACCGCCAGGCGGCGATCGCCGCGGTGGGCGGGCCGGCGTCGGGCCGGGCGGATTCGGGGACGGAGACGGAGACGGAGACGGGGGGATTTTCGACGTGTTCGCCGCGCAGGTCGCGGGCCCGGGCGTCGATCGCGCCGGGGGCGAGGATGGCGCCCTCGATGAGCATCAGTTCGGCGGCGTTGAGCCAGCGGCCGAAGTAGCCCTCATCGAGGTAGGCGGCTCGGTCCAGACGTTCCTGCGCATGCCGGAAGGCGTCCACATTCCGACCGGACACCCGGGTGGCCAGGATCGTCAGCGCGGCGGCCCGGCCCTGCCAGGGCTCCGCGAAGACCGGCTCATCGGCCCTGGGCGGGCGCGCGGGGCCCCATCCCGAGGTGCCCCCCATGTCAGCGATGCCCTCCATGACGCGACTCCTCAAATGGCCGCATAACGGACCAGACACTCGAATCCTATGCGCCCGGGGCCTTCCCCGCCGCGGTGGACGCCCGGCGAATGACGGGCCGCGACGACCCGCCGGGGCCCGTGGGGATCAGGTCGTGGGTCCGACGGAGTCCTCGATGCGGGCGAGCTGGTGGTCGATGTCGGTCAACCACACTTCGAGATCGATGAGTGTGGGCAGGGCCGGGTGGTGCTCCGGAAGCGGTGGGCCAGGGGGGCTCCGGCCGGGTGCGGGGCGTTCGTGGGTGGTGAAGTACGTGGCGATGCGGTCGGCGTCCGTCGTCAGCTCGGCGGCCGTCCCGCGGACCCATGCGCGCGCGTCCGGCGGCACATCGGCCAGGGGGGCTTCGAAGCAAGGAAGCCGCTGGGCACCGAGCACCGTGTGGTACGCCACGATGAGCACCCCGTGCCAGTCGGCCTGGGCGCCCTCCCAGGCGGTGGGTGGCTCGCTGCGGAACTGCGCGTAGGCGGCCTCCGCCAGACGCAGATGCCGCAGCGTCGGCAACGTCGCGGGTGGAGACGGAGCGGCCGCCGAAGGGGCAAGCAGCGCCTCGACCGTGGCGGGTACCAGCGTCCCGCACGAGCGCAGCAGGCCCGCCATGGTGCGGTGAACCTCTCTCCGTGCCCCCGCCGGCCAGGCGAGCAGCCCACACAGGAGGCCGATGACACTGCCGGTGACGACATCGACGATGCGGGCTTCCGACAGTCGCCAGCTGGTCGGGGTGATCTGGGCGAAGGCGAGGGTGACCACCAGCGTGAACAGCCCTTGTGCGTAGGCGATTCCGAGCCGCGGGCCCAGAGCGAAGGCGATGAGCATGCCCGGCACGAGCAGGACGGCGTAGGCGTCCAGGTGCCGGCCGAGGGCGATGAGCAGCGCACCTGCCGCGACAGCCCCCACCAGGTTGCCGACCATGGCCTGGCGCACGGCCCGCCAGGTGGCGCCGACCGTGGTACGCCCCAGCGTGAGGACCGCGAGGAGCACCCAGAATCCGTGCGCGAGGTCGAGGGTGCCGGCGACAAGACGGGCGATGGCGAGGCCGCACGCGACCCGTACCGCGTTCTGGAACCACACCGAGCGATGCGTCGCGTTGCCCACGATGCGACGCGCCCACAGCTGCGTCGTGGGCAGGTCGGCGTACCAGAAGAGTTCGCCGGGCCGGAGAGGTGAGGATCTGCGCCCGGCGGCAGAGACACCGACGGCTGTCACCGCGATCCACGTCGACTCGGCCAGTGTCAGCTCCTCCGCCTGTCGCCGCAGGACGTCGGTGTCCGCGCCCGGTGCCCGCGGGTCGGCCGCACGGCGGATCCGTTCCGCCTGGAACTGCCGGATCGCCTTGTCGAGCGCGTCGGCCGTCGGTGGCCGCTCACCGGCGCGCAGGGCCGCACCCGTGTCCTCGCACGTCCGCGCGACGCGTTCGCGGAGCGCGGCGGACGATCGATCCGTGCGCGGTGCCGCCCCAGGGGGCACGGACGTCGTGCTCCGCGACGCCAACTGGTCCAGGACCCGGCGGACCGCGGCTCCCGCCTGTGCCAGGGCCCGGTCCCGGCGCCCCGGGCCGGTCGGGCGCTCACCCGGGGAAACCTGCGACAGCCGCATCCCCTCGCTGAGATCACGCAGCCTCGCGACGGAGACGCGGGCCGGATCGACCACTGCCGCGGCGGCCGTCTCCAGCGCGTCGGCGAGCACGATCCGGTAGCTCGTGGCAGGTGGACCGGACAGCACGAACACCTGACACAGGGAGAGGAGTACGACGCCCACGGCCACGCCCGTCAGCCGGGCGCCCAGCGTCTGAGGGGCGTACGGCGGGAAGCAGGCCAGGATGTAGAGGAGTTGGAGACCTGGGGCGGGACCCGCCGTACGAGGCCCGGCCACCACGGTGAAACTCAACAGGAATCCGGCGATCAGCATGCCGGCCACGGCGGCCGCCGTGCTCACCGCGAGTGCCGTGCCCAGCGCGACGAAGGCCACTCCGAACGGCAGGGTCCGCAAGGTGATCCATGCCTGCTGCCGGCCGGTCCCGGGAATCGTGGACAGCAGGCCGAGCGCGATCGGTGTGAACAGTGCGTACAGCGCCGCCACGGGTTGCTGAAGACCGTAGAGGAACGTGTAGAAGCCGACGCTCGCCGAGCAGGTGACCTGAATCGACCGGCGCAGGATCACGGCACCGCCCGGCCCCGGCGTCATGCCTGCTCGCCACCCGCGCCGGTACGTGCACCGCGAACGGCCCCTGACGGCAGTGGCGGCTGTCCGCGCATGGCGACATTCCTCTCGGCAGGCACCGCGTGTCCTCGACGACCGGGCCTCTGCCCATTTTCGACCCTCTGAAGGGCCGGCGCACGTGGTGGCGGCCCTGATCGACGCACGGGCACGCACCAGGCACTGGGGTCCGGGCCGCGCGGCGCCCGGTGGGCGGGGCACCTCACGGGCCCCGCCGATCCGGTCCGGCAGACCTCGGGCGGTCAGGCGGTCAGGCGGTCAGGCGGTCAGGCGGTCAGGCGGTCAGGCGGTCAGATCGTCAGCAGGCACCCTCGTCCTGCCAGACACCCCAGTCGGAGGCGACGGGGGTCTCGTTCTGAGTCCACCACTTGGCCTTCCAGTTGTGGTTGTTGTACGACACCTCGTTGCCGGCGGTGTAGACCGCGGTCGAGCTCCAGGCCGGCTTGCACCCGGTACCAGGGGGCGTGGGCGTCGGCGTCGGGGTGGGGGTCGAGGAGGGCGGCGTGGCCCCGGCGAACTTCACCGAGTACTTGGCGAAGTCCCAGGAGTTCTGCGTCACGCTGGAGCAGGTGCCCGAGGTCCGGCCGCCGTTGTCGGCCGGGGTGCACTGACGGTCGCGGTTCAGGGACCAGAACGTGAAGCGGTCCATGTTGTGGCCGGTGGCGTAGTCCAGCACGGTCTGGAAGTCGGTCTGCGTGAAGAACTCGCCGGTGTCGCTGCGCCCGTTCATCCCGGAGAAGCCCTCGTGGGCGTAGGCGGTCGCCTGGTCCCATCCGAAGGTGGACTGCAGGATCTGGTTGAAGTTGGTCAGCGCGCCGGTCTGCGAAGCGGCGCCGTTGAAGCCGCCGTCGAACGGCATGATGGAGAAGTTGTTCGGGGTGAAACCCTGCGACTTGGCCTC
The DNA here is from genome assembly GCA_001550305.1 of Streptomyces diastatochromogenes. GTDB lineage: Bacteria > Actinomycetota > Actinomycetes > Streptomycetales > Streptomycetaceae > Streptomyces > Streptomyces mirabilis_D. Next base: position 50,392 of record LRTP01000445.1, read on the forward strand.
CAGCAGCATCTGCTTGCCGAACCAGCCTGTGCCGTCGGCGGTGCCGGCGGTGGTGACGGAGACGTAGAGTCCGGGGTTGTTCTGCTGGAGGATCTTCGCGGCGCCGATCTCGTTCTTGATGGCCGCCGTGTTCTCGTACTCCGGCTCTTCGAGGTCGAAGTCGATGGCGTGCAGACCGTACTTGGTGATGACCTGCTGGTACGCCGCCGCCGTGGCAGCCGCGTCCGAGCACACCTGGCCGAGCTTGGTGCCGCCGTAACCGCCGATGGAGACGGAGACGTCGCCGCCCTTGGCGCGGATGGTGTTGACGACCGACTGCACGGCGGTGTCCGAGGAGACCGCGGCCGTGCCGCCCCATGTGGGGCTGCAGCCACCGCCGTTCGGGGCGAGGACGAAGGCGAGCTGGAACGCCTTGAGGCCGGTGGCGTCCATGATGGCGGCCGGGTCCGGCGGGTCGTTGTCGAGCGGCATCAGGTAGGGAGCCGCGGCGTACCAGCGGTTGCCGAGTGCGGAGGTCGCGCCGGAAGCGCTGCCCGCGACCAGTGCGGTCGTGCCCGCTGCGGCGAGTCCAACGGCGGCTGCCGCGCCCAGACATGCGCGAAGACGTCTCACTGCGTGCCTCCAGGAGGTGGGGGAGAGTCGCCCCAGCTTCCTGTAGGTGTTGCGTCCATGCCAATAGATTGGCCTAGACCAGATAACTTTTGGACTAGACCATACGATTGCTTTACCTCTCCCCCGCTACGGGAGGAACCGAAGACGGTGAGACATCACGGTCGACGCGCACGCACCGCGGAGCGTGGCCTCCTCCGGGTCAGCCCCGCGCCTGCGCCCTGACATGTGCCGGGTACCACTTCGTGAAGCGGATCGCTGAGACCAGCAAGGCGATCGGGATGACCCAGTTGAGCCAGTCCGACCCCGACCTCACATGCAGTGCGAGCAGCCCCAGCAGGGCCGTGACCAGGAACACCCCGCCCCACATCGCCGTCAGGACCCTGTTGGTCCGCCGGAACAAGGGTGTGTCCCAGTACTGGCGGGGCACCGACTCGCGTGCGTACTGCTCGGTGAACGGTGTGAAGACGAGGGAACCGAGTGCCACGACGGCGATCACCCCGTTGGCCAACGTCTGCGCGTAGGTCTCCAGCCACAACAGGTCCTGGCGGTCCACCGCGAGCCCGAGTACGAACAGGACGGCGAAGAACACCAAGCTCGCCGCCTCCAGAATCTTGAAGCTCCCGCGCCGCAGGTCGGGAACATTGAGCACCAGGGCGGCGATGAGCGCCGCCAGCGCGGCGTACTTCCACGTACTGGGGCTCGCCACCACGTCAAAGATGATCCAGGGGGCGAAACCGAGGAAGACACTGTTGGTGCGCGGGGCTTCGCCGCTGGACACATCGGCCCGCACATCGGCCCGCACATCGGTCTGCGCATCGGCCGACGGCATTCCGGACGGCATCATTCCGGACGGCGGAGACTCGCCGCTCCCCGTCGCTCCAAGTCCTCGATTCGCATCGGGTTGAGCCATCGGACACCTCCGCGGATGGCGCCTCCATGTCGCAAACCGAGAGCGCGAGGAAACCCCCGGCCGGGCGCTGAGGCGAGGACCTCTGCTTCTCATGCTGCGACCGCCCCAACCCCGTCGCATCCGCTGCGGAAGCGGCGCCCCGAGCGCGGCACACCAAGGACGAGGCCTTCTGGCTGTGGCGCACCGTCAACGCGTACGACTCGTCAGGCCGGACCGGTGAGCCGGCCGGACCGGACCCGACGGTGACGCTCGACCACGTACAGTGGCCCGATGGTCACTCGGTGACTCCGAAACGTCGTCGGGCTCGGGCCAAGCGAGCGACAGGGCGGTAGGACACCCAGGGCGCCGCGGGCTCGTGGCATGCGGGGAACCTCTCGGTCGGGGAACCGGTGTTCGCGCCGGTGCCGGGTGACCCGTCGGAGGATCACGGCTACTGGACGACGTACGCGATGGACAGGACGGACGGGGCGAGCGTGCTGATGCCGGAGGCCTCCAGGGCGCTGCCGTATGCCGGTCGTCCTTCGGACGGGCGTCCCAGCGGCGTGACGTAGGGTGAGCGCCGGGGGTGGAAGACCAGAGGGGGCAAGAGGTGGCGCCGGATCCGGTGCGGTTCGCGGTACTCGGACCGGTTCGGGTCTGGCGGGCGGGGACGGAGCTGCACCTCGGACGTCCACAGGAAAGGGCGTTGCTGGCACTGCTGTTGGTACGGGCAGGTCAGCCGGTCTCCGTGAGCGAGATCGTCGACGTCCTGTGGGGCGGGCGTCCGCCGGACACCGCGGTCAATGTGGTCCACCGGCATGTCGGGGCACTGCGCCGCCTGTTGGAGCCCGGCCTTCCCACCCGGGCGACGGGCCAGTGGCTGCTCCGGGACACGGGCGGATACCGGCTGGTGGCCGACAACGACTCTCTGGACCTGTTGCGTTTCCGTGCGCTGCGGATCGAGGCCCGGCGGGCCGCCTCGGACGGGGCACCCGAACGGGCCGTGGATCTCCTCACCGAGGCATTGTCGCTGTGGCAGGGGCCGACGGCCCACGGGATCCCCGTGGAGGCGCGCACACACGCGGCGTTCGTCTCGCTGGAGGGCGAGCGCCTCGCGACCGTGAAGGAGGCCGCCGATGTCGCGCTGCGTGCGGACGTGCCGGGTGTGGTCCTCCCCCGGCTCCGGGAGGCCGCTGCCGACAGCCCGTTGGACGAACCGCTGATGGCCAGGCTGATGCTCGCTCTTTCGGCCACCGGTCGACGGCCCGAGGCGCTCAGCACATACGTCACCGTGTCGAACCGTCTCGCCGACGAGTTGGGCATCGATCCTGGACCGGAGCTGCGCGACGCCCACCAGGCGGTGCTGCGCGACACGGCATCCACGGCGGCCGGGCCCGCGGCCGGCGTCTCCGAGGCGCGCACCGCCCAGGGTCCAGCGGCCTCGGACCTCGTCGGTCCGCGAGCGGCCTCCCTGCCGGTGCCCGCGCAACTGCCGCTCGATCTACCGACGTTCACCGGTCGGCGGGCCGAACTGGCCGAGGTCCTCGCACCGCGGTCGAGCGAGGGGCGGTCCGCCGAAACGGTGGTCATCAGTGCCATCGGTGGAATGGCCGGAATCGGAAAGACCACGCTCGCCGTGCACTGGGCCCATCGGGTCGCGGACCGCTATCCCGACGGGCAGCTCTACGTCAATCTGCGGGGGTTCGACCCATCGGGGGCCGTCATGCGTCCCGACGAAGCGGTCCGCGGTTTTCTGGACACGCTGGGGGTACCGCCGGAACGCGTCCCGCACGGTCTGGACGCCCAGGCCGCGCTCTACCGCAGCATGCTGGCCGGACGCCGGTTCCTCGTCCTGCTGGACAACGCGCGGGATTCCGATCACGTGCGGCCGCTGCTGCCCGGCACGCCCGGCTGCCTCACGATCGTCACCAGCCGCAACCAGCTCTCCGGTCTGGTGGCCGCTCATGGGGCCCACTCCCTCACCCTGCGTCCTCTCGGCACCGACGAGGGACGGGAACTCCTCACCCGCCGCCTGGGGGCCGAGCGGGTCTCCGCCGAGCGGGAGGCGGCGGCCGAGATCACGGCACTGTGCGCCGGGCTGCCGCTGGCCCTGGCCTGTGTCGCCGCCCGCGCGGCCACCCACCCGCACTTCTCGCTGTCGGCCGTCGCCGCCGAGCTGCGCGAGGCCCATGGCAGCCTCGACGCCTTCATCGAGGCCGACACGTCGGCCGATGTCGGCGCGGTCTTCTCCTGGTCCTCCCGCGCCCTCTCCCCCGCCGCAGCCCGCCTCTTCCGACTGCTCGGACTGCATCCCGGACCTGATTTCACCGCGCCGGCCGCGGGCGCCCTGGCCGGGCTCGCGGTACGGGAGGCGCGGCTGTTGCTGACCGAGCTCTCCCGCGTGCATCTCATCAACGAGCACGCCCCCGGCCGGTACGCCTTCCACGACCTGCTCCGCGCCTACGCCGCCGAACTGGCGCACACCCAGCACGGCGAGGCCGAGTGCCGGGCGGCCGTGAACCAGCTGTTCGAGCACTATCTGTACACGGCGCACGCCGCCGGTCGGCTGATCGCACCGTACGTGGACACCATGCCGCTCCCGCCGCTCCCTGAAGGGATCCTCCCCGAACCGCTCGCCGACGACGAGTCGGCCCTGGCTTGGCTCGCGGCCGAGTACGCGGTGCTGCTCGCCGTCATCGACGTGGCCACCGACTCGGGTGCGGACCGCCTTGTCTGCCTGCTCGTCTCGTCCCTTGAGCGCTTCTTCGACCGGCAGGGGCACTGGCACGACTGGGCGGCCGTCCAACGGACCGCACTCGAGGCCGCACTGCGGCTGTCCGATCCCGTCGTGGAGGCTCACGGCCTGCTCGGACTGGCCCGGGTGGCGGGCCGACTGGGACTGCGCGACGAAGCCGGTGCCCACCTCGACCGCGTCCTGGGACTCTTCACCGAACTCGGCGACGACGTCGGACGGGCCTACGTCCATCTGAGCCTCGGCTGGGAGGCCGAGCAGCGCGGTGACCTCCCCGACGCCCTCCGGCACGACCAACTGGCCCTGGACCTCTTCCGGGCCACCGGCCGACAGGCCGCGCAGGCGACCGCCCTCAACGCGGTCGGCTGGGACCACGCGACGCTCGGGGATCACCAACAGGCCCTCGACCACTGCCTCGAGGCCTTGACCATTCAGAGGGATCTCGGAGACCACATCGGCCAGGCCGCCACCTGGGACAGCATCGCCTACGCCCACCACAACCTCGGCGACCACCCGCAGGCCCTGACCAGTTACCGCAACGCTCTCACCATCTTCCGGGACCTGGGCGTGCCGGCCGAGGAGGCCGGAACCCTCGTCCGTATCGGTGACGCACACCGTGCGACAGGCGACCACGAGGCCGCCCGCGCCGCCTGGCGCAGCGCCCTCACCCTCTTCACCGAACTCGCCCACCCCGACGCCGAGCGCGTCCGTGTCCGCCTCGAGGAACTGGGCGAACCGCCCGGTGACGCGTGACGGGATGTGTGCCCCGGGAATCTCCGGCCCGGGGCACACTTCGGTCAGCTGAGTGAGCTGTCTATCGACGCCAACGGTACGGAGAACAGCACCCGTTGCGGAATCGCATGGTCGGTTCCTGTCCAGTGCCCTGTGCTGTCGGCCGCCCATTCGGTGAGCGTCCACACCCGGCCCGTGCTCCACCAGTAGGACATGCTCTCGGTGTGCTGGCCCCAGCAGGCGTACATGATGTCCTGCCCGCAGTTGGCTGCCGCCGTGGCTCCGCTGGTGTTCTGCCGCCACAGGATGCCGTGCTGGCCGACACCGCCGCGCGCGTCGTCGACGTAGAAGTTCGGAGTGCCACCGCTGGTGGCGCTGTGCGACAACACGCCCTGCAGCCCGACGGCGTTCGTCTCGTACGCCGCCGAGGCGTTCACGTGGCTGCTGCTGTCCGTGGCGAGGTAGCCGGGCTCGGAGCTGAAGTCGTACCGCCAGATGCGGGCCGGCTCCGTGCCGCCGGAGGAGAACCACTCGGTGGCGACCAGGCTGTCCGGCACGCTGCTGCGGTCCAGCGAGATGGAGCCGAAGCACGGCCGGGAGTCGTCGTTGGTCGAACTACAGGCTCCTCCGGCGAGGCTGTAGGAGCCGACGGCCGGCATCACGTACTGGTAGCCGTCCGCGGACCATCCGCCACTGACCTTGCCGACCGCGGAACTGTTGACGGTCGCCTGGAGGATGCGCTTCATGTCGAAGATGTACATCACGTTGTTGTCGGAGCCCTTCTCCCACGACGTGACGATCAGCTTGTCCTGGTACCAGACCATGCCGCCCCTGTGGGACTTGAGCGCGCGGTAGTCGGTGCCGCCGTTGAGCGGGATGACCGGCAGCACCCAGCGGTACTTGAGGTTGTTCGGGTCGTTGGCGTCGATGAAGGCGATGCGGCCCATGTGGTCGGTGGTGGTGGTGCCGTTCTGTCCCCACCCGGACAGGATGACCTTGTTGGTGCCCCACACGCCGTCGTTGTCCGCGTCTCCGGAGGAGGTCACGGACTGCGGCAGCCAGTCCTGTGTCACCGCGTCACCGGTGTCCCAGCAGTACGCGGACTCAGCGGTCGGTTTCACCGGTAGGGCGGCGGTCTCGGTGCCGTAGCAGTCGGCCGCGTTCCGCATCGGGTGGTTGGCACTGGCGAGGACCTGGTCGACCCCGCGGGACGTGCCCATCTCGCTCGTCAGATGGTCGAGAGAGGCCGTCGGGACCCGGTGCTCGACCAGTTGGAGCTTCGACAGCTCCGAGGACGAGGTGATCGTGGTCAGCTTGTTGGGGTTGTCGCCGGGGGCCGCCTGGGCGGTGCCCGCCGGCACCAACAGCATGGCCACCGCCAAATACGCGGTGGCCGCAGCGGGTCTCAGGCCCTTTTTGAATATCCCATGGATCTTCACCTGACAGATGCTAGGACGATGTTGACCACGGTTCACGGTGACCGAGGACGAAACTTCACCGATCGTCAGATCGCGCCCCCACGTCCAGGACCTGCTCAGGAGCTCCATCACCGGCGCCCTGATCAGCAGTGATACTCGGCCCACCAGTCCGCCGCGCAGCCGAATGGAACGCGCCAGACGAATTTTGCATTTATTCGCGGTAATAGTTTGATTGCAATTCTGATGCCTTTTGATTCGCTGCCGAGATCGGCTCAACGAGTGTCCTTCTCGGAACGGACTGGCGTGCTGCGGTTACGTTCCGAATCAGTCCCTGTATTCCTTGGGCGCTACGTGAGACGGCGGAAGGATGGGGACGATGATCGAGCGAAGGAAATTCCTCATGGCCGGTGGCCTGGGGGCTGCGGCCATGCTTCCGCGGGGGGTTCCGGGAACGCGGGCGCATTCGGCGACGGCTCACCCGCCGGCAGGGTGTGAGGACCCCTCGGGGACGCCGAACACCCCTCCGCTGCAGAAGTTCGTCGACCCACTGCCCATGCCGATGACAGCCATCGCGGATCCTTCCGTCTATCCGGGCGCCGACTACTACGAGGTCACGATGCGGCAGGGCTCGTGGCAATTCCATCGTGATCTCGAGCCGTCACTCGCGTGGGGTTACTGGGCCACGAACCCGCACGATCCGCACAGGCCGATCGGCATGGGCTACCTCGGGCCGACCCTCAGCGTGACCAGGGACCACCCGACGGTCGTCAAGTGGCGCAACGAGCTGCCGACCACCCACATGTTCCAGCACGTGATCGACATGATTCGCGAGAAGAAGCCCGTCGTCGCCCCGATCCCGCCACCTCCCTACAAGTACGTCCCACAGTTCCCCGACGACATCAACGTGTGGAACGTCGTACACCAGCACGGCGGTTACACGGCACCACAGTCCGACGGCCAGCCGCTGCAGGCGTTCAGCCCGAAGGGTTTCCATGCCGAGGGCTACACCACCCTGGACCCGAGCCGGGTCAAACCCAACGAAGCGATCTACGGCTACACCAACCACGACCATTCGTGCATGCTCTGGTATCACGATCACGCCATGGGGATGAGCGCTCTCAACGTCTATGCGGGCCTTGCCGGTCTCTACCTCATCAATGACCCCGCCGACAAGCGGCTCGGACTGCCGCGAGGCGAATTCGAGGTCCCCCTCATCCTCCAGGACCGGACCTTCAACGCGAACGGCTCGCTCACCTACACCATGACCGACAGGGAAGGCGAGGACACCCCGGTCGTCAACGGGAAGGCATACCCTTTCCTGGCCGTCGAGCGGCGACGCTACCGGCTGCGCATTCTCAACGCTTCGAACGAGCGTTTCTGGCGGCTGAGGTTCGACGTAGACCCCAGAGACGCACTTCTTGAGCCCCCACTGCCGTTCTGGCTGATCGGCACCGACGGCGGCTTCCGCACCCCGCTGCACATGCTGGACTTCCTGATCAGTCCAGCCGAGCGGTACGACCTGATCGTCGACTTCAGTCAGGTGCCCATGGGCACGAAGGTCAAATTGACGAACTACCCGGGAACGCAGGCCCACTTCCCCGGCATCCCCGGCTGCGGACCGGAAATCGCGGACATCATGCAGTTCGAGGTCACGAAGCCATTGTCCGGAGGCGGGGACAGGACGACGCCGCCCGAGAAGCTCAGGCTGCAGGCGGTCGCACCCATCAAGCCCAAACCGCACACCCGTCGGCGGGAATGGGTCGTGTACCAGCACGAGCTCTACAGGACGATGACGTTCAACGCGGTGCCATACATGGAGCCGTCCCAGGACTTCATCAAGGAGGGTTCGACCGAGATCTGGGAGTACATCAATCCCAACCATGACGCCCACCCGATGCATGTCCACCTCGTCAACTTCCAGGTGCTGAACAGGCAGCCGATCGACGCGGCCGCCTACCAGAAGGATTACGACAAGTGGATCTACGGTGGCCGCAAACCGAAGGACCACCCGGTGTTGGCCAACTACTTCACCGGCCCACCGATTCCGCCGAACCCGGACGAAACGCTGTCCTACAAGGACACGGTCAAGGCCCCTGCGCAGATGGTGACCAGAATCATCATTCAGGAATTCGTCCCGCCGAAGCGTGATATCGCGTCAATTCCGAACAGCGGCGCCGAGCTCCCGGCGACGTACATCCACCACTGCCACCTTCTCGAACACGAGGACGACGACCTGATGCGTCCGTGGACGATCGTCGGCCGCGACAGCGGCCACCGCGGTGGCGGCCACGGCCACTGACGGGATCGATCGACCCGCGTGTGCCGGTCCGCGCCCAAGGGGCCCGGACCGGCACTACGGATGAACAGGCCGAGGCCTACGGGAAGTTCGCCGGCGATTCTCCCCCGCGCTTCCGTGACCCCCTCAACGTGCTCGGCCGCTACAGCTTCACCCCGTCCGCCCCGCGCGGTCGAGGGTGGCGACCTCGCGTACGGCCTCGGCGATGGACGGGAAGTCCTTCTTGAGGATCGCACCGTGGTTGCCGGCGACCTTCGCACTGATCTGGATGTTCGGGTTGCGGGCGGTCACCGCGTCGAGGCCGGTGCGTATCCGTTCCTGCTCGTCGCCGCGGCTTCCGAAGGACGTCCCCGAAGCGACCACGTACCGCACCGGGACGGTGATGTCGTCCAGCACGGGGCCCAGTTCGCGCTCGCGGGAGAGCCTGCCGAGTTCGATGTTGCTGTTCGCCTGCTGTTCGGCGGTCATCCGCGGGGCCAGGCCCGTCGGGCGCAGCAGCGGCAGGAACCAGCCCATCCGCCGGAACAGCTTCCGGATCCGCTGCTCCATGGCCTCGTCGAGCCAGTCGTAGGGGAACGCGCCGTCGACCAGGACCGCGCCCAGGGCACGCTCCGGATTCCGGCCGGCCCAGTGCGCCCCAACGACCGCCCCGTAGGACCAGCCCACCACCAGCGCCCGGTCCACACCCCTGGCAGCAAGAACGGCATCGACGTCCCGGACGGCCGCCTCGAAGGAATAGTCCGCCGAGCGCTTCGATCTGCCGCGGGCCCGCTCGTCGTAGGTGATGTGCCGCCACCCCGTGCCCAGTTCGGCGATGACCTGCCGCCAGTACCCCTGAGTGGCGAACTGGCCATTGAGGTAGACCACGGGGATGCCGGGTCCGCCCGTGTCGGTGACGGCCAGGGCCGTATCGTCGACCGGCACCATGCCGGTCCACTTCGAACGGTTCGAACTGATCGAGGATGTGCTGTTCTTCGTCATGTGTTCCCCCTGGCTGGTTCTGGTTCAGTTCGTTCAGAGGCTGCGGGCGGTGATGTCGCCGCGGGAGGTGGTGGCGCGGATGTCGAGTTCGGCGGTGCCGTCGTTCTTCAGGGCGTTGCTGACGCGGCCGTAGCCGGTGCCGGCGTCCAGGGCGGCGGAGACACCGGCGGCGGCGCCGACCGAGATGTCGCCGGACTGGGTGCGGAGCACGACCGTGCCGCGTACGGCCTCGGTGATCCGGATGTCGCCCCTTGCGGTGCTGATCTCCGCGGAGCCGCCCAGCCGGCCGACCTCGACGTCGCCGTCGATCGCGGTGAGACGGACACTCGCGGCCTCGTCGATCTTGATCTGGCGGTACGCGCCTTCGAAGGCGACGTCGCCGAGTCGTCCGACGCCGCGGAGCTCGGCGCTGGCGGTCTTGGCCTCGATGCGGGAGCCGGCGGGCAGTTGGACGGTGACCTCCAGGGATCCGGAGGGGCCGAAGAGCTGGTTGTTGGAGGCCGAGGCCGTGATCCGCAGGACGCCGTCGGCGTAGGCGACTTCTGTCTGCTCGGCGGTCTTGGTGTCGCGGCTCTTGGAGGGGTCGGCGGGCAGGACCTCGACGGTGGTGTCGGCGCGGTCCGCGGCGATGAACTGGATGCGTCCGGCGGGGATGTCCAGGACGGCGGAGATCGGGGCGGGGGTGTCGAACTTCTGCATCATGCTCTCCCGTGCTCGCTCGTTGTTTCTGACATCGGAAACGCTACGTTGCTTTCCACTATCCGACAACGAGCTTGTTGCACCGAATTGACATCTGTGCAGGTAGAGGCCAGGAAACTGTTGCAACGGTCTTGAGAGTAACGCAACGGCAGCTACCCTGATCATTGCAATGGGTGAGAGGTGAACGCTACAGTGGGGGGATCAGGGACCGCCACGAAGGACCACCGAGGAGATTGCGATGCCGGGAGGCAGGCTCACCCAGCAGGAACGCCAGCAGATCGCGCTGGGGCTGGCCGACAGCCTCCCCTACGCCGAGATCGCCCGACGCCTCGACCGCCCGACCTCGACGATCACGCGTGAGGTGATGCGCAACGGCGGCCCCACCGCCTACCGCGCCGACCTGGCCCACCGCGCCACCGAACGCCGCGCCCACCGGCGCAGGCCCGCCTCCTCCCGAGGACCGGAGTCAGTCGCGCAGCCGCACGGACGAGACGCCGAGGCCGTGGCCGAGTACGAGGAGACGTTCACCAGCGTCCTCATGGGTTCGGGCCTCACCAAGATGACGGCCCGGGTGCTGACCTGCCTGTTCACCACCGACGCGGGCAGCCTCACCGCGTCCCAGCTCGCCCAGCGCCTCCAGGTCAGCCCGGCGTCCATCTCCAAGGCGATCGCCTTCCTGGAGAGCCAGAGCCTCGTCCGCCGGGAACGCGACGAACGCCGCCGCGACCGCTACGTCGTCGACGACGACGCCTGGTACGAGGCGACGATCGCCAGCGCCCGAGCCAACGACCAACTCGTCGCAACCGCACGCCAAGGCGTCGCCATCCTCGGCCCCCACACCCCCGCCGCCACCCGCCTGGAGAACATCGCCCGCTTCCTCGACTTCATCAGCGAAAGCATCACCCGCGCCGCCGAACAGGCCCGCGAAGTCCTCCACACCAAACCCGAAGCAATCTCGAACGACACCGCCCCACCAGGTCCGGACCACGGATAGACAACCCTCTCGAGTAGACAACCCTCTCGAGCGTCACAGCCATGAGACGAAGTCGGCTGCCTCCTCGGGGAAACATGAAGTTCCACCACGGCGGCCGTCCGCGACAGCGCGCGGAAATCTCCACGCAGGCGCCCGCGCGACTCAGGTCGATGCAGGGCCGCGAGACACCGCTCGCGGCTCTGTTGTGTGTCGGAGTTACGGCTGCTGCTGGGCCGGAGCGGGGCGAGCGCCCGCCGGGCGGCGAGCCTTGGAGACGGTCGAGGCTGCGTCGGATGCGGGCGCTGCCACCGTGCGCCACCACGGGGCTTGAGGCAATTCGCCGCCAGGTTCGAAGGGTTGACCCGGTATCGGCAGGGCAACCCGAGCACCTGCTTCGGCAGCGGCCGCGTACGTGCGCTCGGCGGGCTCCTCCCACGGATGCGGGGCCAGGTTGAAGGTGCCCCAGTGGATCGGCAGCAGCACGCCCTGCGGCTCGCCTCCGCCCAGGTCGAGATGGGCGCGCAGACCCTCCTCCGGTGTCATGTGGATGTCCGGCCAGAATTCGCTGTAGGCGCCGATCTGCATCATCACCGCGTCGAACGGACCGTGTGCCGCCCCGATTTCGGCGAAGCCGGGAAAGTAACCCGTGTCCCCGCTGTGGAAGACCCGGTGCCTGGGACCGCTCGCCACCCAGGACGCCCAGAGCGTGCGGCGGTGCACGGCCCGTCCGCAGAAGTGCCGGGCCGGTGTGGCAGTCAGTGTCAGACCTGCGATCTGCGCCGACTCGTGCCAGTCCAGTTCCGTGATCCGTTCGGGTGCGACTCCCCAGCGCTCCAGGTGCGCCCCCACGCCCAGCGGGACCGCGAACTGGGCGCCCGTGCCGACGAGAGCGCGAATGGTGGGCATGTCCAGATGGTCGTAGTGGTCGTGGGAGATCACCACCACGTCCACGGGGCCGAGGTCCTCAAGGGGCAGCGGGACCGGGTGGAGTCGTCGGGGTCCCGCGAAGCCCACCGGTGAACAACGCTCGCCCCATACCGGGTCGAACAGCAGCCTCGCGCCGTCGATCTCGGTGAGAACGGTGGAGTGCCCCGTCCAGGTCAGTCGCAGACCGGATTCCGGCGCCGCGTCGGGTCCCGCAACGGCCGGTCGGTGCAGGGGGATCGCCGTGGCCGGCCTGCGACGGACGCGATCGGCACGGTGGACGTTCGTCCGGGCCAAGTCGAGCGCGGAGCCGGAGGCCATGGTCAGGGTGTTGGTCGGGTTGCGGAAGCTGCCGTCGGCGTACTGAGGAGATGCCTGCATACGCTCCAGTCGTGCACCGGTGGGGATGCCACCGAAGGCGGCGGGGCGAAGCAACCGCCCGAGGCGCGGCAGAGGCATGAGAGGTCTCCGTAGTGATAGCCGGGTGGGCCGAGGCTGAGATGAGACGGAAGGTTCACTGTCGACCTGTCGTCTCGACCAACAGCCCTCGGGGTTTCCGCAGGATCTGCGCCCCTGAATGTAGTCACTGGAAACAATGATGTCAACGACAACAATGTCGCCAGTGTCTACATCTTCTGGGCATGGCCATGCGCCGACTGGAGCACTCCCGACGGGCGGGGCGGGCGGGGCGTTCAGGCGTCGTACGGCCGCCGGATGTCGTGGACGAGCTCGGCCGTGGCCTCCCACAGCGCACGCTGAACCGCTTCGCCTCTCCCGATCTCAGGGCACTGCAGGGGCTTTGCGGTCCTGGCGGCGAAGTAGCCGCCGGTACTGTCGGCGAACTCGGGGTCGGTCGCGAGCTTCACGATGATGTCGGCCCCGTGCTGGGGGTTGCCGATACCCAGCGCGGTGAGGGCCCTTTCCAGGGCACCGGCGAGAGGGAGTTCACGCCCCAGGCCTGTGGCGTTGAAGCCGGGACAGCAGCAGGTGACCGCGACGCCCGTGCCCTGGAGCCGGCGGCCGAGTTCCTGGGTGAACATGATGTCCATCAGCTTGGACCGGCCGTAGCGCGGGCTCGACCCGACGCGCGTGAGGTCCGCGGTGTCGGTCAGGTCCAGCGACGGGTCGATGGTGCGGGCCCGCAGCGAGGCCCGGGAGGCGACCGTGACGATCCGGGCGGGTGCGGATGCGGATGCGGATGCGGATGCGGATGCGGATGCGGATGCGGATGCGGTGAGCCTGTCACGCAGGGCGTCGGTGAGCACCCACGGCGCGAGGTAGTTCACGGCGGTCATCTCGGCGTACCCCTCCGAAGTGACCCGCTGAGAGAAGGCATGCAGGCCCGCGTTGTTGATCAGCACGTCGATCCACGGACAGTGCGCAGCGATCCCCTCGCCGGCCCGACGGACCTCGGCCAGCAGGGACAGATCCGCCCGGAAGACGCATTCGCTGAGGTACCTCACCAATCCAGGGCCGGGAAAGAACCCGGACAGAGCCCCGAGGAGCGAAGGCCGTGAGTGGTCGGAAGGTGACCCCCGTAGAGGTCGGACTGCGGTATCTGTCGCTCGGGTACGACCTGCGCAGAGTGGTCGACGACAGCATGACCACCGGCGGTCTTTCCCTTGCCCGTACGAAGGTCTTGCAGGTGCTCGACCGTCGGGGCACCGTACGTCAGTCGGTCCTGGCGCAGGAGCTCGGCCAGGCCCCACGGTCGGTCACCCAGTCCGTCGAGGCGCTGGAGCGTGAGGGGCTGGTCGAGCGGACGGCGGATCCTCATGACGGGCGCTCCAAGCTGGTGCGCCTCACCCCGGAGGGCACCAGGGCGCTCATCGCGGGGACCGCGGCGGGGGAACAGGTGTTGCGGGAGGCCTTCGGGGCGATGGGCGCCGAACAGCTGGGGAACTTGGACCAGTTGCTCGACGCCCTCCGGGCGGCCCTGTCGGGAGCCGCCTGACCAGCCGCGACGTGACGGGGTCGGGAGCCCCCGTTCGACCGGCTCCGCCTCAGACTTGTGCCATGCCGCCGTCGACGCTCAGTTCCATGCCTGCGCAGAAGCTGCTCTCGTCGGATGCGAGGAAGACGGCGGCCGCGGCGACTTCCTCGGGACGTCCCATGCGTCCGAGCGGGACGACGGATGCGAAGGCCGCCCTGATCGCGTCGGCGCCTTCCTTGGAGTCCGCCTGGCTGTCCATGATCGGGGTGTCGATCGGGCCGGGGCTGAGGACGTTGACCCGGATGCCGCGGCCCTTGAGCTCCTTGGTCCAGGTGCGGGCGTAGGAGCGCAGGGCGGCTTTGGTGGCGCTGTAGGTGGTGTAGCCCTCGACGCCGACGTGGCCCGCGATCGATCCGACGAGGATGATCGAACCGCCGTCGTTCATCAAGGGCAAGGCCTTCTGGGCGGTGAAGAGCGTGCCACGAGCGTTGACGTTGAAGATACGGTCGAAACTCGCTTCGGTGATCTGGCCGAACACCTGCGGATCGACCAGACCCGAGTTGGCGACGACGACGTCGATCTTCCCCTTCTCCTCCGCGACGGTCCCAAAGAGCCGGTCGAGGTCGGCGGAGACGCTGACGTCACCCTGAACGGTCGTGACGTTCCTGCCGATCTCGTCTTTCGCCTTGTCCAGTTCGGGCCGGCGCCGTCCGGTGATGAACACGAAGGCACCTTCCTCCACGAACTGTTGCGCGGTCGCAAATCCGATACCGCTACTGCCGCCGGTGACGACGGCGACCTTGCCGTCCAGCCTGTTCATGGCTGTGACCTTTCCTATGTGCGTCATCTCAGCTCTGGCGCCCGATCCCCGCACAAAGAGCGGGCGGGTTTCAGATGGCGGTGCGGCCGCCGTCGACGGCGATGGTCGCACCGGTGACATAGCCGGCCTTCGGCGACACGAGGAAGGCGACGACCTCGGCGACCTCAGCCGGTTCGGCCGCGCGTTTCATCGCGGTGGTCTCGCCAAGGGCGTCGAACAGGTCGCGGGCCTCGGGCCGGGTGTAGACGGGACCGGGGGCGACGGTGTTGAAGCGGACGCCGCGGCCGCTGTACTCGGCCGTCCAGCCTTGCGTCAAGGATGCCAGCGCGGCCTTGGTCGCGCCGTACGCGGCACCGGTGGCCAGGCCAAGGCTGCCCGCCATGCTGCCGATATTGATCACGTTACCCGATCTCTTCGCCGCCATCGCGGGGGCGAATGCCGCCACGAGGAAGAACGCCGCGCGGACGTTCCCGGCGAACATCGCGTCGTAGTCGGAGACCTTCATCTCCTCGGTCGGTGCCCAGACCGCGCGCCCTGCGTTGTTGACCAGGACGTCGATCTCACCGGCCTCGGCGGCGAGCCGGTCGATGCCGGCCGGGTCCTCGAGGTCCGCCTCGACGAACCGGGCGTGGCCGCCGTCCGCGGTGATCTCGTCGACGGTCTCGGCGCCGCGCTGGGCGTTGCGGCCGGTCACGACGACGGACATGCCGTCGGCGGCGAGCCGCTTGGCGATCGCCCGGCCGATGCCGGACGTGGCCCCGGTGACCAGGGCGGTGATGGGTCGCAGATCGAGGTTGTCCTCGCGCTCCACAGACATGGGATGCGCCTTCCGAAGATGTTATCCAGACCGGTCTGTCTGGCAACAATTCCAACCTAGACAGACCTGTCTGGATGCGTCAAGGGAGACGGGTGGGAAAGGGGCGACCAATTGAAGACAGACAGATCTGTCTGCTAATGTTCACCCATGTCCGAGAAGGTGCTGTCCCCCCGGGAGCGCAGCGTGGCCGCGCGGGCGCGGCTGCTGGCCGCCGCCAACGAGCTGTTCTACGCCGAGGGAGTCCAGTCGGTCGGGATCGACCGCGTCATCGAGCACGCCGGAGTCGCCAAGGCAACGCTGTACAGCGCCTTCGGGAGCAAGGACGGACTGGTCCGCGCCTATCTCCAGGCACGGCACGCGGCGACGGCCGAGCGCATGGCACGCGAACTCGAAGCCCGCTACGACACCCCGAAAGAGCGCCTGGTCGGCGCGTTCGAGGTGCAGGGGCTGTCGTTCACCGAGCCGGGGTTCCGCGGCTGCGCGTTCATCAGCGCGAGTGCCGACGCCCCGCCCGGCGGTGTCGTCGAACAGGCCGCGCAGGACTACCGCACCTGGCTGCACGAGCTGTTCTTCGACCTCGCCCAGCAGGCGGGCGCCACGGACGCGAAGTCACTCGCCCACCAACTGATCCTGCTCTACGACGGCGCCGGGATCAGTGCCTGGCTGGACCGCGACCCCAGCGCCGAAACAGCGGCCCGTTCCGTAGCCGCGACCCTGGTCGAGGCCGCCGTCCCGGACTGAGACGGACCGCCCGACGGCGACCGCGCGCAACCGTCGTCGCCGACCGCGCGCACCTGTCGTCGATCGCGTCGCCGACCGCGCGCACCTGTCGTCGTCGATCGCGTCGTCGTCGACCGCGCGCACCCGTCGTCGTGATGGCCCGCCCCAGAAGGAGCCGCTCCCCCGCCGGGAGTGGGCCGGGTGTCGGCCGGGAGTGGGCCGGGCCTGGGCCGCGCCGCCTCAGTCGCCGACGCCCGAGTCGACCTCGTGACCGTTGGCGGTCAAGGTGACGTCGATGTTGCCCCGGGTGGCGTTCGAGTAGGGACACACCTGATGTGCGGCCGCGACGATCTGCGCCGCCTGCTCGGGATCCGAGATCTGCGGCAGGGTCACGTGGAGCTCCACGGCGAGTGCGAACCCACGATCCTCGGTGGGCAGGAGGCTGACACGGCTCTCGATCGCAGCGTCGCCGGTTTCGACCCTTTCGCGACGGCCCACCACGCCGAGTGCGCCCTCGAAGCAGGCCGCGTAACCCACCGCGAAGAGCTGCTCGGGGTTCGTGCCACCCCCGTCGCCGCCCATCTCCTTCGGCACACGGAGCTGGACGTCCAGGACTCCGTCATGGGTGCGCCCGTGGCCGCTGACACGGCCGCCGGTCACGGTTGCCTCCGCCGTGTAGAGAACTCGTGCCATCTCGATCTCCCTTCCGGACCCGCGGATCGCCCCGGCCCACGGCCGGACCCTTCCAAAGTCTGCCGCTGATCGCACCCCGAGGAACCCATCCGTTTCGAAGTCCCTGTCCTCTTCGGCTCCAACCGTCTCCAGTCCTTCGAACGGCCGTGGAGACCGATGCGGCATCGCGGTGCGTGGCGCGGCTTCAGCCGCCGGAGTGCGTCCTGAGCGCGTGTGGAGCTGTCGAGCGGCGTCCGGACCAGCGTCGTCGTGCCGACAGATTTCGGCGAACGGTGTCAGCGAAGGGTGGCGACCGAGGTGCGGTAGAGGACTTCCTCGGCGCGCTCCCATGACCAGCCGTTCTCCACCACGAGCGTGCGCCAGCCGGTGGGACCGAACCAGTACCAGAGAAGGTCGGCCGTCTCCTTCACCGAGTGGGAGGGCGGCGGAGTCAGGTGGTGCAGGTGCAGGGCGGTCGCGCGGAGCGCGTCCCGGTACGCCGCGGTCGCGCGCTCCCACAGAGCCTCGCCGTTCTCATGCACGGGCAGCGCCTTGCGGATCGCTTCATGCACGGCGAACTGCCCCTCGTTGCCCATCCGCGTGCCGTGGGCCAGGGCCTTCAGGACCGACTCCGGCGTCCGCAGGGCGAGCAGGTCCTCCATGGCCTGCTCGTAACCAGAAGCGATCACACCCTGGTCGACGATCCGGTTCAGGATGTCGCTCTTGCTCCCGACACTCGCGAAGACGGTCTTTGAGGCGACGCCGGCCGCTGAAGCGATGTCGGCGACGGTCACGCGACCGTAGCCGTGCTCGGCGAACAGTTCCGTGGCCTGCCCCAGGATCAGCGCCCGCGTCCGAGCGGCGGCCTGCTCGCGCAGCGGAGAGACGTAGCGGCGCTTGGACGGCATGACGTCATCCTAAGGCGTGAATTCATTAGGCGTGCTATAACCTCAATATCGCCGGTCGGCCTCGCGCTCGGCCCCGGCCACGACCACACCGCCCGTCCCCCTCGGACCGGTCGGCGTCACCCCTCGGATCACACACCCGTCGAAAGGGATCAACGCAATGGGCATGGATGCCACGGACCTGGCCCACGGACTCTTCCGGGTCCTCGAGACAGGCGATCCGGCACTGGCCGCCGAGGTGGTGCACGAGGACTTCCACAATCGCGAGGCAGCCGTGTCGCCCACGGCCTGCGCACTGCCCGGACCGGCGGGAGTCCTCGCCTCCGGCGCGTGGATGCGCTTCGCCTTCAGCGGCCTGACCTTCCCCGTTCTCGGCATCGCCCGCAACGACGAGCAGGTCTGGGTACGGCTTCGCATGCAGGGCCGCCACACAGGTCCCTTCGTCCGCTTCCGTGACGGCGCTCTCGACCAGGCCATACCCCCCACCGGGCGTGACATCGACTTCGAACAGATCCACGTGCTCGAACTCCGCGACGGCCAGGTGGTCGGACACGAGGCGGTGCGCGACGACATGACCATGCTCGGCCAGCTCGGCGTCTTCCCGCCCGCTCCGGCCACCGCGCTGCGCATGGTCGCCTGGCGAGTGACCGGAAGGGCCACGCGTGCCGCGACCGACGTCACAGCGAAAGCCGTCGAGGCGGCCGGCCGGCCGCAGGGCACCCCGGGACCGAGCCGCTGAACCGCTGAACTGCTGAGTCGCTGACTTGCCGAGTCGCTGAGTCGCTGAACCGAAAGCCTCCCCGACGTCCCGGCAGGCCAGGCCCCGCCGGGACTACAGGGACAACGTTCACGCGACCACGCAACCACGCGACGACCGTGCGTTCCGGCCCCGGCCTGCCCGACCGACCCGACCATTCGTCGGCGTCCCGCCGACCGATTCACCCCCTCCCCCCGGCGGGAATATCCGACAATGATTTAGCACTCAACAATATGGACCTGATCGCCGACCGTATGGGAGGCTCGCATGGGCACCACCGCCAAGATCGGGGATGGAACTATGTCTGAGCTGGGGCTCCTCGACACAGGTGGCATCCTGCGCCAGGCATGGGTCGCCCCGGACCGGACGAGCTCGGGTCTGGGCTGGGAGCACGCGTATCTGTCCACCCAGCGGGAAACGCCGTACCACTCGACCTTCGACGGTGCCCCCACTCATCTGCTGATCCTCCACCTCAGTGGCCCGGTGACCGTCCGACGCCGGTCCGGCCGGTCGATGCGGGCCCAGCGGATCCCGGCAGGGGGGCTCTTCGTCCACCCGGCAGGTCGCGCGCTGGATGTCGAACTCCAGGGGGGCCTCGACACCGTCCACCTCTATCTCAGCGACTCGGCCCTCCAGGAAGCGCACGGCGGCCGTGAGGCGGTCGAACTCGCCGAGGAACTGGGCAGCTCGGATCCCCTGATCGAGCAGGTCATGCTGACTCTGGACGGCGTCGTGCGGCAGTGGGAGCCCTCCGCGCGCACCTACGTCGATCACCTCGTCGGCATGCTTGCCGCCCAGCTCGCCCACGCGCACACGGCCGGTCGGCCCGCGGCCCCGGCCGGCGCGATGTCGGGGCTGACCTCTCAGCAGCTCGTGTCCGCACGGGAGTTGATGGAGCAGCACATCTCCGACCCACTGCGCGTCTCCGATCTGGCCGCGGCCACCGGGCTGAGTGCCAGCCAGTTCAGTCGGCAGTTCAGGACCAGCACCGGAAAGTCTCCGCACCAGTTCCTGCTGCAACTGCGGCTGGACCACGCACGCCGGATGCTGCGCACCACGGTCCTGCCCATCCCCGACGTGGCCGTCCACTGCGGTTTCTCCCATCAGGAACACCTGACGCGCGTGATGCGCGCCAAGCTCGGCACGACCCCCGCCGCGGTCCGACGCGCGGGCTGACGCAGCGTTCCGCGGCCTGCCCCGGCCCTGCCCGCCCCCCCCTTTCCCCGGCA
>LRTP01000446.1 GCA_001550305.1 Streptomyces diastatochromogenes
TGCCGCTGCGGACCGTCGCGGCCGGGGATCCCGTCCCGCTCGCCGCGGGACGCCGGGCGCTCGGCTGGTGGCTCCTGGGCACCGGCCGGGCGATGCTCGCGCTCGCCCGCTCGCACGTGCTCGACCGGACCCAGTTCGGCCGTCCCCTGGCCTCCTTCCAGGCCATACGGCACCGGCTCGCCGAGACCCTCGTCGCGCTCGACGGCGCCGAGGCGACCCTCCTGGCCGCCGAGCACGACCTCGGCTGCCTGCTCGCCAAGGCGGCGGCCGGACAGGCAGCGCTGACGGCCGCCCGGCACTGTCAGCAGGTCCTCGGCGGGATCGGCTTCACCGCCGAGCACGATCTGCACCGGCACGTCCGGCGCGCCCTCGTGCTGGACGGACTGCTGGGCAGCGGCCGGGAGTTGACGCGGGAGGCTGGGCGCCTCGTACGGGAGGGCCGCTCGGCTCCGCGACTTGTTCAGCTGTGACACTCACCCGTGACCCGCGATGTCGTCCAGGGTCCACCACGTGCCCGACTGCCACAGGCGGCCGTCCCAGACGGCGCGTTGGGCGCCACGGGGGTCGTCGAGGGTGTGGGCCCCGGCCGCGTCGAGGACCATGGTGGTGCGCCGGGCGACGCCATAGGCGGGCCAGCTCGGCAGGCCTTCGGCGGTGGGGACGCCGGTCGTGACGAACGCCGCCCAGGCCTCGTGCAGCCGCTGGTTCACGCCCTGCCCGCCGAGCCAGACGGCGTCGCCGTCCGTGCCATGCATCGCGGGCAGGGCACCGGACGGGGCGACGGCGGGCGGCAGGCCGGTCAGCGGCACGTCGTAGCGGGAGCGCCACACGGGGGCGTGCGCGGACTGGGCGTCGGCGAGGCGGGTCGAGGGGATGCCGTACCGTTCGTCGGTCATGAGGTCGACCCGCAACTGGATCGGATCTTGGGCGAGTTCGGGACGCGCCGCGATGTACGCGGCGAGGATCCGGTCGCGCGCGGCGGTACCGAAGTACTCCTCCAGCACGCGGTCGGCCTGCTCGGCCGCGTCGGGATCCAGCAGTTGGTAGAGGGCGCATTCGTTGACGCACGTCTGCACCAGCAGTGGGATCCCCGCGGCGGCGCCCGCCTCGATGGCGTCCAACGGCCTGACGGTGAGGGCGAGACCGTCGAGGGACGGGCGCCACAGCCAGCCGGCCCGCGTGCCCTCGCCCAGCACGGTCTGCGCGGCGAGGATCTCCTCGGCGCTCACCTTCCGGAGGTGCCGCGTTCCGGCTCCCAGTGTGCGCAGGAACCGCCGGGTGATCGCGGCGTCCTGGTCCCGGTCGGCGATGTGGTCCGCCCCGCCGCTCGACGAGGCGGCCCGGTGGATCATGCCCCGGGTGAGGGGTGAGGCGAGCAGGTTGGCGACGGACTTGGCGCCGGCGGACAGTCCGTAGAGCGTGATCCGGTCCGGGTCGCCGCCGAAGCCGGCGATGTTCTCGCGAACCCAGCGCAGCGCGGCGATCTGGTCGTGCAGACCGAAGGCGCCCGTGTGCTCCTCGCCGTCCACGGCGAGGAACCCGAGCGCGCCCAGCCGGTAGTTGAACGTCACGACGACCACGCCGTGGCGGCGTGCGAAGGTACGGCCGTCCCCGGCGATGTCGCTCCCGGTGCCGACCTGGTATCCGCCGCCGTGGATCCACAGCAGGACGGGGAGGCCCCCCGCGTCGGCCGGGGCCGTCACATTGACGTACAGGCAGTCCTCGGACGGTTCCGGCAGCACGGGAGCGTCGGTGGGACCTGCCGCACCGGCGGGGACTGGCATCGGCGGTTGCGGGGCGGGTGCCCCGTACGCCGTCGCGTCGCGCACCCCGCTCCACGGCTCGGCCCGACGCGGCAGTCGCAGGCGCGACGGGCCCACGGGCGGAGCCGCGTAGGGGATGCCTCGCCAGGCGAGGACGCCCTCGTCGATCTCGGCGCCCCGCACCTTGCCGCCGGTCGTGTCCACGACGTACGCCGTCATACCGTCCGTGCCCTTCTGCCGTGACGTCAGAACCGTGCCTGCGTCCGTCCCCGCGCAGTGACGTCGGCGCGCCGGGCGGCGACCTCGCTCGTCCCCGGCTGCCAGGTCTCGGCCATGTACCCCTCGATCAGGTGCGCCTCGTCGAGGGTGGCCGCGCCGGCGATCTGGCGGTAGTGCCGCAGCAACCGGTGGACACCGCGCTGGTCGTTGTTCACCATGTCGGCGGCCAGCCTATGGGTGAAGGGGAGCAACTCGTCGTGCGGCACGACATGGTTGACCAGTCCGAGGCCGAGCGCCTCCTCGGCGGTCAGGAAGTTGCCGGTGAGCGACATCTCGACGGCCCGCCGGTGCCCGACGGCCTGGGCGAGGAGTACGGTCGCGCCGCCGCCCGGCATGATGCCGAGCCGGGCGTGGGTGTCGGCGAACCGGGCGCGCCGCGACGCCACCAGGAACGTGCACTGCAGGGCCACTTCGAGCCCGCCCGTCACCGCGACGCCGTTGACCGCTCCGATGACGGGCTTGCCGATCACCGGCAGGAAGCGGAAGAGCCCGTTGGCGTCGCGCTCCGGCCCTTGACCGGGCGCCCGGGGGATCGCGGTCGGCGGCGACTCCCCCGACACCTCCTTGAGGTCGACCCCGGCGCAGAACGCGGGATCCGCGCCGGTCAGGATCACGGCATCGACGTCGAGGGCCTTGCCCGCGGCCGTGACCGCGTCCCACAGCGCGAAGGTGGCCTCCCGGCTCAGCGCGTTGCGCGCCTCGGGCCGGTTGAGCGTCACCGTCGCGATCCGCTCCTCGACGTCGACAAGGACAACAGGCTCCCGCCCGGCCAAAACGCCACCTCCACCCGAAAGAACCTCGCTACCGGCACAACCTCACGGAACAAGAACCTCGTTCTCAGGATGTGCATACCTTACTATCGTCACATGAAAATCGACGGTACGGTCCGCGGATTGTCGGACGCCGCGGAACGGGCCCGCGCCCTCGAGGAGCACGGCTACGACGCCGCATGGGCCGGGGAGGTCAACCAGGACCCCTTCCTCCCCCTGGCCGTCGCCGCCGGGGCGACCGGCCGCATCACCCTGGGCACGTCCCTCGCGGTGGCGCTCGCCCGCTCCCCGATGACCCTCGCCCACACCGCCGACGACCTCCAACGACACAGCCGCGGCCGGTTCGTCCTCGGTCTCGGCTCCCAGGTGAAGGCCCATGTCGTACGCCGCTTCTCCATGCCGTGGGGCAGACCGGCCGCACAGATGCGCGAGTACGTCCTCGCCCTGCGGTCGATCTGGTCGGCGTGGCACGACGGCACCCCCCTGGACTTCCAGGGCGAGTACTACCGCCACACCCTGATGCCCCCGGACTTCGTCCCGCCCCCGCACGACTTCGGGCCCCCGCGCGTGCTGCTCGCCGGCGTCGGCGACCTCATGACCCGGGTCGCGGGTGAGGTCGCGGACGGTTTCCTCTGCCACGGCTACACCACCGCCCGCTGGATCCGCGAACGGACGTTGCCCGCCCTGCGCGAGGGGCGCGCACGCGCGGGCGGGTCCCTCGACGACTTCGAGGTGCTGGGCACCCCGTTCCTCGTCACGGGCACCGACAAGGAGATCGAGACGACCCTCCCGGTGCTCCGCGGCCGTATCGCCTTCTACGCCTCCACACCGGCGTACCGGGGCGTCTTCGCACTGCACGGCTGGGACGGCGCGAGCGAGGAGCTGACCGCGCTGTCGAAGGCGGGGCGCTGGCCGAACATGGCCGGGCTGATCACGGACGAGATGGTCGACGCGTTCGCGATCGTCGCCCCCGCGGACGAGTTGCCCGCCCGGGTCGCCGACCGCTTCGGCGGGCTGCTGACCCGTCTCTCGTTCACCCCACCGCCGAGCCTGGACCGTGAGGCCGCCATGGACCTCGTCGCGCGTCTGCGCGCCTGCTGAACCACGCGCCGAACCACGCCGCACCACAGCCCGTCGCATCCCCTCGCATCCCACCGAACCGCACCGGGAGTGCCTGTGACCGACCTCTGGAACGACCTGCTCACCTGCCTGGAACTGCGCCCCGGCCCCTCGGCACCCGAGGCCGTCACGGGCTTCGAGGGCTCCAATCAACACCTCAGCTACCACCGGCTGTTCGGCGGGCAGCTGCTCGCCCAGTTCGTCCGGGCCGCCGCTCTCACCTGCCCGGACAAGGCCGTAAAGTCCCTGCACGCCCAGTTCCCGCGCGAGGGCCTGACCGGCGAACCCGTGCGCTACGAAGTGACGCGCCATCGCGAGGGCGGCACCTTCGCGACGCTGACGATCGTCGCCCGGCAGACGCCGGGCGTCATCGCCACCGCCTCGGCGTCCCTGCACGCCGAGGAGGACGGACTCGACCAGCAATGCGACTTCGAGGTCCCCTCCGTGCCCGGCGCGGAGCACGAAACGGACCTCGGCCTCATCCCCTGGACGACCCGGTCGGTCACCGACCTGGAGTCCCCGAAGGCGGAGCCGCCCGAGTACGACCTGTGGATGCGCACGCCGGAGGTCGCCCCCGAACTCGCCCCGGCGCTCATCGCCTACGCCACCGACCTGACGCTCATCGGCACCGCCGTGCGCCGCCTCGACGGGATCTCCCAGCGGGACTCACGCACGGCGTTCACCTCCGCCGTCACCTCGCACAGCCTCTGGTTCCACCGGCCGCCGCGCACCGAGGACTGGCTGCTGCTGCACCAGCACAGCCCGATCCTCGCCCACGGCCGCTGCTTCGGCCGGGGGGACGTCCTGACCGAGGACGGCGCTCTCGTCGCCTCGTACGCCCAGGAGGCACTGCTCCGCTTCCGGAGCTGATCCGGCGTCGGCTTCCTCAGCTGATCCACCGGCGGCGGGGTTGGTCCGGGGTGCCGATCAGTGGGGCACCCCGGCAGGTCAGGGAGCCGGGACCTCGATGACCGTCGCCGACCCCATACCGCCGCCCGCGCACAGGGCGGCCACCCCGATGCCACCGCCGCGCCTGCGCAGTTCGTGGACGAGCGTGACCAGCATGCGGGCCCCGGTGGCGGCGACCGGGTGGCCGAGGGAGCAGCCGCTGCCGCTGAAGTTCACCGTGTCCGGGTCGAGTTCGAGCAGCCGGACGGCCGCGACGGGCACCGAGGCGAACGCCTCGTTGATCTCGAACAGGTCGACGTCGGCGATCGTCAGGCCCCCGCGGGCCAGGGCCTTGGGGATCGCCTTCACCGGGGCCAGGCCCATCTCGGCGGGGTCGACGCCGACGGACGCCCAGGACCGTACGGTGGCGAGGGCCGTCAGCCCCTCGCGGGCCGCCGTCGCCTCGCTCGCGACGACCAGAGCGACCGCGGCGTCGTTCGCACCGCCCGCGTTGCCCGCCGTGATGCTGAACCCGTCGATCTCCGGGTGCAGGGGCCTCAGCTTGGCCAGTTTCTCGGCGCTGGTGTCCCGGCGCGGGTGCTCGTCGACGGAGAACAGCCCGTGCGGGGTCTCGATCGGGACGATCTCCTCCTTGAAGCGGCCCTCGTCGATGGCCGCCACGGCGTTGCGGTGCGAGCGCAGTGCCCAGGCGTCCAGTTCGGCGCGGGTGAGGCCCACCGCGACGGCGGTGTTCCAGCCCACCGTGATCGACATGTCCTTGTTGGGGGCGTCGGGACGGTCGGGATGGGTGGGTGACATCCAGGGTTCCCACTCGCCGTCGACCCGGAAGAGCGCCTTCGGGGAGGTGGAGGCCGAGTTGACGCCGCCGGCGATGACGAGTTCGTCCATGCCCGCCATCACGCTCGCGGCGGCGCTCTGGACGGCGGCCATGCCCGCGGCGCAGTGCCGGTTGTTGGCCAGCCCCGCGACCGAGATGAGCCCCGCGGTGACCGCGGCGTGCCGGGCCAGGACGCCACCGCCGTAGAGGCCCTCGCCGAGGATCACGTCGTCGATGAGGGCCGGGTCGAGTCCCTCGGCCGCCGCGGTGACGATGTGGTGGGCGAGGTCGAACGCGGTCGTGTCGCGCAGGGTGCCCTTGACGGCGGTGCCGATGGGGGTGCGCAGGGCGGACGCGATGACTGCTTCAGGCATGGGTGGTCTCCAACTCGGCCAGGAGGGTGCGGCGCAGCAGTTTTCCGGTCTCGGTCTTGGGGAGTTCGGCGCGGAACACGATGGCGTCCGGCGTCTTGGACGAGCGGAGCCGGTCCTTGACCCACTGCCGGATCTCGGCCGGGTCGCCCGCGCCGACGACGATGGCGACGATCCGCTGCCCCCACTCGGGGTCGGGCAGCCCGACGACGGCCGCCTCGACGATGCCGGGGTGGGCGAGGAGTACGTCCTCGATCTCGGCCGGGGCGATGTTCTCGCCGCCACGGATGATGGTGTCGTCGGCGCGCCCCTCGATGAAGAGGTAGCCCTCGGCGTCGAGCCGCCCGCGGTCCCGGGTGGCGAACCAGCCCGCCGCGTCCAGGGCGCTGCGGCCGCCGTACTCGCCGGAGATCTGCTCACCCCGCACGAAGACCAGCCCGGTCTCCCCCGCCGGGGCCGGCTTGTCGTCGTCCGTGCGGATCTGGATCTCGATTCCGGGCAGCGCACGGCCCACCGAGCCGAGGCGGTCGCGTACCGCGGGGTCGTCCGACATGGACGCCTGCCAGTGGTCGTCGGGGCCGAGGACGGCGATGGAGGAGGCGGTCTCGGTCAGGCCGTAGGCGTTGACGAAGCCGGTCTGCGGGAAGATGCGCAACGCCCGCTCCACGATGGGCCCCGGGGTGCGCGCACCGCCGTAGGCGAGGCTGCGCAGCAGGGGCGTCCCGGCGTCGTCGCCGGGCACCTCGGCGACGATCCGGGCGAGCATGGTGGGGACCACGAGGGCGTGGGTGATCCGCTCTTCGCGTACGGTCTCCAGCCACTGCCGTGGTTCGAAGGCCTGCACGTACACGATCCGGCGGCCGGAGTAGAGGTTCGTCAGCAGGTTCATCAGTCCCGCGACGTGGTACGGCGGTACCGCCACCAGCGACGCGTCGTCCGCCTCGGCCGAGGCGAACTCCTGGGTGTTCAGCACGTAGGCGAGCAGATGGCGGTGCCGGAGCACGGCCGCCTTGGGCTCGGCGGTGGTGCCGCTGGTGTAGAGCAGCACGGCGACGGAGTCCTGGTCCTGCGGCGGGTCCAGGAACTCCACGTCCTGCCGCTCGTCGAGGAGGGCGTCGAGGTCGGCCGGGCGCAGGACCACGGCGCCGGGATGGCGGGCCAGCAGGGCGTTCAACTGCTGCTCGCCCAGCCGGTAGTTGACCGGAACGAAGGGAACGCCCGCCAGAGCGGCTCCGAACAGGGCGACGGGATAGGCGAGTTGGTTGGCGCCGAGGTGGACGACGGCCTGTCGGCCCCGGAAGCGGTGGGCGGCGGCATGGGCGCGGCGCAGCAGTCCGGCGGCGGTCAGCGAACGGCCGCCCGCCGTTATCACCGCCCGATCGCCGGCCGAAGCCGCCATCTCAAGGATCATGGTGATATTCATGAGAATGCTATTCTCATATACACAGAGCCCTGCTTGCAAGAGAGGATAACCTTGATGCAGATCAGTGGGAGTTCCGCGGTCGTGGTCGGTGGGGCGGGGGGCCTGGGCGAGGCCACCGTCCGTCGACTCCACGCGGCCGGAGCGAAGGTGGTCGTGGCCGACCTCGCCGACGAGAAGGGCAAGGCGCTCGAGGCGGAGTTGGGGGTGCGATACGTACGGACGGACGCCACCGACGAGAACGACGTCAAGGCGGCGATGGCCGAGGCCGAGGCGGCGGGGCCGCTCAGGATCTCGGTGGACGCGCACGGCGGCCCGGCCAGTGGCGGGCGCCTCGTCGGCAAGGACGGCGAACCCCTGGACCTCGCGGGCTTCCGGAAGACCATCGACTTCTACCTCACGGCGGTCTTCAACGTCATGCGCCTGGCGGCCGCGGCCATCGCACGCCAGGAGGCGGTCGACGGCGACCGGGGCGTCATCGTCAACACCGCGTCGATCGCGGCGTACGAGGGGCAGATCGGGCAGATCCCGTACGCCGCCGCCAAGGGCGGGGTGGTCGCCATGACCCTCGTCGCCGCGCGCGACCTCTCGCCGCTGGGCATCCGGGTCGTCACGATCGCCCCGGGCACCTTCCTCACCCCGGCCTACGGCGCGGCGGGCGACCAACTGGAGGCCTACTGGGGGCCCAAGGTCCCGCATCCCCAGCGCATGGGCCGCTCCCCCGAGTACGCGGCCCTCGTGGAGCACATCTGCGAGAACGACTACCTCAACGGCGAGGTCATCCGCCTCGACGGCGCCCTCCGCTTCCCGCCGAAGTGAACGGCCGAGCGAACGGCCGACCGCACGTGAGCGGCGAGCTGAAGGGGAAGGTGGCGTTCGTCGCCGGGGCGAGCCGGGGCATCGGCCGCAACATCGCGCGCGGACTCGCGGGGGCCGGAGCCGCGGTCGCGGTCGCCGCGCGCTCCGAGGAGGAGGGCCGGATACCGGGCACGATCCACGCCGTCGCCGAGCGGATCACGTCGGCGGGTGGCCGCGCCCTCGCGGTCGCGTGCGACGTGACCTCCGAGGCGTCGGTCGAGGCCGCCGTGGCCGCGACCGTCGCGGAGTTCGGCGGGATCGACATCCTGATCGCCAACGCCGGGGTCATGTGGCTCGGCCCGGTCGAGTCCACACCGCTCAAGCGCTGGCAGTTGTGCCTGGACGTCAATCTCACCGGGGTCTTCCTCGTCACCAAGGCGGTCGTCCCGCACATCAGGGCGCGCGGCGGGGGCTCGCTGGTGGCGGTGACGACCAACGGGGTCGGCATGACCGACCGGGGCGCCAACGCGTACTGGGTCTCCAAGGCGGGCGTCGAGCGCCTCTATCTCGGGCTCGCCGCCACCCTCAAGTCCGACAACATCGCGGTCAACTGCCTGGCCCCGTCGCGTGTCGTCGTCACCGAGGGCTGGCGGGCCGGGGGCGGCGGACGCGAGATCCCACCGGAGATGATCGAGCCCCCGGAGGCGATGGCGGACGCGGCCGTACTCCTGGCCGGCCAGGACGCGAGCGGTATCACCGGCACGGTGCAGAAGTCGGAGTCGATGCCGGGGTGAACGGAAGGGGTCCCGGGAGTCGAACTCCCGGGACCCCTTCGCATGTCGCTGGTAACGGCCCACGCCCTACGAGCCGTGCTCGCCCAGGCGGGGCGGGGGTCCGTACGCGGGCTCGTACCCGGCCACCCGCACGGGACCGCGTACGAGGCGGAAGTCCCCGGCCGTCACGATCGCCTCCGGCGTCGCCGCCAGCGCCTGCGGCAACGTCCGTACGGCCGCCGCGGGCACGCCCAGGGGGCGCAGACGTGTCTCCCAGGCGGTCGCGGTGTCGCTCGCCAGGGCCTTCGTCACCACGTCGAGCACCTCCTCACGACGCGCCGCCCGTTCGGCCATCGCCGGGAAGCCCTCGATGCCCGCCTCCCCGGCGAAGGACTTCCAGAAGCTGTCGTGGGTGATGAACAGGGCCAAGTGGCCGTCCGCCGTGGGGAAGAGCTGCGCCGGTACGTAGTAGGAGTGCGCGCCCAGCGGCAGACGGCGCGGCTCGACCCCCTCGTTGAGGTAGGCGGACGCCCGGTAGTTGAGCTGGGAGAGCATCACGTCCCGCAGTGACACCTCGACCTGCCCGCCGCGGCCCGAGACGATCTGCGCGAGCAGGCCCAGTGCCGCGGTGAGGCCGGAGGAGTTGTCGGCCGAGGAGTAGCCGGGCAGGGTCGGCGGCCCCGCCGGGTCGCCGGTCAGCGCGGCGACGCCGGTGGCCGCCTGGACGACGTAGTCGAAGGCCGGGTCGTCGCCCGCGTCCAGGCCGTAGCCCGTGAGCGCGACACAGACGATCCGTTCGTTCCACTTCTTCAGCGCCTCGTAGGTGAGCCCGAGCCGGTGGATCGCCGACGGCTTGAGGTTGACCAGCAACGCGTGGGCGTCCGAGGCGAGTTCACCGAGTCGTTCCTGACCGCTCGGCGTGGTCAGGTCGAGGCGGACACTGCGCTTGCCCCGATTGAGGCTGGCGAAGTACGCGTCGCTCACCTGCCGGGAGATGTCCCCGCCCGGCGGCTCGATCTTGATGACCTCGGCGCCGAGGTCGGCGAGCATCATGGTGGCGTAGGGGCCCGCCAGCATGTGGCCGACCTCCAGGACGCGGATGCCGGCCAGCGGCCCGGCGGTCTCGGGGCCGGTGGCCGCGGGGCCGGTGG
>LRTP01000447.1 GCA_001550305.1 Streptomyces diastatochromogenes
CGTCTCCGACCTGGCACTCGGCGGGGCCCTGACCGTGCTGCGGGCGGCGACGCCCAGCACCCGAGGCTCCAAGGGCCCCGCCGCCCCCACCGTGGACCGGCCGGTCATCACCGCCCAGGACATCTCCGCCGCAAACCCCCCGTCCGCCGGGGCCGTTGACATCCACGCCGACGCCACGCAATCCGTCGCCGCCGGGGACGTCCTCGTACGCGCCGTCGCGGGCGGCGGCGACGCGGCCGCAATGACCCGGGTCGCGGACGACCAGGACACCGGAGCCCTGCTCGGTCCGCACATCCACCTCCTGCGCCCCGACCCGGCCCGCCTCGACCCGTGGTTCCTGGCCGGGTTCCTCGGCGCCGAGGACAACATCGCCTCCGCGTCCACCGGCAGCAGCCTCGTGCACGTCACACCGGGCCGCCTGCGCGTACCACTGCTGCCCCTGGAGGAACAGCGGCGCTACGGGGAGGCCTTCCGACGCGTGTACGAGCTGCGCGCGGCCGTCCGCCGAACCGCCGACCTCGCCGCCGACACCGCGGCCACCCTGACCACCGGCCTCACCGCCGGCGTACTCCTGCCACCGGACACCCCGGACAACCATTCCGCCTGAAACACCCGACACGTCCCACCGCACACGACCACACTGGATCCCTGCCGTCCCACGCCCGGACGGTGCTCTTCGAAAGGAAGCCGGGACCTCTTGAACAGCAGCAAGCACACGGAGCTGGCGAACCACGCCTGGTCCGTCGCCGATCTCCTGCGCGGCGACTACAAGCAGTCGGACTACGGCAAGGTCATCCTGCCGTTCACCGTGTTGCGCCGCCTGGAGTGCGTCCTGGAGCCGACGCGCGGCAAGGTCGTCGAGACCGTCGCCAAGTTCGCTGGCCAGGAGATCGACACCGGCCACTTCCTGCGCAAGGCCTCGGGCCACTCCTTCTACAACAAGAGCGACCTGACGCTGCGGAAGATCGCGGCCGACCCGCAGAACGCGGCGAAGAACCTGCAGATCTACGTCGGCGCCTTCTCCGACAACGCCCGCGAGGTCCTCGACAAGTACGAGTTCAACCAGCAGATCAGGAAGCTCGACAGCGCGAACCTGCTCTACCAGGTCATCGGCAAGTTCACCGACCTTGACCTGCACCCCGACGTCGTGCCCAACCACAACATGGGCTACATCTTCGAGGAGTTGATCCGCCGCTTCGCCGAGCAGTCGAACGAGACCGCGGGTGAGCACTTCACCCCGCGCGAGGTCATCAAACTGATGGTCAACCTGCTGGTGGCGCCCGACGCGGACGCCCTCAGCCTGCCGGGCGTCGTCCGCACGGTCATGGACCCGGCCTGCGGCACGGGCGGCATGCTCAGCGCCGCCGACGACCGCATCAAGGCCCTCAACCCGGACGCGACGGTCGAGGTGTACGGGCAGGAGCTCAACCCCGAGTCCTGGGCGATCTGCCGCTCCGACCTCATGATCAAAGGCCAGGACCCGGAGAACATCCGCTTCGGCAACTCCTTCTCCGACGACGGCCACGCCCGCCGCAGGTTCGACTACATCCTCGCCAACCCGCCGTTCGGCGTGGAGTGGAAGAAGGTCAAGGAGGAGGTCGAGTACGAGCACCAGTCGCTCGGCGACGCCGGCCGCTTCGGCGCGGGCCTGCCGCGCATCAACGACGGCTCGCTGCTCTTCCTCCAGCACATGATCTCGAAGATGAAGCCGGTGGACGTGAACGGCGGGGGCGGCTCCCGCATCGCCATCGTCTTCAACGGCTCCCCGCTCTTCACGGGAGCGGCCGAGTCCGGCGAGTCCAACATCCGCCGCTGGATCCTGGAGAACGACTGGCTGGAGGCGATCGTCGCCCTCCCGGACCAGCTCTTCTACAACACCGGCATCTCCACGTACTTCTGGATCCTCACCAACCGCAAGGACGTCGACCACAAGGGCAAGGTCGTCCTGCTCGACGCGCGCGACCAGTGGCAGAAGATGCGCAAGTCTCTCGGCGACAAGCGCAAGGAGCTCGGCGACGGGACGAACGGCCGCCCCGACCACATCGCCGACATCACCCGCCTGTACGCGGAAGCCGTCCAGGTCGCCAAGGACCCCGAGCACCCGCTGCATGGCAAGGTGAAGCTCTTCGCCAACGAGGACTTCGGCTACCAGCGCATCACCGTCGAACGTCCCCTGAAGCTCCGATTCGAGGTGACGGAGGAGACGCTGGCGGCGCTGGCGGAGGCCAAGCCGGTGGCCAAGCTGGAGCGGAGCGAGGAGTTCGTCGCGGCAGTGCGTACGCTGCTCGGCTCGTCCTGGACGACGAAGTCCGAGGCATTCATCGCGCTCAAGGACGCGGTGGTCGCGGCCGGCCTGACCTGGCCCTCGGGAGCGCCGTTCGCGAAGGCGGTACGGGAGACGATCGGTGTCCGGGACCCGGAGGGCGAGGTCCAGAAGGTCAAGGGCGCACCGGAACCGGACGCGGACCTGCGGGACTACGAGAACGTCCCGCTCGGCGAGGACGTCGAGGACTACCTCAAGCGCGAGGTGCTGCCGCACGTCCCGGACGCGTGGATCGACCACACGAAGACGAAGATCGGCTATGAAATCCCGTTCACGCGGCACTTCTACGTGTACAAGCCGCCGAGGCCGCTGGCGGAGATCGATGCGGAGTTGAAAACGCTGGAGGCGGAGATTCAGGCGCTGCTGGGTGAGGTGACCGAGTGACCGGGTTCGTTCCACTCAAGAGGGTGGCTCGAATCCGTTACGGATTGGGCCAGCCGCCCCCACTCTCGGAGGAGGGCATCCCGATCATCCGGGCAACCAACGTGTTCCGAGGAAAGATCAGCGCCGACAACCTGCTTCGCGCTCATCTTCAGGACCTGCCATTGGACCGAGCTCCGCTGCTGCACGAGGGAGAAATACTGGTCGTCCGAAGCGGAGCATACACTGGCGATTCGGCCCGTATCACCAGTGAATGGGCTGGCAGCGCTCCGGGTTACGACCTGCGAGTGACGCCGCATACGGTGGACTCACGCTTTGCGGCCTACGCGCTACTGAGTACAGCCGCTCTCGATCAAATCAAGTTGGCGAGTACCAGGGCAGCCCAACCTCACCTGAACGCAGAAGAGCTGGGCGAGGTTGGATTGTGGCTGCCGTCGGCGGAGGAGCAGCGCCGCATCGCCGACTTCCTCGACACCGAGACCGCCCGCATCGATGCCCTCGTTGCACATCGACACCAGCAATCTGAACTCTTGCGCGAGCGATTTGAATCACTTGCTAATTCAGTTACGGGTCGGGCGGCGATCCGGTCCGGCACACTTCCTGATGGTTGGGCCACGCAGCAGTTGCGCCGAACGATCACATCGATCAAGACGGGAACGACGCCGTCCAGTGACGATACCGAAATCTGGGTGGAGCGTACCCGAACCGACGCAGTGCCTTGGTACGGACCATCCAGCATCGAGGGACTTCTTGGATTGGCTCCTTCCCTAAAGCGCCTACCGCGAAGTGCTATCGCGGAGAGAGTCGTTCCAAAATTCCCGAGTGGGAGCGTCTTGGTCATCGGCATCGGGGCAACAGCTGGCAAGGTGGCGTATCTGGATCACGAGGGTACGGGGAATCAGCAAATCACCGCTTTGGTACCAGAGGTAGATATGGTAGGTCGCTTCCTGGCATGGCAACTCTGGGCGGCCACAGACGAGCTGAGAGAACTGGCCCCGTACACGACTCTCCCCATCATCAATAACGACTTCCTCAAGAACTTCCCCATCGCCGTTCCATCTGCCGCCCATCAACGAGTCGTTGTTAAACGACTCGATCTGGCTGCATCACGTCTTCGTGCGCTGGAGCGCACTGCACAGCAAGCCACGAGTCTTCTGGCCGAACGCCGCCAAGCCCTGATCACCGCCGCCGTAACCGGCCAGTTCGACGCATCGACCGCCAGCGGGCGCAACGTAACGGACGGAGTGAGCGCGTAGCCATGAGCCCCATCCACACGGAGTCCGCCTTCGGCGATGCCATCGTCGCCGCCATGGTCGAGCGGGGCTGGCGCGAGGCGCGGCCGCAGGATTACCGAGCCGATCTCGGCCTGGACACCAACGAGTTGTTCACCTTCATCGGCGCGACCCAGCCCGACGAGTGGAGCGAGCTGCTCACCGTCTACGGCGGCGACCCGAACGAGGCGCAGCGCGGGTTCGCAAGTCGACTCGACCAGGCCATCGCCACCAACGGCCTCCTTGACGTGCTGCGCAACGGCGTCAAGGATCGGGGCGTCCTCCTCCGCGTCGCCTACTTCAAGCCGAACCTCGTCGCCCACGACTCCGTGCTCGACGGCTACCGGGCCAACCGTCTCACCGTCGTCCGCGAACTCGAGTACGCGACGAAGCAGGCCGACTGGGGCAACCGGCTCGACCTCACCCTGTTCCTCAACGGAATCCCCGTCGCCACGGCCGAGTTGAAGAACCCACTGACCAAGCAAGGGGTGGAGCAGGCCAAGGAGCAGTACCGCACCGACCGCGATCCGACCGAGCTGATCTTCACGCGCCGCGTCGTCGCGAACTTCGCCGTCGACCCGGATCTGGTCTTCGTCGCCACCCAGCTCAAGGGCAAGAACACCCGCTTCCTCCCGTTCAACACCGGCTCGAACGGTCCCGGTCAGCCCGGCGGCGCCGGCAACCCGGCCCCGACCGCCTACGGCACGTACGCGACCTCCTACCTCTGGGAGCAGGTCTGGCAGCCGGACAACTGGCTGGACCTGCTCCAGCGGTTCGTGCACCTGCACAAGAGCAAGACGCCCGGCGGCGGCACGACGAAGACGATGGTCTTCCCGCGGTTCCAGCAGTGGGACGCGGTCAAGAAGCTCACCGTGCACGCCGCAACGCACGGCGCGGGCCACGACTACCTGGTCATGGCCTCGGCCGGCTCGGGCAAGTCGAACACCATCGGCTGGCTCGCGCACCGCCTCAGCGACCTGCACACCCCCACCGACCCGTCGGAGCTCGACGCCGAGGCCGTGGCCAAGGGCCTCAAGCCGGGCGTGCCGGTCTTCGACAAGGTCATCGTCATCACCGACCGCCGCAACCTGGACGCCCAACTCCGTGAAACGGTCGGCAATTTCGAGCAGACTGCAGGTCTCGTCGTCAAGATCGACGAGAAGCACGGGGCGAAGGGCGAGCAGCTCGCCAAGGCCCTCTCCCGCGACACCGGGAAGATCGTCACCGTCACTCTGCACTCCTTCCCGGCGCTGCTCGACTACCTCCAGCGCAACCCCACCGAGATCCGGGGCAGCCGCTTCGCGATCATCGTGGACGAGGCGCACTCCTCGCAGTCCGGCGACGCCGCCACCGCCGTACGATCCGCCCTGCGCGACCTCGGCCTGGACTCCGACTCGGACGATGCGGGCGCGACCGCGGTCAAGGCCCCGGCCGCCGCCACCCTCGACGAGCAACTCAAGAAGAGGGCCGAGCAGCGTTCCCGCGCCGCGAACCTCTCCTACTTCGCGTTCACCGCCACGCCGAAGGCCAAGACCCTCGAACTCTTCGGCACGCTCCAGGACATCGACGGCAAGGCGACCTACCGGCCCTTCCACACGTACTCGATGCGGCAGGCGATCGAGGAGGGCTTCATCCTCGACCCGCTGCGGAACTACGTCACGTACAACACGTACTGGAAGCTGGTGAACCAGAACCCCGACGAGCGGGAGGTCGACCCGTCGAAGGCGAACGGCCTGCTCGCCCGGTACGCGCTGACCCATGACTCGACGGTCGCCCAGCACGCCACGGTGATCGTGGAGCACTTCGTGGCGCACAGCCGGGGCCGTCTCGGCGGGCGGGCCAAGTCGATGGTGGTGACTGCCTCGCGGCAGTCCGCCGTGCAGATGGCGCGCGCGATCAAGAGCTACATCAAGGACCGGGACTACGACACCAAGTACCCCGACCTGGGGGTCCTCGTCGCCTTCTCCGGCTCGCTCACGATCGACGGCGAGGAGACCACCGAGCCGAAGGAGAACGGCGGGCTGTCGGAGAGCGCGCTGCCGAAGGCATTCGCGTACACGCGTGCCGACGACAAGGCCGCGCGCGCCGGCGGGGCGGGCCAGCGCGAGTACAAGATCCTGGTCGTCGCGGAGAAGTACCAGACCGGGTTCGACCAGCCGCTGCTGACGACGATGTACGTCAACAAGTCGCTGACCGGCATCTCCGCCGTCCAGACGCTGTCGCGGCTGAACCGGACCGCCGAGCGCAAGACTCAGGCCGACCTGGCGGTACTGGACTTCGTCAACGACGCCGACGACATACAGGACTCCTTCCGCCCGTACTTCGAGGAAGCGATGACCCTCCCCTCCGACCCCAACCTGCTCTACACCGCGCAGAGCCGGGTCATGCAGGCGCCGATCCTGTCCGGCCAGGAGATGGACGAGTTCGCCGCCGCGTACTTCGCCGCCAAGGAGAAGGCGGCAGGCTCACAGTCCAAGTGGGAGAAGCTGCACGCCGAGCTGTACCGGCTGCTCTCCCCCGCCGTCGCCCGCTTCACGCCCCTGCTCGAAAGCGACGACGAGGACGACCAGGAGACGGCGGAGGGCTTCCGCGCCGACCTCAACGACTACGTCAGGAAGTACGGCTTCCTCGCGCAGATCGTCCCCTACCGGGACGCCGAGCTGGAGCGGCTGCACCTCTACGGCCGCTACCTCCTCAACCGGCTGCCGCGCCGCGCGGACGGCGGCGTGGACATAGGCGAGATCGACCTCAGCCATATGCGGGTGGAGAAGACCGGCGAGTACGACGTCTCCCTCACCTCCGAGGGGCCGACGACGATGCAGGGCTTCGGCGACGGCTCGGGCGGCGCGAAGGAAGCGGAGAAGTCGCTGCTCTCCCAGCTGATCGACAAGTTCAACGAACGCTTCGGCACCGAGTTCACCGAACAGGACGTCATCCGGCCCTTCGAGGAGGCCAAGGCCGACCCGAAGGTGCGGGCGGCGGCCGTCGTCAACGACGAGGACAACTTCGGCCTCGTCTTCGACAACGTCTTCGCGGACAAGATGGCCGACCACATCGACACCATCGCGGGCATGGGCCGCCAGTACTTCGGCCCCGACAAGGGCTTCAAGTCCAGCCTGGACCGCAGCGCCCGCAAGGCCGCGTGGCGGATGATCCGCCGCGAGGAGGGCCTAGACGACGACGTCTGATGCGTACGCCCCGGCTGGACATTGCCGGTCGGGGCACCCTTCGCAGGACATCAGGAGCACACAGCCGGACCACCGGACGGAGCTGGTCCCGCGCCCCGAACGTACCTCCGACGCCGTCCGCGTCGAGAAAAAAGGTGACGAGCTGGTGCGGGCCGCTGCGGCCTTTTACCTCTCCTCAACTACGAGAAGCCACTTCAGGAGCGGGCGATGGACAACGAGATTCAGCTGATCAGTGACGGTGACGGACTGGCGGTCATCGGGAATGCGACGGACGTCGAACGCTTCCTCGTCTCGGAGGGGCTGTCGTCGAAGGACCTCGGACTGCAACGGCTCAAGTCCGTCTTCGGTACCGGGGCCGCAGTCGCGCAGACAGGTTCGGATATTGCCGCCAACTCCGGTCGCTGGGTGAAGCTGACCAAGGAGTCCGCGCAGCGCGTCAAGGAGTTCGGGCTGATGGAAAGCAAGACGCCAGGCGTCAGCCATGCGATGGTGGGGAAACCTGGCTCAATCAAGTCATGGCTCCAGATCGAGAAGGGGGCCGGCTCGTTCCTGACCAACCCTGCACTTCTGGCTGGTGCTGCGGGGATCATGGCGCAGCTTGCGATGCAGCAGTCCATGGCCGAGATCACCGACTATCTCGCCACGATCGACGAGAAGGTCGACGACGTGCTGCGCGCGCAGAAGGACACTGCGTTGGCCCGCATGATCGGACTGGGCCTCGTCATCGAGGAAACCATGACCATCCGGGAGAAGAGGGGCAGGGTCGACGAGATTATGTGGTCGAAGGTGCAGACCGCGCCGACGACGATCGCGGAGACCCAGGCGTACGCATTGCGTCAACTCGACGCACTCGCGGAGAAGATGGAGCGCAAGACCGACATCGGTGATCTCGCCACGACGGCCAGGGCAGCCGAGTCGATAGTTCGGGA
This sequence comes from Streptomyces diastatochromogenes, assembly GCA_001550305.1. GTDB lineage: Bacteria > Actinomycetota > Actinomycetes > Streptomycetales > Streptomycetaceae > Streptomyces > Streptomyces mirabilis_D. Next base: position 8,093 of record LRTP01000447.1, read on the forward strand.
ATGGCTCGCTGTGCTGGCTCGCTGCTTCCAGTTGCAGGACGCGATCGCCGTGCTCGAACTCGACCGAGTGCTGGACGCGTCTCCGGATGAGCTGGACGGACATCGCCGCGGGCTGAAGGCTGCCCGGCAGGACCGGCTGGAACTCATCTCGCGGAGCACCGAGCGTCTAGTGGCCCGGATGGATGCGGCTGCCGGCACGGCCAACGCGAAGGTGCTGCTGAACCCGAGCAAGTCCCCGGCTGTAGTCCAGTCGAGCAACCATGTCGCGACCGGCGTCCATGACTTCCACGGGCGGCTCGGGATTGAGTCCGGTCGCCGGTCATCGGAGGCGAGACGGTGGGTGGACGCGGCCGCGGAGGTGAGGGACAAGGCGCTCGAGACGGGAGCCCAGGGCGTCGATGCCGCCGTAAGCCTCGGCAACGAGACCCTCGACCGGGCCGGCTCGGTAACGGACAAGCTCTCCAGCAAGATCGCCGAGCGAGCGCGCCGTTGGTGGCAGGACGAGGAAAAACACAACGAGCAAGGCTGAGTCAGCGCCGACCGCCGGGACTGCCATCCGCGTCATGGCGGCCCCGGCAAGGCGGTCTGGGCGGAGTACGTCGCACCGCGACCGCTGGACGGCAGATCGACGCAGCGGTCACACTTGACCGCTGACCGTGACTGTTCATCACGCACACCGGGGGCAAGGTGCCGCAGGAGGCGATCTCCGACCGTTACGAACTCCTGGAGGAGCTCAGCCACGGCGGCATGGGCGACGTGTGGCGCGGCTACGACGCCGTGCTCGACCGGCCCGTCGCCGTGAAGCTCATCCGGCAGGCGTCGGTCACCTCTCCGCAGCTGGCCGAGGAGTTCGCCAGGCGCTTCCGTCGCGAGGCCCGCATCACCGCGCGCATCCAGCACCCCGGTGTGCCGCAGGTGTACGACGCGGTGCTCGACGCGTCGTACGAGCGGCTGTTCCTGGTGATGGAGCTCGTCGACGGCGTACCGCTGTCCGCCTACCTCGACCCCGGCCGGCCGCTGCCGGTCAGCTGGGCGGCCGCCGTCGCCGCGCAGGTCGCCACCGTGCTGTCGTACGCGCACGACGTGCCGGTCATCCACCGGGACCTCAAGCCGGGCAACATCCTCGTCGCACGCGACGGCACCGTGAAGGTCCTCGACTTCGGCATCGCGGCGATCCTGCGCACCGACGTCACCAAGCTGACCGCCACCGGCAGCCCCATCGGCACCCACCAGTACATGTCGCCCGAGCAGGTCCGCGGCGGACGCATCACCCCGCAGACCGACCTGTACGCCCTGGGCTGTGTGCTGCACGAACTCCTCAGCGGGCGCCTCGTGTTCGAGGCGGAGAACGAGTACCTGCTGATGTACCAGCACGTCAACGCCGCCCCCACCCCGCTGCGACAGCTACGGCCCGACGTCCCCGAGGCGCTGGAGGAGCTGGTCCTACACCTGCTGCGCAAGGCGCCCGAGGCGCGGCCCGCCGACACGCAGGAGGTATACGCGCGGCTGCTGCCGTTCCTCCCGCCGCCGGGCGCGGAACCCGGCACATCCGATGCCGGGCCGGCCGGCGCACCCGACCCGACGGGTGTGTTCCGTCACCCCTTCGCGCCCCGCGCCCGCGCCCAGGCCCCCGCACCCGGTGGTCCGACGCCGACAGCCGTCTTCCCGGGGGCCCAGCCGCCCGTCCCCGACCGGCTGCGCGAGAACATCAAGGAGGCGTACGCACACTCCGACGCCCTACTGGAGGAGGAGCGGTTCGCACAGGCCGCCGAGGTGCTCGGCGAGGTCATCGAACCCGCGGCCCTCGCGCTCGGCTCCGAGAGCAAGCAGGTCCTGGCGCTGCGCCGCCAGCGAGCGGCGATCCGCCTCCTTGGCGGCGACTACCGGGCCGCCCTGCCCGAGTTCGACGCCCTCGCCGACGCGTACGCCCGCATCGCCGGACCCTTCGGCGAGCAGGCCCGCGC